>NZ_CEETRO010000011.1:0-136650 GCF_979366545.1 Vogesella perlucida
CGTTAGGCCAAACATGACAATCTGGCCGGTGGTCACCTCCCGGCCTGCAAAGCGGCGACGGATATCGTTTGCATGGGCTAATTCGTGCGGGTCTTGGTAACCGTCTGCCGATATGCTCAGGCCATCCAAGTCATTTACAGCGTGATCGTGGCCATGTTCGACGTATTGCACTTCGTAATCGTGGCTATGCTGCCCATGCCCCAGGCTCAGACGTGCCACGAATTCGTGCGGCTCGGGAATGAGCTGCTCGGACTCCACAAAGCCATCTCGCTGCACAAAAGTAAAAGCCTGGCGCTGCCCATCGGGGCGCAGGGTTTCCACGCGGATATGCTCAGCCGCCCAGACATGGCCGCATGGGCTTCCGTGGTACAAGCGAAAACGAGGTGGCACGCCGTCTTCGAATACTTGCAGCCTGACCTTGCCGTGGCCGGTATCAATGGTCTGGCTTTCATCATGGTCATGGTCGTGATGATGGTCATGGTCGTGCGCGCATTGCTGGTTATACCAGGTGCGCCAGATCATCCAGGCGGCTACACCAACAATAATCACGGCAGATGCCAGCTGAAAATAGGCTTCGGTCTTGCCCGGGTCCCAGTTCTGGCCAAAGTACAGGCCAGTCATGGCCACAGCCCACACCACGGCGGTGTGCGACAGGGTAGCCGACAAGCCTAGCAACACCGCCTGCCCCAGCGTGCCGCGTATGGCCACAATAAAGGCAGCCATCATGGTCTTGGAATGACCCGGCTCCAGGCCGTGCAACGCCCCCAGCAGGATGGCGCTAGGGATAAATAGCCAAGCATTACCCTGCTGCAGGAGGGTAGCAAACTCAGTCATGGCAGGTAGCGCCTCAGAGGTATTTGGTGATGGCTTTGAATTCGCGCAAGGTATCGTCGGCAGTCTGCGCGCCTTCGCGCACAGCGTGTTCTAGACAGTGCTCGATATGGTCGTGAACAAGCGTCTTTTTGGCATTAGTCACGGCGCTTTCTACGGCTTGTAGCTGCTGGGCGATCTCCAGGCAGCTGCGCCCCTCTTCGAGCATAGTGACGATGCTCCTGAGGTGGCCTTCGGCACGCTTGAGCCGCTTGATAATGTCGGGATGGGAAGTATGTGTGCTCATGGCTCAGCATCCTACCTGGGGGGATGTACGCAAGCAAGTAGCGACTGGATTTAATAAAAAGCAGTGGCTAGCACAGAGAGGTGATGGGCTGTTCGAGCAAAAAGAAATGCCACACCAAAAGCAATAGCCATCATGGCACTCTCTAATCAGCAACCTGATGGCAATCGGACACCAAACTAAAGCCTCGCTAA
Organism: Vogesella perlucida; assembly: GCF_979366545.1. Classification (NCBI taxonomy): domain Bacteria; kingdom Pseudomonadati; phylum Pseudomonadota; class Betaproteobacteria; order Neisseriales; family Chromobacteriaceae; genus Vogesella; species Vogesella perlucida. The sequence goes on from NZ_CEETRO010000011.1 coordinate 1,309, forward strand.
AGGCTATGGCAATACCCTCACTTTACCTGTGCGCGTTGATTTACCTGATCGTGCAGCTTGCGCGTTTCTTCTGGCCACTGGCTTTTTATCCAGGACAGCACCGCGATGATGTCGCTATCACTGAGCTTGCCTTCGTATGCTGGCATGGCGGACTGGTAGCCCGGCATATTGGCCACCTTGGCAACGCCGTACTTGGTCAGCGCAAACAGCATCTCGTCAGGGTGGTGCCAGGTATGGCCGCTTTCATCGTGTGGCGGCGCTGGCAACATGCCTTGAGCGTTACGCTCACGCCAATTCGCCTGCCCTTCACGCTCGCTGCCGTGACAACTGGCGCAGTTTTCTAGGTACACCTGATGGCCACGTGTCACCAGTGCCGCATCATCCGGGCGTAGTGCAAACGGTTGTGTCACCGGGCCGCGATCGGTCGTCAAATAAACGGCAACCCCTGTAGCCACCAGCCCGAGCAACACGATGAAGGCTATTTTCTGTTTAGACGTCAGCAACGACATGATTGAGTCGACATCCTGAAAGGTGAAAAAGGCCGTGGTGACACGGCCGCACGGGTATCAGTTGGCTGGCTGGATGTCGGTAACCATCATCTTGCCGTCCTCATGACTGACCATGAAGCGGATTTTGTCCCCCACCTTGATCTTATCCAGCAATGCCCTGTCTTTGGCGGTGAACACCATGGTCATGCCTGGCATGTCCATGTGTGCAATCGGGCCATGCTTGATGGTGATTTTGCCGGCAGCCAGATCCAGTTTGCGGACTTCACCGTCAGCCATCATGTTCATGTGATTGCTAGCGCTCATGTGGCTGCCTGCCATAGTGTGCTGGGTAGCTTGAACGACAGGGCTGAAAGCAGCCAAGCCCAAAGCGGTGGCGAAAAACACGGTACGAATGGTCATGGTTTCATACTCCTCAAACATCAATACGCCGGGCAGGCTTTCTGCTCGCCCGCATGGTTTTACTTCTTGTCTACTTTGACCAAGCCTTTCATGCCGGCATCGTAGTGCCCGGGGTGCAGGCAGGCAAAGCGAACCGTACCTGCCTTGGTGAACTGCCAGATCACCTCGCCTTTGGCACCGGGTGCGAGCGACACCTTGCTGGGCTCGTCGTGCTCCATGTCCGGAAATTTCTTCATTTGCTCGTAGTGCTCAAGCAGCTCTTTTTCTGTCCCCAGACTGAACTCGTGCTTTACCTTGCCCAGGTTTTGCACAACGAAACGGACAGTCTCGCCTTGCTTCACACGAATCAACGGCGCTGAAAAGCGCATGTTGTCAGACATGTCCATCTGGATGGTGCGAGTGACATTGGCAGCCTTACCCGGCAAACCAATGGCAGATTCGTCATGGCTGCCTGCATGACTGCCGGCAGCCCAAGCTGGAGCAATCCCAACGCTAGCCAGCAAGGCAATGGCGATCAATTGGCGGGTGGTTTTCATGTGGTCTATTCCTGATGGTGTGGTTAATGGTGACCGGGCGTCGTCCCCGGTTTTTTGGCTTTTACCGTAGCAGCGGCTGGGTTGGCCGCAGCGGGCTGACGTGAGGCAGCGGGCAGTTCCCCCCGGTATTCGTACGCCACCGTACCCGCAGGGTGCTGAAACCAGCCCGGGTCTTTGTAGCTGCCGGCAGGCTGGTCTTTGCGCACCTTCAGCACGCTGAACATGCCCCCCATCTCCAGCGAGCCAAACGGGCCTTGCCCGGTCATCATGGGCGCGGTGTTATCGGGAATCGGCATTTCCATCTCCCCCATATCCGCCATGCCACGCTCACCCATCAGCATGTAATCCGGTGCTACTTGCTGGATCTTGCCTACCAGGCCCCGGTGATCCACACCAATCATGTTTGGTACGTCATGCCCCATGGCGTTCATGGTGTGGTGGCTTTTGTGGCAATGGATGGCCCAATCGCCTTCCTCATCCGCAATGAACTCCAGTTGGCGCATCTGGCCGACGGCAATATCAGTGGTGACTTCGTACCAGCGGGTGGATTTGGGTGTTGGCCCACCATCGGTGCCGGTCACCAGGAACTCGTGGCCATGCAGGTGGATCGGGTGGTTGGTCATGGTCAGGTTGCCCACCCGGATGCGCACCTTGTCGTTCAGGCGCACATTCAGCGAATCGATACCCGGGAAGATGCGGCTGTTCCACGCCCAGATATTGAAATCGGTCATGGTATTGACCTTGGGCGTCTTACTGCCGGGCTCTACATCAAAGGCATTAAGCAGGAAGCAGAAGTCGCGGTCGACCTCATCGATCAGCGGGTGCTTGCCTTTGGGGTGGGTGACCCAGAAACCATGCATGCCCATGGCCATCTGCACCATTTCATCGGCATGCGGGTGGTACATGAATGTCCCCGGGCGCCGTGCTTCGAACTCGTAAACAAAGGTTTTACCGGGCTTGATGCTGCGCTGGGTCAGCCCGGACACCCCGTCCATGCCGTTAGGCAGGCGCTGGCCATGCCAGTGCACGCTGGTATGCTCCGGCAACTTGTTGGTGACGAAGATACGTACGCGGTCACCTTCGACAACCTCAATGGTCGGCCCCGGGCTCTGCCCGTTGTAGCCCCACAGCTGGGCAGTAAAGCCGGGGGCCATTTCGCGTTCTACCGGCTCGGCGACCAGGTGAAACTCCTTGACGCCATTGTTCATTCGCCAGGGTAGCGTCCAGCCATTAAGGGTTACCACCGGGTTGTACGGGCGGCCGGTATCGGGAATCAGTGGTGGCGCGGTTTCTACCGAGGTCTGAATGACGGGCTCCGGTAACGCAGCCAGTGCCGAACGGGCGACAGTAGCACCAACGACGGCGGTGGCAGCGCCCGCAAAAAATTGGCGGCGGGATTGATCAATACTCATGCCTTATCCTTTCAATGTCCCGCAGCAGCAGGGCTATCGCCGCTGCCTGCGGCCAACGTTACAAAGCTTTCGGGCTGTCCACCCAGCAGAACCAGTTGCAGGTCTGCCTCTGCCAGCCAGAAGTCGCGAATGGCGTTGATGGCCCGGACCCTTGCTTCCACCAAGGCTCGCGCCTCGTCCAGCAATTCCCAGGTATTCATCAGCATGCCGTTGTAACGCAGCACCGTTTCGTCATACACAAACTGCTTCAATGTCTGTATCTGCTGCTGTTTGCTAGCCAGCGCATGGGCGGTACGGTAGGCGCGGTAGGCCATCTCTGCATTGGGAAGCGCGGTGACTTTTTCACGGTGAGGCAGCGTATCTCGCACCTGAGCCAGCCGGCTTTGCATGGCTTGCTCGCTCACTGGGGTAACCGGCAGTTCGGGCAGTGAGGTCGGCAGCTGCAAGCTGGGTGGGGTGGTGCGAGCCCATTGCTGTATTGTCTTGAGTAGCGCCATCTCGTTCTGCGCCACGGCATACTGGTCGCGCTGCCACTGTTGCTGCGCATCAAGATGAATCAGCTGCCGCTGCGCCGCCTGTAGCTGGCTCCAGTTACCGGTTTTCGCCATACGCTCACCCAGCTCGGATGCGGCTTCGGCGGCCTTCAGGATTTGATGCTGATACGGCTGCGCTTGTGTAGCGGCAACAGCGGCGAGCAGAACCTTGCGCGAACTATGAGCAATCTCGATCAGTTCTGCGGCGTCTTCCACTCGGCGCAACTGTGTCAGCGACAAGGCCTGCCACTGCCCAGTCGCTAGCAGCTCGGTTTGCTCGGCGCCAAGCTGGTTCAGTGATCTCGCCAGTTCAGGGTGAGCTTGCCAAGCAAGGCGTACTCCCTCGGCGAGTTGCCCAATCTGCAATGGGGCAGCTTTGGTGACAGTCGGCACGGCAGCGACTGCCTGCTGCTGTTCCCATTTCAAAACATCTGCATGCCCACGCGGGAATTCGGCCACGTGCCGGTTAGCTTGCCGCCACTCGCTTTCCGGGGCTTGCTGTGCCTGCGCCAGGCTGGCCAGCAGTGGCAGGATGGCCAGCCATGTTGTGTGTTTATTCATACTCCACTCTCCTTTTCTGCCACCGCCCAAACCTTGCGTCGCGTTGGCAGAAAATCAGGTCCGTATTCAGTACGCCTAGTCTGGCCGACGGCAGCCAACAACAAACTGACAGTCAGATTACAAATCTGTCATCTGGCGCATTCCATCGCGGGAAATGGCAAACTGTCGGCTTGATACGGGAATGGCGATGAAAATTCTGATTGTCGAAGACGAACTCAAGACCGGGGAGTATTTGCGCCAGGGGCTACGCGAGGCCGGCTTTACGGTGGATCTGGCACAAGACGGGCAAGAAGGGTTTTACCTTGCCTTGGAGGGGATGTATGACCTGCTGATTCTGGACGTGATGCTGCCTACCATGGATGGTTGGCAAGTGCTGACCCAGTTGCGGCTGCGGCATAAAACCATGCCCACCCTCTTCCTGACTGCACGCGACCAGGTAGAGGACCGAGTCAAGGGCCTGGAGCTGGGCGCAGACGATTACCTGGTCAAACCCTTTTCGTTCGCAGAGTTGCTGGCCAGGGTACGCACCATCTTGCGCCGTGGTCGCAGTCCGCAAGATACGACAACGTTGCAGATTGCCGGGCTGGAGCTGGACCTGCTACGGCGACGGGTCTGTCGCGAAGGCAAGCGGATTACGTTGACTGCCAAAGAGTTCGGCTTGCTGGAGCTGCTCATGCGCCGCCAAGGGGAGGTCCTGCCGCGCAGCCTGATCGCTTCCCAGGTGTGGGACATGAATTTCGATAGCGATACGAATGTCATCGATGTGGCCGTGCGCCGGTTGCGGGTAAAAATTGACGATGGCTTCGAACCCAAACTCATTCATACCGTACGCGGCATGGGTTACGTACTGGAAGTACCGGAGACGGATGCATGACGTACCGTCTGTCACTCACGGCCAGACTGACATTGCTGTACGCGCTGGTCTCCGTTCTGTTACTGGCAGGCCTGGGCGTGCTGGTCGGCGTGATGGTGAATCGCCACTTCGATGAGCAAGATGCAGATGACCTGCGCGACAAGATTGGCCTGATTCAGGAAGTCATGCGCACCACGGCCAACCTTGGCGCTTTGGCTACCCGGCTCGATGACGTGGTACATAACCACCGCGACCTTTACGTGCAATTACAGCGTCTGGGCTACCCGGTGTACACCTCCCCCGTGCCCGCGGGATTTTACTTTCCCGATACCCGGCCCAGCACCAACCAGAGCATGCAGAGCTGGCAGCACAAGGGCGCCAACTACCATGGCCTGTGCGGTACAGGGCAACTGGCCGACCAGCAACGGACCGAGCTGACCATCTGCGCCGTGATTGACACCAAAAGGCATGAGCACTTCATGCATACCGTCGGCCACTCACTGCTGGGATACATCGTTTTCTCGGCGTTATTGGGCGGTTTGCTGGCCTGGTGGGTGGCGCACAATGGTCTGGCCCCGCTGCGTGACATGAAAGCCAAAGCGCAGCAAATCACCGGGCAACATCTGGACGCACAAATGCCGGTTGACTCGGTGCCTCCAGAAATGGCCGATTTGGCGCACACCCTCAATGCCATGTTGCGCCGGCTGCAGAACGACTTCCACAAACTGTCTGAATTTTCTTCCGATCTGGCGCATGAGCTGCGCACGCCCATCAGCAATCTGCTGACCGAAACCCAGGTCGCCATCGCACAACCGCGTAGCGCGGAAGCGTACCGGGAAATACTGGCATCCAATGCAGAAGAGTTTCAGCGCCTTGCCCGCACCGTGTCTGACATGCTCTTTCTGGCGAAAGCCGAGCATGGGCTGGTTTTGCCTAGCCGCGAGACGATTGTCATCGAGGATGAAGTCGCGGCACTGTTCGAGTTTTACGACGCGCTAGCAGAAGAAAAAGACATCCGCTTGCAGCAAACGGGTCACAGTCAGTTGCAAGGTGACCGTCTGATGCTGAGACGGGCACTCAGCAACCTGCTGTCCAACGCACTGCGCCACGCCTATCCCGGCAGTGTCGTCAGCATCGTCATGGCAGAAGACGCTACCGGCTGGACCCTCCAGGTACGCAACGAAGGGGACGCCATACCCGCAGCGGTCATCCCCCGATTGTTTGACAGGTTCTACCGCGCAGACCCTGCACGCGTCGCGGGGGAGTCCGATGGCGCAGGCTTGGGCTTGGCCATTACCCGGTCGATTGTCGAGCTGCACGGTGGGCACATTACCGTCGACTCAGCCACGGGTGTGAATTGCTTTACCTTGCGGTTTCCTTGCTGATCGCTTGCCTGCTGACGCAACCAACAAAAACAGCCCCAGCTCGCAGGTGAAGCTGGGGCTGTTTTGCCGCTGGATAAGCGGTTCAGGCGCAATGGCCTAGTGATTTCTTAGTACGTGAAGTTGGCCGTTAATGTTGCAGAGCGGCCCGGTGCGATATTGGCGTAATGCGGAGAAGAAACCGCGTTGTAGTAAACCTCATCGGTCAGGTTCTGGATGTTCAGCTGCAGTGTAGTGTGCTTGTTCACCACGTAGCTGGCCATCGCGTCGTAACGCCAGTAAGACGGCACCCACTTGGTGTTGTTTACGTTGGCATACACCTTGGAAACATAGTTTGCCCCCGCACCGATGGTGACCCCCGGGGCAAGCTGGTAGGTATTCCACAGGCTGAAGCTATCTTCCGGTGTGGTCGGGAATTGATTACCGTTGTACGGCGATGCCACATACACCGGCGCTGCCGTCGTGCCGACATTCACATACCCGTTATCCACCACGCGGGCATCCAGATGGGTGTAACCGGCAAACACTTGCCAGTTGCGCGTCAGGTTACCGCTGGCCGACAGTTCATAGCCTTTGACACGCTTGCGGCCAACGTTCTTGCTGGTGCCATCTGCAGATGTCACGCGCGCATTTTTCATGTCAGTATCGAATACGGCCGCGGCCACTTGCAGGGTACGGTCGAACAGCTCCCATTTCACGCCCAGCTCGATGTTGCGGCTTTCTTGCGGGTCCAGGTTCTGTACTGCCGTGGTCAAGCCATCCAGGCCATCGCCACCATCATTGCCAGGCGGGGTGCTGGCGGTACCATACGACGCGTACACGCTACCTTGCGGAGCGGGCTTGTACACCACGCCGGCTTGGTAGTTCCAGAAGCTGCTGTGGTTCCGGGCCGACACTGCTGCGGTGGTTGTGCTACCGGAAACATAAGCAGGGGTATGCAGCTTGGACGTGTAGTCATCAAAGCGCAGACCACCGTTGACCGACCAACGCTCGCTCAGCTCGGCGGTGTCGAAACCGTACAAGGACTTGGTATCGGTCACCACATTGGTTCTAGCCGGTGAAATGCTGCGGGTGTAAACCCAGGGGTCGTTGTAATTGGGGTTGCTCAGGGAGGTGCAGTTGTAACCTGTCGCCGCACCCGCGGTGGCGCAAGTGGTGTTACCGGTAAGCAGGTTGTTTGTCCCCGGAGAGAAGACGTAGCTGCCACGATTGGTTTCCTCGCGGCTCAGCTCCAGGCCCAGCACATAGCTGTGCTTGATACCACCCAGCTCAAATTTGCCATCGATGCTGGTCTGGTTGGTGGCGGTTTCGGTCTCGGTAAAGCGGCTATTAGCACGACGCCAGACATTGCCGTACAGCACTACGTTGCCCTTGCTGTCATCGGGCTGGGTCCAGACATAGTCGTTACTGGTCTTGCCGTAGCGCGCCACGTTGCGCAGTGTCATGCCACTGCCGAAAGTGTGCTTGACGTCTAGCGTGGCGATGTCGGCTTCGGTCTTGTGAAAGTCACGGTTAACCAAGCCGTAGTAAGTATTACGGTCAACGCTGACCGGCTGGCCGTCACCGTTCTTGGCAACGTTGCTGCCCGAGCTGAAGGGGTTGTTAAACGGGATGCCACTATCCGGCAAGTCATCGGATTGCATGTGGTAGTAGCTGAGCAATACCGTGGTATCCGTGCCCAGGCCAAAACCGATACTGGGTGCAATCCCCCAGCGGCTCATATTGACAGCATCACGCCCTGCCACATCGGAGGCATAAGCCATCGCGTTCACGCGAATAGCGGTGGTGTCATCCAGTGTACGGTTGATATCCAGCGTGCCGCGTTTGTAATCATCGGTGCCAACACCCAGCGAACCACGGGTGAACTCTTCCAGCTTGGGTGCTTTGCTGATGAGATTGACGCTACCACCCGCAGAGCCGCGCCCACCGTAGGCAGAGCTCGGACCCTTGTTGACTTCCACTTGCTCCAGGTTGAACACTTCACGCGATTGGGAGCCCGTATCGCGGACACCATCGATGAAGGTATCACTCTGCGACATGAAGCCGCGGATGTAGATATTGTCGCCAATCGGGTTACCGCCTTCGCCGGAACCCATGGTGATACCCGGGGTAGCCCGCAAAGCCTCTGCCAGGGTAGCCGCAGCGGTTTGCTGGATAACCTCGGCAGGGATGATGGTGACGGTTTTGGGTGTGTCCAGCAGCGGGGCGGTGAATTTGCTCGAAGCGGATGACTCCGTCTTGTAAGCAGGTTTGACCGGGGTAGCCTCAACCTGCACCGTGGGCAACACGGTTTCAGCCGCATTTTCAACAGCGGCATCCGCTGCCGACGCGGCAGCAGGCAAAGTCAGCATCAGTGCGGATAACAACGCAGTACGGTGGGCCTGAGCAGGCACATCGTGCTTCCGGCTGCTAATGAAAGCCATCTTAACGTTCCTTATTATTGATGGGTGCTAGATTTGGCTGGCTTGCTACACGGAACCGATAGGCTGCTGGCAACTGGCTGGCTATAACGCATCAATAATAATTTGCATTAACTTTTAGTAAATAGACCTTAACAATTATTGACAATCAAACGAAATTTTTAACAACTTCTAAAAATATAGCGATAACAATCAAGCGCACTTTGTTATTAACCAAACGCTCTGCATCGCAGCTCAAGTCACGCCTCACGGTCTCCAAATGTTTGCAGGGCAAAGTCAATGAAGCTACGCAGCTTGGGGGTCATGCGGCGGTCTGCTGGGTAGAGCAAATGAAATGGCCTGCCTGGCGGCGTGTATTGAGGCAGCAGCTGTACCAGTTGGCCACGCGCCAGCGCGTCGGATACTAGCTCTACGGGCTGCAGCATAATGCCGAAACCAGCCAGCGCCAGCGGTAGCAAGGCTTCGCCGGTATCCACCAGGTAGCGCCCGTTGATGGGTACCGTGATGCGCCCCTCTGGCCCATCGAAGGTCCATTGATCGCGCAGTTCCTTGATTGCGTAGCGTAGGCACTCGTGCTGGCTCAGGTCACTGGGGTGGGTAATAGGCGGGTGGCTGGCCAAGTAGGCAGGTGCAGCGCAGAGCAGCAGCCGGTAGGGCGCCAGTGGCCGTGCAATCATGCTGCTGTCGGCTAGCGCCCCCACGCGAAACACTACGTCCGCCCCCGCTTCGATAATGTCCACGTAACTGTTGACCAGCGACATCTCGACCGACACCTCGGGGTAGGCCGACATATAGCGCTGCAGCTGCGGGGCCAGGGCACCCACACCAAAAGTCATGGGGGCGTTGATGCGCAGCTTGCCGCGCGGCACGGCGCGGGTTTCCTCGGCCAGGCTTTCCGCTTCTGCTACGTCCGCCAGGATATCTTTTACGCGCTCATAGTAGCGCTCGCCAAATTCAGTAAGATGTTGCCGCCGCGTGGTGCGGTTCAGCAGGCGTACACCCAGGTGCTGCTCCAGCACCTGGACATGCTTGCCCACCAGTTGTGGTGACATCTCCAGCATGTCTGCTGCTGCTGAGAACGACCCGGTTTCCACGGCTTTTACAAACACAGCCATGCTTTGCAAACGGTCCATTAGAAACATCCAGTTTTTAGTCTAGGCTATTTTAGCCAATTTATCCCGCATGGTTGCTAGTCATATAGTGCGCTTGTGTTGAAACAAGGAGCAGATGATGAAAGTAGCCATTATTGGTCACGGCAATATGGGAAGCGGCCTGGCAGCCGCACTGGTGTCCGCAGGTCACACTGTCTGGTTAGCAGGGCGAGACCAGGACAAAGCCGACGCGGCGGCTGCCACTACGGGCGCCATGGCCAGTAGCTTGGTGGATGCTGCACGGCAAGCAGAGGTAATTTTCCTGGCTCTACCTTTTGCCGCAATGGCAGAGGCGCTAGCTGTAGCTGGCAACCTGACCGACAAGGTAGTGGTAGATATCTGCAACCCGATCAGCGCAGATTTCAAGCAGCTGGTCATCGGACACACCACCTCTGCAGGTGAACAGGTACAGCGCTGGGCGCCCGCTGCGCGTGTGGTGAAAGCGTTCAATACCATCTTTGCACCTTTGCTTCCCCCGGCCGCACGGGCCGATAAAACTCTGCAAGTTTTCATGGCTTCGGATGACAGCACGGCAAAATCGGTGGTGGCCAGTTTGGTGCAATCTATCGGTTTCGAAGCGGTAGATGCAGGCGGCTTGGAAAACTGCCGTTTACTGGAGCCGGTAGGCCTGATGAATATCCAGTTTGGTTACTTTCTGGGTCAGGGGCCAGCAGTGGCACCGGGCTGGGTGAAAGTATGAGCCAGGCAGTAAGCAGCGCACATCATGCACTGCAGCGCCTTATGGCGGTAATGCTCTTGGGCAGTGCGGCGAGCTTGGCGCTGGCAGCACCCGCGCTGTCGGTATTGGGAAAAGATTTTGTCTTTCCCCAGCCACAAGCAGGTCTGCCTGCCCGGCTGTCGGACTTTCCCGGCCTGCAGATAAATCAGTTCCAGACAAATGACGGCGTTACCTTGCGTTATTGGGAAGCAGGCAGCGGCAAACCACTGGTCTTTATTCCCGGCTGGTCGGCCAGCGGTGCCGAGTACATCAACGTGCTGTATCTGCTGAGCAAGCAGTACCACGTATACGTACTGGACCCGCGCAACCAGGGCTTATCGCAGCAGGTGGACTACGGTGGGCGTATCAGTCGCTTTGCTGCCGACCTGAAAGCGTTTGTCCATCACCTCAAGCTTCAGCAAGCCGACTACTGCGGCTGGTCTATGGGAGCTGCGGTGCTGTGGAGCTATGTCGATCTGTTTGGCACCGAAGGCATTCGCAAGTTGGTATTTGTTGACCAGCCACCATCAATCTATACCCACGCCGACTGGAGCGAGCAGGAGCGGCTAGACGCTGGGGGTATGACCACTTCCCCGGAGCGCATGGTGGCCGCGTTCACTCGTGGCGATACGGCCAACCAGCAAGTGGTTGACATGAAAGTAGTCGAGCGAGCGCTGGCAACAGACTCACCCTACTACGTCAATAGCAGTGCCTTTGCCAGAGCGGTAGCTGCGGCAGTGCCGCAGTACAGCGCCAAAGTGCTGTTTGACCACGCCACCAACGACTGGCGCGACGTGCTGCGCCACAAGATCACCGTGCCCACCGCCATTTTCAGTGGTGAGTACAGCAGCAATCTACCAAGCCAGCGCTGGATGGCGTCCGTCATCCCGGATGCCACGCTGTATACCTACAGCCGTGTCGAGCAGGGTGATCATTTCTTGATGTTCAAGAACCCGTTTCGTTTTACCCAGGACTTGCACGCCTTTTTGGCGCGCTGAGTGCTATTCACTATCCCGGCCGCAGCGTGCGGCCAACCTGTCGCTATGTAAGGAGCAATAAATGCCTGTAGTACGTGTCAGCTGGTTCGAAGGCAAAGAGACCGAAACTAAACAAACCGTGGCTGCCGATATCACGGACAGCATCGTCCGCCACACCGGTACGGATGCCAAATACATCTATGTGATTTTTGAAGACGTGGCACCGTCGGACTGGGCCGGAGAGGGCAAGCTATTCGGTAGCTAAACCAGGGTGGTCAGCGTGTAGGTATGCTTTGTCGATACATCAGCACGCTGACCTCTGTCTTGCCAGATCATCACGCAAGGAATGAGCATGTCTACCACCATACTGGCCACTGTTACTGCCAAACCGACAGCGACTGCAAACGTGGCTGCAGCCCTGCAAGCCATGATCGCACCGTCGCGCAGCGAACCGGGTTGCCTGCAGTATGCGCTGTTTGCATCGCGCGACATCCCAGGCACCTTTTATCTGCTGGAGCGGTATGCTGACGATGCCGCACTAGCAGCACATCAAGCATCGCCGCATTTCTCTGCGCTGGTAGCCGATTTGGCAGACCAGCTAGCCTGCCAGATTCATATCGAAAAGATACAGTGCTTGTGAACAAGCATGCGTGCAATCATGCAGATGACGAAACTTAGTGCGTAAGCACACTACCGGCGTGCTGCCTAGTGGTAACACCCTAGGCTATATGCGCCAGACTGGGGACACTATGCCGTACCACGCTCTACACCTCAGCCCTTTGCAGCAAAAATCCGGTTTGCCTTTATCGTATCGCGTACGCGAACCTGCCCCCACTACCCCCAGCGCATGTGTCGTGCTATTGCACGGCGTTGGCGGTAACGCCAGCAACTTGGCAGATCTTGCTGCAGCCATCGACCCATCCGTACTGGTGGTACTACCACAAGGCCCCATTCAGTTAGGCGCAGAACAATACGCCTGGTTTCGCGTTGCCTTCTCGCAAAGCGGGCCGCGTCTTGACCCCGCCGAAGCAGACAGCGCACGCGTCCTGCTGCTGGACTTTATTGCCGGATTGCAGACTGCCTATGGGCTGGGTGGTAGGCAGGTCGTGATAGCCGGCTTCAGCCAGGGTGGCATCATGAGTGCTAGCGTTGCCTTGAGCGAACCAGAGCAGGTTTGTGGCTTTGGCATTCTATCCGGGCGCATTTTGCCAGAGCTGGCACCGTACTTGGCCAGCCGAGAACGCTTAGACAAGCTGCAGGCATTTGTCAGCCATGGTGATGACGATGCGGTGCTCCCAGTGAGCTGGGCGGCGCTATCGGTACAACGTCTGGCCGAGCTGGGAGTGGCTTATGAAAGCCACCGTTACACGGCAGGCCATACCCTGACACCCGCCATGCAAACCGACTTCCTTGCCTGGTTCGATACCGTGCTGGGGCGCCGTTCGACTGACTAAGGATACTGACCATCATGCGCACGGATCTGCACGATAAGCTCAACGAGGTGGCGTGGCGCGCTGACGCTAGCTACGGATCAGCTGCAGCTGACGCGCAGGAACCCCATGGCGCAGTCAGAAGAATATCTTCTGGATATTGGCGTCGCGTCGATTGCCCACCCCTGCTTCAAGCATAAGCCACCAAGTGCGCTAGAGGAGGTAGAAAACAAGCTGGAAACCTGGCACCACCTGGCGGGTCAAGTGCTGCCCTTGTATACGCTAGACAGCCAGATTCTGGATATCGTCAGTTTGGCGGCTATCTCGATGCAAGCAGAAACCGCGCTGAGCCGTGATGTCGTAGAGCACACCTTCGGACGCCTGGTAGCGGTTATTCAGGGGCGGCCAGCGTCAATGGAAGGGCTGCTCATAGACAGGCAGTTTGCTGCCAGATTATTGATCTTGCGCCAGTTCATGCACCACATGAAGTGTGAATCGATCACAATCGAACAGTGATCTTACACATTTTGTTCTTGTGGATTTTGCGGTGGCGCTACTGGATCAAACCTGTGGCGGTGCTGGAGTGGCTAGGCCGAACGCTATCGATAATCCACACGTGGCTGCCCACAAGCAACCAGACCAGTAGCCTGGCTGAACGAGATACCCAGCGTCTTGGCCCAAGCTTGCTTGATAAGCGACATTAAGCCCCTGCCTGTCATGTCCAGTAGACCCAGGCCATTGAATGCTTCGGAGTTCAGGCAAAGCGTCATCTCGAAGGCGGGCTGTTCATCGTCAGCCATGATGCACTGGCATGCATGCCGCACACGGCAATGAAGCGGATGCCCTTCAAGCTTTGACCGGCTGATCATGGCGTGGTCGATGGATCCCTGCAGGCATTCCAGAAAGCGTTCAATCATGTCGTTACTACGGCTGAGGCTAGGTGCCAGGCTGCCCTGCGACAAGTAAAGTTCTAGCGATACCACCATCGCTGTACCGTAGCTTGCTTTGGTCTGTGTGATTGCTTGGCGCTGCGCTGCCAGGTAGTGGTACTGATCTGTGGTAACGATCTGCTGACGGGAAGGGATTGGGTTCGATGTAAGGTGTGCCATGTGATTGCCCTGGTGGGTTGTAGTCACATGGTTAATGAACGCTGTATTTTTTTACTGAAGTGAAGGGGTTGCCCCCTCCCCTTACCTGATGCTGCATCCAAAGTTACGGCTACGATCTCCGTAGCGCTTGCTTGCTACCTTGCAGAGGTAGCTCAGCCGACTGAAGCAAGTACGTCGGGCACGCTCATCGTCACGTGTCAGAATAAATTCGCTATCCCTTGGGTACGAAACCAGCCCCTCATGGTCACCCCGCTCATCGAGCTCTAAGGCACGCACCCAAGCTTCTTTGATCGCTCTGGCAAGGCCGTGCTCTGCCATGTAGCTGCCGACTCGTCGGTAAGCATGTCCATTGAGCAAGATCGCCAGATGATAATGGGGATAGTCAGACGACACCTGCTCCCGAGCCCATAGGTAGCGAACACGGTTATCCTGCACACGCGTGCTAGATCGTCTGCGCTGCTCACTGGCTTCAAGCTTGGCCGTGAATGAGTCGAGGAAACGCCTGATTGTGTTGTTGCTGACGTCTTGGTCGTAGTCGTAGGGAAAGCGAAGATCTAGCCTGAAGACAAAGACTCGGGAATAATCTTCCATCGCCTGGTCAATGACCTGCTCCATGGTTTCCAGATAGTTTGCCACCAGCGGCCTATCGTCACTGGCCAGCACTGGCAGGTTATGGAAGGTGTCTTCGTAGTGCAGACGTAAGTTACGGTTCTCGGGATGACGTGTCATGTGAGTGCTTCTGATGGTTGGTCTCACACGATCACGAACACTGTAAATTTTTACTGAAGCAGACCACACGCTGGTCAATACAGCCATCTGGTGCTGAGCTTATTGCCGCCCTGCTAGGCCCAATAGCAGCGACTGCACAGCCATGACACCCCTACCCCTTACCCGCACAGGCCAATCCACCCAGATGATGGCCTGCTAGCCTGGGAATACCCTTTCCCCTCCCCCACCGTTCACTTTCTATTTCACCTGCTTAACCTGGTAAATGACCCGGATGATAAAGCTGGCATTCATGGCCACCAAAGCCAATGAATGGCAGAGCATGATCGAGCCAAGAGGTATCGTAGGATAATGATCGATACCAGACTGATCTGCTACAGGATGCTCATCAATGGTCAACGCAGATAAACCGCTAAAGGGACTATCGAAGAATACGAGACGAGGCATCAGGCAGTTAATCTTAGCGATACTGCCTGCATGCTGGATCTGCTTAAGGGAAACAATCGGGGAAGATCTAAACGCCCATCAGCCCATGCTCGGTAGCATGGCTGTGTATTGATCCAAGAGTTGACTCTGCCGGTGCACAGCATGATGCATTGCTCTGCGTGACAAACACAGTGCTGATCATAGATCGCTTAGCATCAACTCTGGCTAAGGGTGATGATTGAGATCACCCTGCAGATTATGGATGGATGGATACTTGAGACTGAAGACTTAGGGATGGTTACTTGGGGATAGGTACCTGATAGTAGATATCTGCCAGTAGAGTACCTGACAGTACTTATTTGCTAGATACTATTATACCCTACACAAAATCACAGCCAAAACAGCAAGATTGCCTACATTAGATATATACATTCGAAGCAAAGCACAAAGTGGCTCCATCAGGACTACCAAGTTAAATTATCCAGACAGTGAACCAGAAGGCGCTTACGCCTTCTGGTGTTTGGCTTTGGCAAAACAGTCACCATCCCAGTCTATCGCCGCACTAAGAAGAACAACTCTCCTGGACCTCCTGGCCTCCACATCGCCTAGTAAGGATCCAGTTTTCGACGTCAGCTTGCAGCCAACCTGATGCTCGCGCACCCATCTTGATCTGCTTCGGAAAGGTACCCTCCTTGATGTACTTATAGATGGTAGAGCGTCCCAGTGTAGTCATCTCGATTACTTGGTTGATGCGAAGGATCTTCATGGTGGTCACCTGTGGGTTAGAACACACCATGGGTGACACTGTGTAAATTTTTACAGAGCACGCAAAAGTACAACGAAAAACCAACTCATGTCTGAGAAATTCTGCTCAGGCTGTTCAAGGAAGAAGTAGTCCTAAATAAGGCAGAGTAATGATTTTTTTCTCTAGCAATACTGAACTAGTTCACTATACTAGTTCAGTAAGATAGAAAACTAATCAAACCCCGCGATTACCTATTTGTCATGAAAGATTTTAAATGAAAAATAACTATCAAACTCGCTTATTCAATGCATTTTCCCTATTGGATCTTTACGAAGCAGATACGCCCACTCAAGTTACTAAGCATGTACCTAGACTAGACAACGACTATCTAGCGAGCATACAAGAGGCTTTCAAAAAAGGAGTCAAAGACCCTAAGACACTTCAAGCCATGAGCATTATTTCAAATGCAAGTCAGCGCCTGGCATTAGACTTCATAATCAAACAAGAAAGTGACCATGCCGATTTAGAATTATTCTTAGAATATTACACTGGAGAAATAGCAGAAATATCTATGCATGGCCGAAATAAAAACTTGGGATTCAAGAATATACAAGAAGAACTATGCGCATACTTTGACGTCATGCAAGAATCAGCCACAGACAGATTTAACTTCTCGCTGACAATAAAAGAAACCTGGATTCGCCACATTAAATTCAAGTTAAACTTTGAAAAATGGATTAAATCAAGCATTAATGATGAAAATGATAAACTTGATATGAGTATAAAATTCATAGAGAACAGACGTCATGCACTTGAAATACCACAATCAATACCAAGATTTAAACAAGAAACAAAATTAGACAACATCATAAAGACACTCATGTTTTCACACAGAAATAGAGTTGATATATTAAGAACAATTAAACTTGAGTACGAGAGAAAAATAAACAATATAAGAAAAAACAAAGATAGAAATCAAACAAATATAGAATTAGACAACCTAACATCAACAATGCTAGTTGATTACCTGGTTAAGCATGGCAAAAAGAAGAATGCAGTTATTAGCCAAGCGATCAGAGAGTTCATCCAAAGGGAGGATAGAGAAATTAATACATTACCAAACCCAGAGGACTTGAAATATATTATTTAAAAAATATAAAAAATCACAACCATGATCGCAATTAATTCAACATGTAGAAAAAATATATGCACGCTAACATTAAGACCAAAGAACTAGCCACGCATTGTCAGCGACATTGAGTTCTCAGACACCTCCGGCACAGCGGTGTCACGAGAAAGCCAAGTGACGTACTCATGCACATCTGGAATACGTATCAGAGTGATAAGATCGGCATACATTCTTGGTTGATGCACAAGCGAACAGCCGTAACCACCACAATTGACTTGCTGAAATCTGGATAGAACACTCGCTCACAGCTGGGGTAAACGCTGCAGTCGTCCACCAAGGCAAACAGCGGCATGGCTAGCAGAACTGCTTGATGCAGGACTTGATCACGCCCCAGATCTACAGTCCCTGCCCGTCGTGCAGCTCGATAGGCTGGTGGGGGATTTTCGGGAATCAGCGCCACGCGGGTGCCGCGCCGGAACAGGCGCTTAACGGTGAACTCCTCGGCAAGCACGGTCATGCCGTGTGACTGGGTAATGCTACAATTTACGATCAGAATATCGCCGGTACCGATAACCTCTCCGATCATGCTGTCACCCAACAGCACCATCAAGGTAGCGGCCTGATCCGACACCAACAGCTCTACTAGGTCGAGATTTGCTTACCGTCAGGAGAGTATCGACGCAAGGATGTTACGAAGTTGACTCACAAAGGTATGGCCGAACTCAACTAATGTTGCATTTCAGGATAGAGCCACTCTGTGTCTGGGGAGGCACAGCGACTCAAAAACTCAGTCACGGCCAAACGAACCCCCCAACGTACCCCCAATTCAAAAGAATAAAACACTAAATAGCTGATTTTTATATAAAAACTATAAATAATTCGCTTCCCGCACTGGGACGCGAAGGATATTTCCAAGCTGCTTTGACACCACACTCAAGACGGCACCAGGCTGCCTAGGTACACCGCCGGGCAGGCTGATGCCTAGTGTCTGATACCGCAGATAATCCCCCCATATTCTCTCCTTACCGCTTGGAGAAGATGGGGGGATTTTTCTGTACCACAGTCAAACCACCGCCTGCCCCATGCAAAAAGTGCCGGGTCATGGCCGCCAGCACAAGGAACAAGCCCTGCCTGCGGCCAATCTGCATAAAAAAACCCCGCGTCAGACGCGGGGTAAGGCATGGGCAAGGCCCGAGCGGAGGTTTACATCATGCCCAGGGTTCTGGGCAGCCACAGCGAGATAGACGGTACGTAGGTCACCAGCACCAGGAAGCCGAGCATGGTGAGCAGCCATGGCCATACCGCGATGGTCAGTTCGGTAATGCCCATCTTGGTAATGCCGGAAGCCACATACAGGTTCAGGCCCACTGGCGGGTGACACATGCCGACCTCCATGTTCACCACAATCAGGATGCCGAAGTGCACCGGGTTGATGCCCAGTGCGATGGCCACCGGGAACAGGATGGGGGCAAAAATCAGCACGATGGACGAGGGCTCCATCACATTGCCTGCCAGCAGCAGGATCACATTCACCACCAGCAGGAAGGCAATCGGGCCCAGGCCGGCATCGATCAGCCAGCTAGCCATGGCCTGCGGTACGCCTTCGCTGGTCATCAGGAACGAGAACAGCACGGCGTTGGTGATGATGTACAGCAGCATGGACGACATACTGGCCGAATCCAGCAGCACCTTCGGTACTTGCTTCAGCGTCATGTCCTTGTAGATGAACACCGCCACAATAAAGGCGTACACGGCAGACATGGCCGCGGCTTCGGTGGGGGTAAAAATGCCGCTGTAGATACCGCCAATCACCAGCACGATCAGCGACAAACCCCAGAAGCTTTCGCGCAGGGCATGCATGCGCTGGGCCACGCTGGCCTTGGGCAGACGCGGGTAGCCGAACTTGCGCGCACGGTACCAGGTGGTCAGGCCCAGCAAGGTCGCCAGCATCAAACCAGGAATCACGCCGGCCATGAACAGCTGGCCCACCGAGGTATTGGTGGCTACCGAATACATCACCATGGCGATGGACGGCGGAATCAGGATGCCCAGCGCACCGGAGGTGGTAATCACGCCGGCACCAAAGCGTGGCGGGAAGCCCTGTTTCACCATGGCCGGCAGCAGGATGGAGCCGATGGCTACCACGCAGGCCGGGCTGGAACCCGATACGGCGGCAAACAATGCACACGCCAGTACGCCAGCCAGACCCAGGCCGCCGTGCCAGTGCCCCACCATACTGGTGGCAAAGTTGATCATGCGCCGCGCTACCCCGCCGTGGGTCAGGAAGTTACCGGCCAGGATAAAGAACGGAATCGCCATGATTTCGAACTTCTCGATACCGGTAAACAGCTTCAGCGCCACCGACTCGATAGGTACATCTGTCATGGTAAACAGAAAGGTGAGGACGGTCAGGCCCAGCGAAATGGAGATCGGCATGCCGGTGAGCATCAGCGTAATCAGCAGGCCAAAGATAATCAGGGTGCTCATCAGTGTGTTCCTCCGCGTTTTACATCTTGCGGATGCAGGTTGTCGTCCATGGCGTACCAGTTACTGTTTTCCGGCAGGTCGTCCATGCCTTCCACGTGGGTGTGGTCGTGCTTGGGCAGGCTACCGGTCTTCAGAAAGCCCACGGTGACTTGCAGGAAACGGAAGCACATCAGGTAAGAACCCAGCGGCACCGCCAGGTAGACCAGCCACATCGGGATTTCCAGGTCCACCGACGTCTGGTCGGTATGGGCGATCTCCCACACAAAACCGGCACCCAGCGTGCCGACAATGCCGGTGAACAGAGCACCGGACAGCAGGCCGATCACAATGAATTTGCTGCGGTTTTTCTCGGACAGCTTGTTGATCAAGACGTCCACGCCCACGTGGATACCGGTACGTACGCCATAAGCAGCACCGAATTTGGCCATCCACACAAACAGGTAAATGGTCAGCTCTTGTGCCCAGCTCATGTGGATGCCGGACAGCAAGGGGTTGAGCCAGGCGGTACCGCTACCATAACGGTGCAGCACGGCCACGAAAGTGATGAGCGTGGCAGCGCCCATCAGAATGGCAATCAGCCATTCCTCCAGATGATCCAGGAATTTCACGACGACCTCGCAGAAAGCAGGAGACGGCGGGCAGCACGGCCACCCGCTGGAAAAGACTTACTTGGCGATGGCGCTACGCACCGCGTTGATGGTGGCCATGCCGATGCGCGGCGCGATGTCGTTGAACGCTGGCTGCATGGCTTTTACCCACTCGGCCTTCTCGGCGGCACTGGGCACGTAGACTTGGGTTTTGCCGCTGGCCTTGATGCGCTCGTAGGCTAGGTTGGTGTCTTTCTCGGCCATCTGGTCGTTGTACACGGTGGCATCGCGCATCGCGCCTTCCAGCGTGGTACGGATGGCTGGCGGCAGCTTGTCCCAGAACGGTTTGTTCACCACCACGGCGTAGCCGCTGTAGGAATGGCGGGTATCCACCACGTACTTCTGTACCTCGTACTGCTTCTGCGTGTACAGGTTGGACACGTTGCCATCGGCGCCATCCACCACGCCGGTCTGCATGGCCTGGTACACCTCGGACAGCGCCATGGTCTGCGGCAGTGCACCTACCGACTGGATAATGGCCTGATTGACCTTGGACGAGTTAATGCGGATCTTCTGGCCTTTGATGTCTGCCGGCACCTTCAGCGGCTTGTTGGCGCTGAACACACGGAAGCCGTTATCCCAGAACGCCAGGCCTTTGATACCGCGGCTTTCCAGCTTTTGCATCAGGCTGTTGCCCACCGGGCCACGCGTGACTTTGTGCACCTGGTCTTCGTTCATGAACACGTAGGGCATGTCGAAAACTTCGAACTCCTTGAAGCCCATCGGGCCGAACTTGCTGGTGGTGGGTGCCAGCATCTGTACCGAGCCCATCTGCAGCGCCTCCAGCTCTTCCTTGTCCTTGTACAGCTGGCTGTTGGGGTAGATCTGGATCTTGACCTGACCCTTGGTGCGCTCCTCCACCAGTTTCTTGAAATACTCGGCAGCCTGCCCCTTGGGCGTGTCCGTGGCCACCACGTGGCTGAACTTGATCACGATAGGGTCGGCGGCCAACACCGCCTGGGAACCCAGCAGCAAAGTGGCCAAGAGGAGGGGGGATGTCAGTTTTTTCATGGTGGTGTCTCTCCGTATTGTGTTTGCCCTACAGCGTAGGCGTTTGCCAGCTGCTTGCGCTGCATTGTGGTGGCGTCTTTTTGTTTTGTTAAATGCATTGTTTTTTATGATTATTGCTAAAAACTGATAAATAGTCTGCCAAAAAAAATGGCCACCGCGGCAGGTGGCCAACACAAGGGAGTACTTTTTGCTGTACTGCCGGAGCAGACAGCGCCCAGTGTGCAAAGCTTGCAGACCGTAGTAAAGTAAATTTATCTGCCAGATTATTGAGCTTAGCGCATGAAAATCGACACCATCGGCGTACAAGCCTTCATCGCCATTGCCGAGAGCGGCAGCTTCCAGACCGCGGCCGACAGCCTGTTTCTGTCGCAGGCCGGCATTACCCGGCGCCTGCAAAACCTGGAAGACTACTTGGGGGTCAAGCTGATCGAGCGCACCACGCGCTCGGTAGCACTCACGCGGGTGGGGGAAGAGTTCCTGCCACACGCCAAGCGCCTGCTGGGCGAGCTGGCCGGCTCGCTGACCGAGATCCGCGATACTGGCCGCCTCAAGCGCGGCAGTGTCACCATTGCCTGCGTACCCACCGTGGGCGTGCGCTTCTTGCCGCGCATCATCCAGGCCTACTCGGCGCAGTACCCCGATAACCACATCAAGATTCTGGACCACACCTCGGCCGGGGTATCCAGCGCGGTACTGCAGCGCGAGGCCGAGTTTGGCATCACCATTGCCGGCAGCCACCATGCCGAGCTGCTGGGCGTGCCGCTGATCGAAGACGAATTTGTGCTGGTGTGCCGCGACGACCACCCCCTGGCCGCCCTGCCCACGCTGCAATGGCGTGATCTGGAGCCCTACCCGCTGATTTCCATTGGCCAGTTCAGCGGCAACCGCCCGCTGCTGGACCGTACGCTGGAAGAAAACCAGGTCACCCTGCAGTCGCTGTACGAAGTGCAGCGCGTGTCTACCGCCTTGGGTCTGGTGGCCGAAGGCGTGGGCGCCGCCGTACTGCCCGGCCTGGCACTGCAGCAGGATGCCTACCCGCATATCCGCGTGATGCGGCTGCAAAACCCGGTGGTGTCACGCGGTTTGGTGCTGATAACCCGCAAAACGGCCGAGCTGTCACCGGCAGCGCAGGCGCTGTACGAAATGGTGAAAGCCTACCCGGCGCAAGATCTATAATTTACAAAAGCGCATTAATTGCAGAAATAAATTCATTTCTCTTATGCGGCAGCCGTACCGACAATGCCCCGGTAAATGATCCATCTACCGAGGTAACAACCATGTTGATCCCCATTCCCTGCGTCGTCATGCGCGGTGGCACCTCCAAAGGCCCCTTCTTTCTGCACAGCGACCTGCCGCAGGACGAAGCACGCCGTAACCAGGTGTTGCTGGCCGTGATGGGCTCGCCCGACCGCCGCCAGATCGACGGCCTGGGTGGCGGGGACTCGCTGTCCAGCAAGGTGGTGATGGTGTCGGCCTCCAGCCGGCCAGGCATCGATGTGGAATACCTGTTTGCCCAGGTATCGGTAGACAACGCCTCGGTAGACACCTCGCCCAACTGCGGCAATATGCTGGCCGGGGTCGCGCCGTTTGCGCTGGAGCATGGCCTGGTCGCCGCCGACAAACCGCACACATCGGTACGCATCTACAACCAGAACACCGGCAAGGTGGTGGAAGCTGTCGTGCAAACGCCGGGGGGCAAGGTGAACTACGAAGGCGATGTACACATCGACGGCGTGCCCGGCAGTGGCGCGCCCATCCTGCTGAATTTCATGGATGCCGCCGGCGCCAAAACCGGCAAGCTGATGCCCACCGGCCAGGCCATTGACGTGATA
This sequence comes from Vogesella perlucida, assembly GCF_979366545.1. Classification (NCBI taxonomy): domain Bacteria; kingdom Pseudomonadati; phylum Pseudomonadota; class Betaproteobacteria; order Neisseriales; family Chromobacteriaceae; genus Vogesella; species Vogesella perlucida. The sequence continues at coordinate 24,302 of NZ_CEETRO010000011.1, forward strand.
GACGGGATAGAGGTGTCTTGCGTGGATTTTTCCAGCCCTATCGTATTCATTGCCGCCGCCGCGCTGGGCAAAAGCGGCTACGAGAGCAAGGCCGAGCTGGATGCGGACAGTGCGCTACTGGCCCGCATAGAAACACTGCGACGCCAGGCCGCGCTACGTATGGGCATGGGCGATGTCACAGGCCAGGTGCTACCCAAAGTGGTCCTGCTGGCACCACCTGCCGCAGGTGGGCAGATCTGCTCGCGCTACTTTGTGCCGTGGAACTGCCACGCTGCCCACGCCGTCACCGGCGCGCTGTGCGTGGCTGCTGCCTGCCATATCCCAGGCACGCTGGCGCACCGCCTGGCACAACTCGACCCGGCGAACCCCCGGCAGGTCACCATCGAACACCCCGGCGGCCAGCTGCATACTCAAGTCTGCCAGGACGGCCTGGATGCAGAAGGTTGGCCGCATATCAGCAAAGCCGGCGTGGTACGCACGGCCCGCCCACTGGTGGCCGGCGTAACCTATGTGCCCGGCCACCTGTGGTAAGCCCCACGCCATCACCGTAGCTACCCGCCCTGCTGGTACGCAGGGTGGGCGATTAGTCCTCCATCACCTCGCGCCAGCTCACGCGCTGTACCGTGCGGCTGCAGCTGGCACCAGCGTTTAGCCGTACGGTCTGCCCGGCACTGGTCTTGACGTTGTTGGCACAGCCTTCGTAGTTTTTACCCACCAGAAATGGCTGGTAGGGCTTGTCCTGCATGCTGTAAAAGCTGCTGCCTTTCGGGGCATCAAACAGGTTGTAACCGAAGGCAGCGTTGACTTTCACCCCGGCGGTATACGCCAGTTTGCTCTTGTTCGCGTCATCCACCTGGTCGGTAATCACAATGGATGTGTCACTGAACGCGCCGCCAGTCTGCGTATTTACCGCCATCAGGTAGCCCTCTGCCGCCTGGGTGGCGCAGCCATTCACCGAAACATCAGGGACATAGGTCAGGTATTGCAGCTGTTTGGCAGTCTGGGTCAGGTCGGTAATCACGCGCTCTCCGCTGACCGGCAGGTCTTGGTACCAGCCCAGCCGGTAGTCAGATGAGGGGGGCGTAGCGGTAAACGGGTACTGGGTGCCGCCCAGCAGCTTGTCCGTGACAAAAGTGCGCGGGCTGCCGTTGTTGCTGCAAGACGTGGCGATGATATGGCTGGGTGGAAACACCACGGCATGCCGGGTAAGCGTGCGGTACACCGTGCCGCCGGTGGCCGTGTACTGGCCAATGGTCTGCGCCCGCAGCTCGTGACGGCCACACACGCTACCGCCGTAATCCCAGAGGCCGTACACGCTATTGGTGGCCGACTCGCGTTTGCGTACCAGGTCGTTCTTGCCGCATTCGCCGGCACTTTTGTCGCACTGTTCGATGAATTTGCCCGTGCCGACATACACCATCAGCCCAGGCTGGCTCACGCTGGGGTTATCCACTCTACGCTCGGTGTTGTACGCCACGGCAGGCGCCACCACGATGGGCTGGATGTATCCATCCGGCCCGGTCGCGGTAAACAGCGGCTGGCTTGCCACGCGCCACTGCGCAGGCGTGGCACTGCTGAGGTCGAACTTCCACACGTTGCCACGCAGGTCACCGGCATACACCATATCGACCTTGCCATCCTTGTTCAGGTCTACCGGGCGCAGCTCGGACAGGCCATTTTCGCCTACCACCGATGTCATCAGTTTGAAGTAGCTACTGCCGCTGGCGTTACCCGGCTGGTTGACCCATGCCCCGCTTTTGTTAACCGGCAGGATGAACAGCCCGGACTTGCGCGTGGCGGCGCTATCCGCGGCGGGGAAACTGCTTTTGTCGTAATAGCCATTGGGGGCCAGCACGTACCAGTTGCCGTCATTCAGTTTGGCGATATAGGGGCGGCCAAAGGTCAGGCCCAGGTCGCTATCGTCACTGTTGTTGAACTCCCATTTCACCAGGTTGGCCGCATTGCTTTCCGACACGCTGGCCGGCTGGGTAATGTCCAGCAAGTAGAGCTCGCGCCCGCCCTCGCCCAGCGCCCCGGCTAGCAGGGTGCGCCACTGGGTGCCGACTTTCGCTTCGGCACGGGTCTGCTGGCCGTTGACAAAGTTCTGGTGGGTAGCGGCATAGCCTTGCCGTACCACATCCACCAGTTTGGAGCGCTCGCCGGTTTTCAGGAACACTTTGGGGATAAAGCTGAAAGCCTCCTCGCCGGTGGCAGCCTTGAAGCCGTGCAACATACCGTCGTTGCCGCCAACGTACACCATGGGGGTACGAGTGAGGTTATTGCTGCGGAAGGTGTCGTAGTCGCTGCTCTGCTCTACCTGGTAGTAAGGCGCGCCGACATACAGGGGGGCCGAGCGCAACAGGTCGCCCAGCTTGGTCTGGGTGCGGGCACGGTACTGGCCGCTGCCGGAACCTTCGTTGCTGCTGCTGCCGCGCAGGTAATCCACACGTTTCTGGGCGTTGGTATCATTGCTTTCGCTGGTTTCGCGCAAGCTGGATAGCACCCCGGCAGTCTGCAGGTTGGCCGCACGGAACGGTATGCCGCCACTATTGCTACCGGCGATGATCTTGCGGTCGGCACCGGCCACTTTCTCTGACGTGAGCTTGCCGCCAGCAGACCATTGCAAGGTAGAGGTGGTACCGGTATCGACCACGCCACTGCTGAGGTTCACCTTGTAGGCCGACAGCTCGCCGGTCCAGTTGGCCGAATCGAAGGTGGTTTCGAAATACAGCGAATCGGCCATCACCTTGAGCGAGGTGGCACTGCCGGAGGTGAGCGAGCCGGCACGCCGGGCGATGCTGTCGAATGCGGCGGCCAGCTGCGTCTCCAGCCGGAGCGGGTTCACCACCAGAAAGTAGTTATCCGGCACGCCGTCACCATCGTTATCCCAGATCTGGTTGAAAGCAGACGGGCTGTTCGCCAGCGTACTGTCTGCATAGCCGCCGTACTTGGCCGCATACCACAGCGGGTCGTTCAGTTTGGTAACCGCCGACGCACTGGTATCCACCTCAAATTCCAGCGTGCACTTCAACGGCAAATCATTGGCCGTTGCCTTGCAGCTGTTATTGCCGGTATCACGATAGTCCAGCGCGTAGTTGACCGCCCCGCCACCGACGTCTTTCACCACCAGGTACAAACCATCACTACGGCCGTTCTTTACCGGTTTCACCCCGGTAATGATGTAGCCCATATGCTGGTCGATGCCACCTGCAGCATAGGTGGAATCCACCGCCACACTGACCTTGCCAGCACTGGTCACCGCAATGGTGTACTCGGCGATGGCGTCCATATCGTGGTCGGCGCCTTGCTCCACGTCTTCATAATTGATGGAAAACTTGTAGTAAGGCCGGCCACCATTGACGCTGGCGTCGTAGTTGGATGGTGCCGTATTGGCCACCTGGGTCACGTAGTAGTCCACAATCTGGTCGGTAGGGTAATAGCCATTCTTGGGAACCCCCGAGCCCCCCACCGACTTGGCAAAGGGCTGAATGGTGACCTGCTTACCCGCCAGCGGGATACTCACTTTCAACGACGGCGAAGACAAGGACACAGCGTAGGTATTGATCTTGGGTAGCAGGCTGATGTCACTGGGCTTGTTACTGCTGGCAGGGTTAACCAGGGTATTACTGCGGGCATAGTAAGCCAGCAATGATGTGCCAAAGCCCCCCTGACGGGTAGGCTCGCCCGGTGTTTGCCCGCGGATGGTGGCAAAGGAGCTGGCCGCTTTGAGTGTCGGTGCCAGGTCGTTAGTTTTGGTCGTGGATAGCTCGCCAATGGCGATGTTACGGCTGCGGGTACTGCCGTCGGCAAACTCCCAGTTCCACAGGGTATTGCCTGCACTGAGCATGCTGAAAGAACCCAGACTGGCCCGCCCCTCTTCATCAAACGGCGAGCCGGGCAGCCCGGTATCGTAAGAGGTATAGGCGTCGCTGATCAGGGTGATATTGGGTTTGGCACACCAGTAATTACGCGGTTTGTTACTGCCATCCAGGCCGTAGGGGTTTTGCCAGTTCACATCCACAGGCAGCCCCATGCCACTATCTACCGAGGTAGCGCTACTGAACGCCGACGTTTTGCCCAGGCCGGCGTAGTAGCGCAGCGCCTCGTACATCATCTCGGCCAGCGGGTTACCCCAGTTACGGCAGTTGCCGATATTGCCCAGGTCGTTGGACAACTCCCAACCGCAGCCGTAGGTCCAGTCGGAGTTTTTGAAACCCACGACCCGCAGCTTGTTCAGCGTGCTGATGATGCCGTTGCTGTCGCTCAGGAACTGGCCACTGGTGGTGCTGATTTCGTCGCTGATATCGCCGATATTCTTGCGCAGCACGCCGCCATCCAGCGGCCGGTCAAAGCTACCGCTCAGCAGGCCAAAGCGCATGCGGTTACTGTCGCCGTACTTCTGTAGCAGGCCGGATGGGCGCAGGCTGCCATCGCTGTATTTCTTGCAGTTGTCTTCGGGAAAGCTGGCGTCACACACCCTGACCCGTACGTTCAAATTGCTAGGGCTGATCGACACATCACCATTGCCCGCGTTGTAACTGTTACCGGCTACCGGTCGCTCCTTGCTTAGCCAGTTCCATATACTCACAGAGGAAGGCACTTTGACCACGCGCAGCAGGGGGGCATCCGTCTCGGTACCAATGGTGACGTTGGCAAACAAGGTGCGCTCGCCACTAGCGGGCTGCCAGGCGGTAGGCGCGTAACGGCTAAGATCGTACCCGTCCACCGCGATACTGGTGTATTGCTTGCCCCAGGCGTGGGCATCTTGTGGAATGTAGGCCCGCTGCAGCACAACACGGCCGCTGCTCAGGTTGCCGGATACAGCCTCATCCAGATAGCGGCTGCCACCGTATAGCACGCGCCGCAGGGCATCGATACGCGCGGTGGTCAGGTAATTCAGAAAGTCGCCGGACCATTGCTCGGTATTGCTGCCGCTATTGCACTGCTTATTGGATGTCGTCTGCACAGGATCGAAACGGCCACTGCTGTAGACATAGCACTTCTTACTGTCGAAATAGCCGTAATAGTCAATGCTAGCGGGCTTGTAGCGTGTATCTACCAGGCCGTCACCGTCCAGATCGGACGCATCGTCGTAGGCTTCGTAGAACAGCTTGTGGTCTTTACCCAGTACCAGCAGGTTTAACGGCGTCTGAGTCGATGCGTTCGTCACCAGGGGTACCACAGGCACATCCAGCGCCCAGGCTGGGGCGGCGAACGTCGCCACGACGACAGGCCATAGCAAGACCGCCTCCACACTGTACCGAGCTTGGCCAGCCCGCTTGTGTAGCAGGCGTCCAGATTCCTTCGTTAGCATCCTCTACCCCACACCCTTTGCGCACGGAGACCGACATCGCTTGCAATCAATAAAAAAGCAATAAAAGCTCGCAGGAAAAACGGCCTTGTTTTTTTAGCGTTAACTGTCGAATGACAAAGCAAATATTATCTACCAATCAAGGCCCATGCCATACAGCTTTTCAAGCAGAAGGCAGCAGAACGTACGATGTCAAACAGAGCCAGGCAGTTGGTCGCACCCGTAACAGGCATGCGGCCAGCCCTGCCCGCCGGGATGCTGATGGCCAGGGGGCATGCATGCCTAAACCGGCGAGAAGCAGGCAAGAAACCGGCGGGCCACCTTGCCAGGCGCAGGGCGTGCCTAGCTGGAGGCCAGGCCGGCAGCACGCTGGCGCGTCTGGCTGGGCGTTTCGCCAAACAGGCGGCGATAGTCGTAGCTGAAGTGGCTGGGGCTGGCAAAGCCCCAGGCGGCAGCCAGATCGTTGATGGGGGTATCGTCCAGCGGGTGGTGGCGTAATGCCTGGCGGATGTGATTAAGACGCAGCGCGCGCAGCCACTGCAGCGGGCTGGTGGCTACGACCTCCTGAAAACCGTTTTGCAGGGTGCGGCGGGTTACATGCAGCTGCTCGCACAGCATCTCGACGGTAGGCAGCGTGTCGGCCGGGCTGGCCGCCAGTGCGCTGGCGGTATTCACCCAGTCCAGATGGCGCTGCTGGATCACACTGCGGCCAACATGGCCCCCACCCTGCCCCTGTACTAGCGCCTGTACCAGCGCGGTGATACTGGCCAGCGCCAGCCGCGACGGCGCAGCACTGTCGGCCGGGCTCGCCAGAATGCTGTCCAGCGCGTAGCACAAGCGGGTGTAGGCCGTTACCGGCAGGGTAAGCGTGCCGCTTTGGCGCCAGACTGCCGGGGCATGGAGGCCGGTAATCAGCTGCGCGTGCAAGTCCAGCAAAGCTAGCGGCAGCACCATGCCGTAGATCAGGAAACCCGGCGGGGTGCGCAATGTGAAATCGCTGCCGCCAGGCGACAACAGCACCGTGTTTTCCGGCACGCTGCGGCCACAGTAGCGCAGCTGGCCGCTACTGCCAGGGCGCGGGATGCCGAACCATATGGCATCTGGCCACGGCTGGCAGTGCTGCCAGGTTTCGCAGGATGAAAACTCGCGAAACAGCTGCAGGCGCGGCAGGCACAGCTCGTCCAGCCGCCCTTGGTAACGCCCGCAGGACAGCTGGGCGTAGTCCTGCTGCCAGCCGGTGATAAAGGCAGCGTGATCGGCCGCGTCTTCGGCCATGCGGGTGGTCAGCTGCATGCTGGCCATGCCGGTCAGTGCTTGCATGGCATCCTCCGTTTATCAAAAACCACACTTGTCCGCAGCAATATTCACACCAGCCCGGCGGCATGACGTTGGCTATCCAAAACCGGCAAATTCGCCATGTCTGTGCACCCCCCTGCCCCCGCATGCGCCAGCACGGTGCAGCACGGAGCCATGCCAGCCGCCAGCCGCACTGCCGCTGGGCAAGCTGTCGGCACGTCTTTTGCTGCCATGCAGCAAAAGCGGCTAAGTGCCGGCAAACATGGCCAGTGCAATTTCCGTTTTGCGATACCGGCCCCCGCAACGCACTTCCTACCATGGCGTTGAAGGCCTGACAGCGGGTGCTGCGGGCAGGGAGCAAACAAGCATGGAGCAACAACAATGAGCACAAGCAACCATGGCCTGGCACGCAAGCTGGGCGGCTGGCAGCTCTGGGGCATCGCCGTCGGGCTGGTGATCTCGGGCGAATACTTTGGCTGGAGTTACGGCTGGGCACAGGCGGGCACGCTGGGCTTTCTGGCCACCACGCTATTTGTGGCGCTGATGTACACCGCTTTCATTTTCAGCTTTACCGAACTCACCACCGCCATCCCGCATGCTGGCGGGCCGTTTGCCTACGCCCGTCGCGCCTTTGGCCCGGTGGGTGGCTTTGTAGCCGGTTTTGCCACGCTGTGCGAATTCGTCTTTGCCCCGCCGGCCATCGCGCTGGCGATTGGCGCTTACCTGAACGTGCAGTTCCCGGCGCTGGACGCCAAGTGGATTGCCTGCGGTGCCTATCTGGTCTTCATGACGCTGAACATCGTGGGGGTGAGCATTGCCGCTACCTTCGAGCTGTGCGTCACGCTGCTGGCCATTTTCGAGCTGCTGGTGTTCATGGGTTTGGTAGCGCCAGGCTTTAGCTGGGCCAACTTTACCGCCCACGGCTGGGCCGGCAGCGACGGTTTCAGCCTGGCGGCCATTGGCGGCATCTTTGCGGCGATTCCGTTTGCCATCTGGTTCTTTCTGGCCATCGAAGGCGCCGCTATGGCCGCCGAAGAAGCACGCGACCCGGTGCGCACCATTCCGCGCGCCTACATTGCCGGCATCCTCACACTGGTCGCGCTGGCGCTGGGCGTGATGGTGATGGCCGGTGGCGTGGGCGACTGGCGCACGTTGTCCAATATCAACGACCCGCTGCCGCAGGCCATGAAGGTGATTGTGGGCGGTGACAGCGGCTGGCTGCACATGCTGGTATGGCTGGGTGTGTTCGGCCTGATCGCCAGCTTCCACGGCATCATCATGGGTTACTCGCGCCAGATCTTTGCGCTGGCCCGTGCCGGCTACCTGCCCCCCGCGCTGGCGGTGGTACACCCGCGCTTCAAGACCCCGCATCGTGCCATTCTGGCCGGCGGTGTGATCGGTATCGCGGCCATCTTCAGCGATAGCTTTATCCAGATTGGCGGCCTACCGCTGACCGCCAACATCGTGACGCTATCGGTATTCGGCGCCATCGTGATGTACATCGTGTCCATGCTGTCGCTGTTCAAGCTGCGCCGCAGCGAGCCAGCCCTGGCGCGCCCCTACGCCGCGCCGCTGTTCCCGCTGCTGCCGGCCATTGCCCTGGGCTGCGCGCTGGTCTGCCTGGTGGCCATGGGGTACTACAACACCATGCTGACCGGCCTGTTCCTGGCCATTATGGCGGCCGGCTTTGCCTACTACCTGGCGACCCACCGCCAGCGTGCCGCTGCCGCGCACGACGCGCTGCTGCACGGCGAGGCCAGCGAACCCGCAGTGAAACCCGTGCTGGCCACCGAAGCATCCTGATACTCCGTCGAGGCAGGGCCGGCTGCGCCGGCCCTGAAGCACCATGTACCACATCACCATCGGCCCGCGCCGTTACCACTTTGCCGACCTCAAAACCCTGCTGGCCCGCGCCTCGCCGCTGCGCTCCGGCGACCTGCTGGCCGGCGTAGCCGCCGCCAGTGCCGAAGAGCGCGTAGCGGCACGCTACTGCCTGGCCGACGTGCCGCTGCGCGACTTTCTGCAGCACCCCATCATCCCGTACGAAGACGACGAGATCACGCGGCTGATTATCGATAGCCACGATGCCGCCGCCTTTGCTGCCGTGGCGCACCTGACCGTGGGCGGCTTTCGCGACTGGCTGCTGTCCGATGCGGCCAACCCTGCGACCTTGGCCGCACTGGCCCCTGGCGTCACGCCGGAAATGGCCGCCGCCGTCAGCAAGCTGATGCGCAACCAGGACCTGATCCTGGTGGCGCGCAAATGCCGCGTGGTCACCGCTTTTCGCAATACCCAGGGCCTGCCTGGCCACATGGGCGTGCGCCTGCAGCCCAACCACCCCACCGACGACGCGCGCGGCATTGCCGCCGCCATGCTGGACGGCCTGCTGTACGGCGCCGGCGACGCGGTAATCGGCATCAACCCGGCCACCGACAGCCCGGAGGCCATCCACACCATGCTGGCGATGATGGACGAGGTGCGCCTGCGTTACGCCATCCCCACGCAAAGCTGTGTGCTGACCCACGTGACCACTACCCTGGAACTGATAGGCCGCGGTGCGCCGGTGGACCTGGTGTTCCAGTCGGTAGCGGGTACCGAGCGGGCCAACAGCGGCTTTGGCATCAACCTGGCCGTGCTGCAAGAGGCGCACGACGCCGCGCGCAGCCTGCAGCGCGGCACGGTGGGCAACAACGTGATGTACTTCGAAACCGGCCAGGGCAGCGCGCTCTCCGCCGGTGCACACTGGGGCGCCGACCAGCAAACCTGTGAAGCCCGCGCCTACGCCGTGGCGCGGCATTTCAACCCGCTGCTGGTGAATACCGTGGTGGGCTTTATCGGCCCGGAATACCTGTACGACGGCAAGCAGATCATCCGCGCCGGGCTGGAAGACCATTTCTGCGGCAAGCTGCTGGGCCTGCCCATGGGCTGTGACATCTGCTACACCAACCACGCCGAAGCCGACCAGGACGATATGGACACCCTGCTCACCCTGCTGGGTACTGCAGGCATCCATTTCATCATCGGCGTACCCGGCGCCGACGACATCATGCTGGGCTACCAGAGCACGTCCTTTCACGACGCGCTATACCTGCGCGAGCTGCTGGGCCTGAAACGCGCACCGGAATTCGAAGACTGGCTGGAAACCATGGCCATTACACGCGCTGGCCGCCTGCAGGCACACGGCCAGCAGCCGCCACTCCTGGGCCTGATGGAGACCGTAGCATGAGCGTGATTCCCTTCCCCGGCGCCGCGGCCAACCCTGAAACCATTACCGAAGACAGCTGGCAGGCGCTGGGCCAGCACACGGTAGCGCGCATCGCGCTGGGCCGTGCCGGTGCCAGCCTGCCTACCCGCGAAACGCTGCGCTTTGCGCTGGCCCACGCCCAGGCGCGCGACGCGGTACACACGCCGCTGGACAGCGCCGCGCTGGCTACCACGCTCACGCAGGCTGGCCATCGCGTGCTGCAGGTGCAGTCGGCGTCGGCCAACCGTGCGCAGTACCTGCAGCGCCCCGACCTGGGCCGCAGGCTGCACCCCGATAGCCGCGCACAGCTGCTGGCACAGGCTGCGGATGGCTGCGACGTGCTGTTTGTGGTGGGCGACGGGCTGTCGTCGCTGGCCACCGCCAGCCACGCCGCCCCCCTGCTGGCCGCCACCCTGCCGTATCTGGCCGAGGCGGGCCTGCACATTGGCCCGGTCGTCATCGCCAACCAGGCCCGCGTGGCGCTGGCTGATGAAGCCGGCGAGTGCCTGCAGGCGCGGCTGGTGGTGATGCTGCTGGGCGAGCGCCCGGGTTTGAGCTCGCCAGACAGCCTGGGCGTGTACCTGACCAGCGCGCCAAAGGTTGGCCGCATGGACTCGGAACGCAACTGCATCTCTAATGTGCGCCCGGCCGGCCTGCCCTACCGGCTGGCGGCATTCAAGCTGGCCTGGCTGATACGCGCCGCGCTGCAGCAGGGTAGCGGCGTGGCGCTGAAAGACGGCAGTGCCGCCGAGCCAGGCTGGGCCGCGCTACTGGCGCGTTGTCACAGCACACTACCCGGCTAAATCCCCCACCACCGGCACACGGCACCGCCTTAACATGCGGTGCCGTTTTGCTTGGCATATCAGCTGTTTACATTCTGCAACAGCAAGGGGAAAGCCCTGATAGCCCCGCCAGCGGCAGATGCTGGTAAACTGCCGCGCTTCCGGTTTCCCCCTGACAGAGCAAACCATAAAGGACGACGCATCCGGCGCCGGAACGGGCTGCGTTACCGACAACACAGGATTCACCATGAACCTCTCCCGTCTGCCGCACCTGCTGGCCGGCGCCCTGCTGCTGTTACCTGCGTTTGCGCAGGCCAGCATCAACGGCGGCGAACTGGCTATTGCCTGGGCACTGCCGTTTGCCGGCATGCTGCTGTCCATTGCCCTGCTGCCGCTGTTAGCGGCCAACCTCTGGCACCACCATTTCGGCAAGATCGCTGCCGTGTGGTCGCTGCTGTTCATCGTACCGTTTGCCGCCAGCCACGGCCTGGGCGCTACCGCCTACGAAATGGCGCACACGCTGGTGCTGGAATACGTGCCGTTCATCATTCTGCTGGTGTCGCTGTTTACCGTGGCCGGCGGTATTTACCTGCGCGGTAACCTGCACGGCTCGCCGCTGCTGAATACGGGCTTTCTGGGCGTGGGTACCGTGCTGGCCAGCTTTACCGGCACCACCGGTGCGGCCATGTTGCTGATTCGCCCGCTGCTGCGCGCCAACGACAACCGCCGCTACAAAACACACGTGTTTGTGTTCTTCATCTTTCTGGTGGCCAATATCGGCGGCTCGCTCACACCACTGGGCGACCCGCCGCTGTTTCTGGGCTTCCTGAAGGGCGTGGGCTTTGGCTGGACCATGGTGCACATGCTGGCGCCGATGGCGCTGGCCAGCGCTATCCTGCTGGTGGTGTTCTACCTGCTGGATCGCCACTACTACCACAAGGAAGAGGACCTGCCGCCGCTGCCGGACCCGACGCCGGACTCGCGCGTAAGCATTGAAGGCAAAGTGAACTTTGCGCTGCTGGGCGGCATTGTGGTGGCCGTCCTGCTGTCCGGCATCTGGAAGCCGGGCATCAGCTGGCAGATTGCCGGCCTGGATATCGAGCTGCAAAACGTGGTGCGCGATATCCTGCTGCTGGGCGTAACCCTGCTGTCGCTCAAGCTCACCCCGGGCCGCTGCCGTCAGGCGAACGCCTTTAACTGGGGCCCGATGCTGGAGGTAGCCAAGCTGTTTGCCGCCATTTTCATCACCATGATTCCGGTACTGGCCATGCTGAAAGCCGGCAAGGCCGGCGCCTTTGCCGAGCTGGTCAGCATGGTCAGCACGCCAGACGGTGTGCCGGTAAACGCTGCGTATTTCTGGCTGACCGGCGCGCTGTCCAGCTTCCTGGATAACGCCCCGACTTATCTGGTGTTCTTCAACCTGGCCGGTGGCGATGCCACCCACCTGATGCACGATGGTGCCACCACGCTGATGGCCATCTCCATGGGTGCCGTGTTCATGGGTGCCAACAGCTATATCGGTAACGCGCCGAACTTCATGGTGAAAGCTATCGTGGAAGAACGCGGCGTGGCCATGCCCAGCTTCTTTGCCTACATCGGCTGGGCCTGCCTGTTCCTGATTCCTACCTTTGTGCTGCTGACTTTCGTGTTTTTCTAAGCGGCGGCGGCCAACCTTGGGGTTGGCCGCATGGCGCAGCATCAGTAAAAGCCCGCTTGCGCGGGCTTTTTTATTGGGAGGGGTGGCTTACACGCGGTAGCTCGTAGCAGTCATCACCTTGGCGGTGAGCTTCATCAGCCCTTTCACCGGCAGTGGTAGTGGCGCGGCGCCAAAATCATGCGCCATGTCGGCGTGCTTCAGCTCGTCGTCGCGCATTTGCGCCACGATGGCGCGGCTTCTGGCGTCCTGATCCGGCAGCTGCTGCAGGTGGCTATCCAGGTGGGCGCCAACCTGCTTTTCAGTTTCTTCCAGAAAGCCCAGGTTCCACTTGTCGCCCAGCAGGCCGGCCGTGACGCCAATGGCCAGCGAGCCGGTGTACCACACCGGGCCCAGCAGGCTGGGGCGGCCGCCCAGCTCGCGGATGCGCTGCTCGGTCCAGGCCAGATGCTCTACCTCTTCGAAAGCGGCGTGGCGCAGTGCCTCGCGCGCAGCAGGGTTACGCGCGGTGAGCGCCTGGCCCTGATACAAGGCCTGGGCACATACCTCGCCGCAGTGGTTCACCCGCATCAGGCCGATGGCATGTTGTTTTTCCGCTGCCGTGAGCTCGGCCTCGACTAGCGCGTGGTCCGGGCGGGGGCGGCTGCTGACTGCCGGCGCAAACAGGGTGCGCAGGCCGCGGTCGAATTCTGTAATCAGTTTGTCTAGCATCATGCTGGCTTATGGCAGTCATCAATAGTGGCGATTATACCTTGCCGGTGCTGCTGTTATAATCCCGTGGTTTGTTTCACTCTACCCTACCCTAACAAGGACACCGCGTATGAATATCGACCTGATCAGCCCGGGCAAGGACATGCCTAACGACATCAACGTTGTGATCGAGATCTCCGCCAACAGCGCCCCGATCAAATACGAATTCGACAAAGAAACCGGCGCCCTGTGTGTAGACCGTTTCATGGGCACTTCCATGTTCTACCCGGCCAACTACGGTTTTGTACCGCAAACCATCGCCGGTGACGGCGACCCAGTAGACGTGCTGGTCGTTACCCCGTTCCCGCTGCCTCCTGGCGTGCTGATCCGCGTCCGCGCCCTGGGCCTGATCAAGATGGAAGACGACGGCGGCGTGGATGCCAAGCTGATCGCCGTGCCGGTAGAAAAACTGTGCCCGATGTACAAGGACATCCAGAAACTGGAAGACCTGCCACAGCTGCTGCGCGACCAGATGGTGCACTTCTTCGAGCACTACAAAGACCTGGAAAAAGGCAAATGGGTCAAGATCAACGGCTGGGGCACACTGGAAGACGCGACCCGCGAGCTGAACGAAGGTATCGAGCGCGCCAAGCAAGGTTAAGCCTGCCGCCGCACGCAAAAAAGCCGGGTTACCCCGGCTTTTTTGTTGCCTGCAATACGGTTGGCCGCATCAGGCGCCGCGTTTGAACTGCGCGGCTTTTGCTGCCAGGCGGGCGCCAAACAGTCGGGCGGTTTCCAGGTCGGCGGCATCGGGCGTGACCTCGGCTGGCGCGTTGTCAGTACGGGTCATCAGGCCCAGCGAGCTGCCGTAGCGGTTGATGTCGCTGCCAATGGTGCCGCCGGGCATCAGGCCGGTACCGACCCAGATCATGCTGTGCTGGGCTGCAAACACCGACAGCTGCTGCAGGGTGTTCAGCTTGTCGCCGCTAGGGCTATTGGACACAGTGAAACCACCGGCGATCTTGTCTTTCCAGCCCTGGCTATACCAGACCTTGGCACTGGCATCCATGAAAGCTTTGAACTGTGCGGACACACTACCCATATAGGTGGGTGCACCAAATACGATGGCATCGTATGCGGCCAGCTCTTCAATACGTGCAGTCGCTTCGTCAGCATTGAGCAGCACCACCTCGGCATGAGCACGAGCGCCCTCTGCCACGTGCTCTGCCACCTTGGCGGTGTGGCCATAACCACTGTGATAAACAACGGCAAGTTTGGTAGTCATCGCATTTCACCTATATAAATAGAACGAAGTCATAGCATGGCTGTGCCATCAGGCTAGCTGGCAAACAGCACGCTAATTCAGAAAATCCGGCAATAGCAAAGTGGCCGTGCCAATATCAAAAATGGCTGACAAACCAACGCTTTGTACTGCAGCAAACTGTCAATGGCAGTATATTGCTGTGCCAGTGATGGATATAGCGTAACTTTCTGACACTTTTTTTCAGATATTCTGAAGATGAAACTATCCCTTGATGCCCTGATGGTGCTGGATGCCATCGACCGGCGTGGCAGCTTTGCCGCCGCCGCAGAAGAGCTGTACCGCGTCCCTTCTGCCATCACCTACAGTGTGCAAAAGCTGGAGCAAGACCTGAACGTGCAGCTGTTTGACCGCAGCGGCCACAAAGCCAGGCTGACCTCCACCGGCGAGCTGCTGCTGAAAGAAGGCCGCTCCTTGCTGGATTCGGCCGCCATGATAGAGAGCCGTGTCAAAACTCATGCCACAGGCTGGGAGGGCGAGCTGCGCATTGCCATGTCCGATCTGCTGTTCTTTGACGATGTGCTGCTATTGCTGGAAGAGTTCAACCAACTAGGGGCAGATACCGAGCTGCGCATTACACGCGAAGTATTTGGCGGGACCTGGGATGCGCTGGTAGACGGCCGGGCAGATCTGGCCATTGGCGCCACCGAAAACAGCCAGGGCGGTGTGTTCCAGACTCGCAGCATGGGCAAGACCAAGTTCGTGTTCTGCGTGGCACCTGACCACCCCCTGGCTACGGCAGACGAGCCCATTCCACAGCATTTGATACGCCGTTACCGCGTCGCTGTGGCGGCAGATACGTCACGCAGTTTGCCTCCACGTAGTGTTTCGATACAAGAAGGTCAAAGCCGTCTGACCGTTGCCACAGTAGAAGACAAAATCGCTGTTCAACGCGCCGGCCTTGGAGTAGGTTTCCTACCACTTTGCCGCATCCATGACGATGTAGCTGCCGGCCGGCTGGTAATCAAGGAAGTAGAAGAAAAGCGCGCTCCGGTCCAGCTGCACTATGCCTGGAAAGAAAGCCAGCCCGGTCAGGCCCTGAGTTGGTTTATCAAGCGGCTGCAAACATTCGAATGGAAACTTAGCTAGCCGCTACCATGCTTGCACCCAGTCATGACCGCGATACCCTGCTGCACCGCTTGCCAGCCGAGCAAGCCGCACTGTGCACGCCCCAAGGCCATGACCTCATCATCTGGCAAGACATCACGCTACATTGCGGGCCCCTGCCACTGGGCGCCAGCTACCCTGGTGGCCATATTGAGCTGTGCCTGCTCTGGCAACCTTTACCACACACCCCTGCCGCACTACTGGTAGCGGGAGAGCCCACCGAGTACCAGCAGTGTCAGACTTTGCTGCAAATGCTGGCAGGTTCCGGGCAGCCGTGGCTGTACTGCGGGCCACTGGGCGCTGCAGGCTTGTGCAAACGTGTGTTTGATAGCCTGTTTTACCTGGCCGGCCCGGCGCTGGCACAGCATGCCAGCCAAATGCAGGGCGCTGCGGTACAGATAGACTGGCTGAGCCTGGTTCGCCAGCAGCAACAGCTGGCCGACAAGCTGGCAGCCTTGTGCCGGCATTATCTCGCGCAGCATGGCATCGATCAGCAGCCACAGGATGTAGAAAGCGTGCTGGACAGTTTTCGCCAGCCACCGCAACAGCAAACCCATTACGCCCTGACGCTAGCCACACTACTGGCATTGGCGCTGGAGCTGGGTCAACCCGCCAGAAAGCTGTTTGATAGCCTGCTGCCCACAGAGCACACCTGAAATAGAAAAAGCCCGCCGAAGCGGGCTTTTCATGTACTAGCGAGCGATCAGGCTGCTGGCGTAGCAGGGGTCTTGCGAGCGCGGCTAACAGCAGCGGTAGCAGCCTTGGCCGACGTTTCGGCAGCTTCAACGCTGGCTTCAGCAAACTCGGAGCCTACTTTTTTAGCGGTTTTGGAAGCATTTTCAAACGCAGCGCTGCTGGAGGTCACCAGGTTTTTCAGTGCTTGTACTGCAGGCTCGGAACCAGCCGGTGCGTTTTTGGCAAAGCGGTCCAGCACATCCAGTACTTGCTTGTTGGTTTCAGCCACTTGTTCTTCCACAAAGGAAGTCAGCTCGGTCTGGGTTACCAGGGTCGCGTCGTACACTTCGCGAGCGGTGGTCAGTGCCTTGTCCAGGCTAGGCTGGGCCAGACCGGCCTGGAATTCGGCAAACGCTTTCGGGTCCTTGATGGCGGTCAGCTGCTTCAGGGTTTCAGCGTTGGCAGCCAGCAGCTTGCGGGAGATTTCCAGCTGCAGGTTGGTCAGGCGCTCGGCGCTGGACAGGAAAATGGAAGACAGGCGAACGGCTTTATCAAACTGTGCCTGACCGAAAGCGGAAAATTCTTGTGCGTTGGTAAACATGGACATGATCCTTTTCGAATGTGAGAACTCAGCAGCAAAACCGTCGTTTAGTCTCGTTGCTGCATTGCAGCAATACGGATTTTATATTGCAGTGCAGCAATGTCAAGCAAATTTGCATCAGCACCGCAACTAAGGCCCTCTTTTTACAACAGCTTTTGACACATCATGGCCACCAAACATGACAGACACGTTAAGCATGTCAAGCCCGCAAATACCTTCACGCCAGGGCAAAACAGAAAACGCCACAGGCAGTTTTGCCTTTTGCCATCAAGGCGAACGAATATGTCATGCATGCGTTGAAAGGCCGTCGCCAAAGCTTTACACTCCGGTGATAAATTAAATCTATCCGGTAGCGAAGCCACACAATGAGCCCTGCGGCCAACCCTTTTGATATCAAATCTGCCAGCCTGGACTTGCTGGCGGTGCTGCTGCGCAGTGGTGATTGCGCACAGCTGGAAGCGGCGCTGGAAGCCCGCTTTGGCAACCAGATCGATGCCTCGCAAAGCGAAGCTTTTCTGCTGGACCTGGACGCCATCGACAACCCTGCCAGCCTGGATCTGGACCAGATCCGCGCCTTGTTTCTGGCCAAAGGCATTCGCATCATTGCCCTGCGCCACCGCGACATGGCTGTGGCCGAGCTGGCCCGCCTGTACGGCCTGGCCTATGTCAATGCCAGCGCCAGCCCACGCAGCGAGCTGGCTGCGCCACCTGCCAGCCAGCCAGCCCCGGTCGCCGCGCCCGCCGCAGCACCGGTGGCAGCAAACACCCTGATCGTGGACCGCCCGGTACGCGCCGGCCAGCAGATCTACGCCAAAGGTGGCGATCTGGTGGTACTGGCCACCGTGAACGTGGGCGCCGAGCTGATCGCCGATGGCAGCATCCACGTGTACGCCCCTATGCGCGGCCGTGCACTGGCCGGTGCACGGGGCAACACCCAGGCCCGTATCTTTGTGCAGGGCATGGAAGCCGAGCTGGTATCCATTGCCGGTGTCTATCGCACCATAGAGCAAGCACTGCCTGACAGCATTCAGGGCAAGCCGACCCAGATTTATCTAGAAAACGAGCGCCTCGTCATGACGGCGCTTGGCGAATAACACGAATCACGACGACGCAAGGAAGACCATCGTGGCAAAAATCATTGTTGTTACCTCCGGCAAAGGTGGTGTGGGCAAAACCACTACCAGTGCCAGTTTTGCATCCGGCCTGGCACTGCGCGGCCACAAGACTGCGGTGATCGACTTCGACGTCGGCCTGCGTAACCTGGACCTGATCATGGGCTGCGAGCGCCGCGTGGTATACGACCTGATCAATGTGATCAACGGTGAAGCCACGCTGAACCAGACCCTGATCAAGGACAAGCACTGCGACAACCTTTACGTGATGCCGGCCTCGCAAACCCGCGACAAGGACTCGCTCACCGAAGAAGGCGTGGAAAAAGTACTGAAAGACATGGCGGACATGGGCTTTGAGTACATTGTGTGCGACTCGCCTGCCGGTATCGAAAAAGGCGCACTGCTGGCGCTGCTGTTTGCCGACGAAGCCGTCGTCGTGACCAACCCGGAAGTGTCTTCCGTGCGCGACTCCGACCGCATCCTGGGCATTCTGTCGTCCAAATCCCGCCGCGCCATCGAAGGCCGCGAGCCGGTAAAAGAGCATCTGCTGATTACCCGTTATTCCCCTAGCCGTGTGGACAAGGGCGAAATGCTGTCGGTAGACGACGTCAAAGAAATCCTGCGCGTGAACCTGATCGGCGTGATTCCGGAATCGCAAGCCATTCTGCAGGCATCGAACTCCGGTACGCCCGCCATCCATCTGAAGGGTAGCGATGCGGCCGAAGCCTACGCCGACGTGGTTGCCCGTTTCCTGGGTGAAGACCGCCCTATGCGCTTCCTGGAAGCCGAAAAAATCGGCTTCCTCAAGCGTCTGTTTGGAGGCTAAGCCATGTCCCTGATCGATATGATTTTTGGCAAACGCCAGAAAACCGCCTCCATTGCCCGCGAACGCCTGCAAATCATCCTGGCGCACGAACGCAATGGCCGTAGCGCGCCCGACTACCTGCCTGCGCTGCAGCGCGAGCTGATGGAGGTCATCTCCAAGTATGTCTCGGTCAACCTGGACGATATCAAGGTACAAGTAGAACGTCAGGACGACTTTGAGGTACTGGAAGTCAATATCGTGCTGCCGGAACACCAGCGCTAATCATGACCCTCACCGAACTGCGTTATATCGTGGCAGTGGCGCGCGAGCGCCACTTTGGCCGCGCGGCGCAAAGCTGCTTTGTCAGCCAGCCCACGCTGTCCATTGCCATCAAGAAGCTGGAAGACGAGCTGGGCGTGACGCTGTTTGAGCGCGGCGGGCAAGAGGTGTCTGTCACCGAGATCGGCGAGCGCATCATCGAGCAGTCGCAACGCGTACTGGAAGAAGCCGACACGGTAAAACGCCTGGCCGGCGAGCACCAGAACGAGCTGGCCGGCCCGCTGAAGCTGGGGGTGATTTTTACCATCAGCCCCTACCTGCTGCCGCGCCTTATCCCGGCACTGCGCATCCTGGCGCCGGACATGCCACTGATCCTGGAAGAAAACTACACCGCGCGTCTGGCAGAAATGCTCAAGCGCGGCGAGGTAGACGCCATCATCGTGGCCGACCCGTTTGACGAACCGGGTACCGAAGCCTACGCGCTATACGACGAGCCCTTTATGGTGGCCACACCCAAGGGCCACCCGTGGGAAAAGCGCGATCGTATCCAGGCCTGCGACCTGCGCGAGGAAAGCGTGCTGCTGCTCTCGCAAGGCAACTGCTTCCGCGACCAGGTACTGCAAGCCTGCAGTGAGGTAGCCAGCAAGCAATATCAGGCTAACAGCCTGGCTTCCACCGTGCAGGGCAGCTCGCTAAACACCATCCGTCACATGGTGGCCAGCGGCATGGGCGTGACAGTACTACCCGCTACGTCGGTCAGCCCTGCGGACGAGGGCTTGCTGTCGGTGATCCCGTTCCAGGCACCGGCACCGCAGCGCCGGGTACTGCTCGTCACCCGCCGCCAGTTCTTTCGAAAGAAAGCCATCGAGACGCTGCAGCAAGCGGTATTCCGCTCCGGCCTGCCAGGCGTCACGATGTTGGAAGACAACGCCATCAGCGCCTGATTGCTACCGCACAGGTCCAGATGACACAAGGCCGCCAGGCATGCCTGGCGGCCTTGTTGCATGGCGAGTTGGCCGCAGCCAACCTTGCCCTGCCAAGCGCTTACTGTGCGGCGCGAATCACGCCGGCCAAGCGCTTGATGCCTTCTTCGATGCGCTCTGGCGAGGCATGGCTGAAGTTCAGGCGCAGGTGGCCGATGCCTTCTTCCGGCTGGGCATAAAACGCCTCGCCCGGCATGAAGGCCACGTTGTTTTCTTCCAGCGCCACTTTCAGCAGCGGACGGGTGTCGCGTGGCTGCTTCAGCGTGAGCCAGAAGAACAGGCCGCCTTGCGGTACCAGCCAGTCGGCCAGATCGGCAAAGTGGGTTTCCAGCGCCTTTTGCATGGCGTCGCGGCCAACCTTGTAGCTTTGCTGCAGTTCTTTCAGGTGGCCTACGTAGTCACCGCTGTTCAGCCACTGGGTGTTGAACCACTGGCCCAGGCGGTTGGTGTGCAGATCGGCAGCCTGTTTTAGCTTCAGCAGGTAAGGCATCAGCTCGGGCGAGGCCACCATGTAGCCAATGCGCAGGCCGGGGGCCAGCGTCTTGGAGAAAGAGCCACAGTAGATCCACGGGGCTTTTTTCAGGTGTGTTACCAGCGGGCGCGGGGCTTCGCCATCGTAAGACAGCGCACGGTACGGGTCGTCCTCGATCACCGGCATGTTGGCCGCATCGATCACCTCGGCCAGGCCGCGGCGGGTTTCTTCGGTGTAGCAGGCACCAGACGGGTTCTGGAACGATGGAATCAGGTAAGCCAGTTTGGCCTGGCTGGCTGCAATAGCCTCGGCCAGCTTGGCCGGCGGCAGCTGGCCCTGCTCTTGCTGTACGGTAGTGATGTCGGCACCAAACAGCTTGAATACCTGCAGGGCGGCCAAATAGGTCGGGCCTTCGGTAATCACCGGTGTGTGCGGATCGATGAACAGCTTGGCGGCCAGGTCTAGCGCCTGCTGGCTACCGGACAGCACCAAAACCTGCGAGGCATCGATATCCAGGCCGATACGCGCCAGCTCCTGCACGATGGCGGCGCGGAATTCCGGCTCGCCTTCGCTGGTGCCGTACTGCGCCAGATGCGGCGGTACGCCACTGAAATCCAGCTTGGGCAAACAGTCTGCCGCAGGCAGGCCACCGGCAAACGAAATCACCTCCGGGCGCTGTGCAGCGGCGAGAATCTCGCGGATCAGCGAGCCGGACAGGCGTTCGATGCGTTCTGAAAACATGTTACTCTCCTTGGCAGACACGTATTGTTTTTAGTCAAATTGTTTGACCAAATTAACGCTTTGTGACGAGCACGTCAACATGAATTCCACCCCCACAAACACATTGTTACGCGATGCGATGAAGGCGTTTTTTCATGCCTATCAGGCCTTTACCGACAAGCCGGACGAAATGCTGGCCAAACGCGGCCTGGCGCGCGTACACCACCGCATTCTGTTCTTTGTGGCCCTGCACCCCGGGCTATCGGTAAAAGACCTGCTGGCCTGTCTGGGCGTGACCAAACAGGCCATCAATATTCCGCTACGCCAGCTGATGGAAATGGATCTGGTGGAAGCCGGCACCGCCGAGCACGACAAGCGCGTGAAAGAGCTGCGCCTGACAGAAGAAGGCCGCAAGCTGGAAGAAGCACTGCACCGCGAGCAGGCCCGCCTGCTGCTGCAAGCCTTTGGCGAAGCCGGCCAGCAGGCCACCGAAGGCTGGCTGAAGGTAAACCAGGTCATGGCCCGCCCGCAAAGCTGAGCGGCCAACACGCTGGCTACCGCGCCAGCCACCCTGCACGACGCCCACTACTGCATACAATAGACAGCGCTCTACTCCCCGATGCGCTGGTAGCGCACTGCCAGAATCTCGATCTCTTCCTCACCATCCGGCCCGCGAAAATACACGGTATCGCCTTCCCGCGCTTTCAGCAGCACGCGGGCGATGGGTGAAATCCAGCTGATATGGCCCTGCGCCAGGTCGATCTCGTCTACCCCCACAATGCTCAGCGTCTGCTCGCTGCCATTGCCGCGCAGGATATCCACCGTAGCCGAGAAAAACACCTGGTCGGTGGCTTCACGCCGTTCCGGGTCCACCACTTCGGCGATCTCCAGCCTCTTGGTCAGAAAACGGATACGACGGTCGATTTCGCGCAGGCGGCGTTTGCCGTACAGGTAATCACCGTTTTCCGAGCGGTCGCCGTTGCTGGCCGCCCAGTTCACCACCTGGGTCATGTGCGGGCGCTCATGCTTTACCAGCTGGTTCAGCTCTTGGCGCAGGCGCTCCCAGCCGGCGGGGGTAATGTAGTTCTTGGTCGACGCAGGCAGGCGCTGCTCTGCCGGCAGATCGTCGTCGGCGTCTTCGTCCTGCTCTCGGGTAAAGGCCTTGCTCATGGTTACCTCGTTACAAAAACAAAACGCCCCCGCAGAAGCGGAGGCGTTATCAGCGTATTGTCTAGTCGCGCTTGCCGGTTTTGGCCTGGCCGGTTGCCGTCAGGCCCGCCCATTTCATTACGGCTGCTACTTCCGCCTCGTTCAGCTCATAGTACTGGCCACGCTTCAGGCGCGGGGGCAGGCCAATGTTACCAAAACGCACGCGGATCAGGCGGCTCACGGTGAGGCCGAAGTGTTCGAACATGCGGCGCACTTCGCGGTTGCGGCCTTCGCGGATCACCACGTTGTACCAGCGGTTGGCGCCCTCTTCCGCGCCACCTTTTTCGCTCACGCGCTGGAACACCGCCGGGCCGTCTTCCAGCTCGACGCCCTTGGTCATTTCCTGCATCTGCTCGCGGGTCAGCTCGCCCAGCACGCGTACCGAGTACTCGCGGTCAAACTCGAAGCTGGGGTGCATCATGCGGTTGGCCAGCTCGCCGCTGGTGGTAATCAGCAGCAGGCCAGAGGTGTTCACGTCCAGGCGGCCGATGGCAACCCAGCGGCTGGATTTGGCTTGCGGCAGACGGTCGAACACAGTCACGCGGCCTTCCGGGTCGTCACGGGTAACGATTTCGCCTTCCTGCTTGTGGTACATGATTACGCGTGGCAGGCGGTCGGCCCACTTCAGCTTGATCGGGTTACCTTTGGCAGTCACACGGTCTTGCGGGCCAACCTTGTCGCCCAGCGCGGCTTTTTTGCCGTTTACCGTGATAAAGCCGGCTTCGATCCACTCTTCCATTTCACGGCGCGAGCCCACACCGGAGGCGGCCAACGCTTTTTGCAGGCGGATCGGCTCGATCTTGCTGTAATCCACGCGGGTTTCGCGCAGGCGGGCGGAGCGGTCGACGATTTCCTGCTTCGGCGCACGCAGTGCCAGCTTTTTGGCACGCTGTACTTTCGGGGCCGGGCCTTCGCGGCGGGCCTTGCCGAATTCCGGCTGCGGCGCGTCGGTGGCCGGCATGGCGGCGTTTTTATTGCCAAAACGGCGCTCGTGCTGCAGTGCGGCCTCGCCACGTACAGGCGCGGCACGGCGGGTATCGTAGTTTACCGGGGCACGGCGGCCTTCCGGGTTGATCGGCGCGGCATCGCGGCGCGCAGCCGGGGCCGGTTTGCCCTGTGGCGCAGCCGGGGCATTGCGCGGGGTCAGAAAGCTGCCGGTGGGTTTGCCACGGCCGGACGGCTTGCTGCCGCCACCGCTACGGCCCATGTCGGGCTGGCGGGGTTGGCCGCTTTCCTGGCCACGTACACGGGCCACGGGTTGGCGGGAGGTATTGCGTTGTCCTTTAGACATGGTGTTTCCTGTTTAGCTGTGCGGAAGGCAGCTGCATGCGCAGGCTGAGTACTGTCTTCCCGGCATGGCCTTGCCCGGCGGGGCCGGTGTGGGCGATGCGCTTATTGGGGCGCCTCATCAGCGAGGGGCTCTTCGTCCGGTGGCGCCGGCTCGCTGACCACCAGAGTGGACAGCTCGGCCAAGGGCGGCAAATCACGCAGGGTATGAAACCCGAGGTCGTCGAGAAACTTGTGCGTGCTGGCGTATAGCCCCGGGCGTCCGGGCACGTCTTTGTGCCCGATGACTTCGATCCAGCCCCGCTCCAGCAGGGTCTGCATCACACTGGTAGACACCGATACACCGCGTATGGCTTCGATATCGCCACGGGTAACCGGCTGTTTATAGGCGATGATGGCCAGTGTTTCCATGACCGCACGCGAATAACGCGGCGGCTTTTCCGGCGTAAGCCGGGCCAGATACGGGGTAAATTCGGCGCGGGCGCGAAAGCGCCAGCCGGAAGCCAGCTTGACCAGCTCTACCCCGCGGCCTTTCCAGTTTTGCTGCACCTCGTCCAGGATGTCATTGATCAATGCCGCTTTCACGTCTTCGGTGAACAGCTTTTTCAGCTGGCCCACGGTTAACGGTTCCTGCGCGGTAAGCAGGGCGGTTTCCAGCACGATCTTCAGGTAATTGAGGTCGGTAATGGTGGACATGACAGCCGCAAGACGGGCAAAACAGAACGGAAGGCGCGGATTTTACACGATTTTTTGCCCACAGGTACGGCTGTTTCAATACCGGCGTGACGGCAGATGATAGTAGCGCAGCCACGCCTCGCCCGGCCCCTGCGCCGTGGCGGTCAGTAGTACACCGCCGGCGCGGCTGATCACCCTCTGCGACGCACTATTGTCATCGGCACAAGTAATCAGCCAGCCGCCATCCAGCTGCGGCGACCCGTGCTGCTGCACGTGCGCCAACAGGTTGCCCGCCACCCCCAGGCCACGCGCCGCAGGGTGTACCTCGTAACCGATATGGCCGCACTGGTCCAGGATAAATGGCGTGCTGCCCAAGCGCAGGCGGATGGCGCCCAGAATATCGCCGCCCTCGTCCAGCGCAAACCAGGTTAGGGTGGGCACATAGCCCGGCGGCAGGTGGCGGCCCGCGGCGTGGTCCAGCACCTGCTGGTAAAACACCGCAGGCGTGGCCTGGCTGTGGCAGTAGTACTCGCAGCCATCGGCACGGCACTGCTGGAAATACGCGGGGTAAGCGTGGCTATGCAGCACGCTGGCGGCTTCGATACGCATGGCAAGACGAGCGGAATATTTATAGAAATACTAGCCGCTCCCGCGCGGAAAGAACAGCCCTACCCTGCCGTACGCGGTGCCAGCATGATCACCAGCATGCCGGCCAGACATAGCGCTACACCGCCAGCATCCCACCAGGTTGGCCGCACGCCGTCCACCGCCCACAGCCACAACAGCGCCACGCTCACATACACCCCGCCATACGCCGCGTAGATGCGGCCGGACGCATCCGGGTGCAGCGTGAGCAGCCAGGCAAACAGCGCCAGGCTGGCCGCTGCGGGTAGCAGCAGCCACGCCGACGCCCCCTGCTTCAGCCACAGCCACGGCAAATAGCAACCGATAATCTCGGCCAGCGCGGTCACAACAAACAGGGCAAAGGTACGCATGGGGGCTTTCGTTCTGGTAGGCAGGGTGCGGCGTGGGCAGTGTGGTAGGTGGCGCTGAAGGCTGCAAAGCCCAACGACTCAAGACTTTTGAAAGTTAAATCAATAGTGATGTCGTATTAACTTGTCTGTGCTGGGCAAGGCCTCAGCTTTTGCCCATCTCGGAATGCTATTCAGACATTTCAGCTTCGACGAGCTGAGCAAGCAAGACCAGCGACTCTTGCCACCCTAGGTAGCAAGCCTCCGGCGGAATGGCCTCGGGGATGCCTTCCTGCACGATCTCTAGCGCTACGCCACAGAACACCGCTCTCAGAGACACCGTGGTTTGCATTGTTCCCGGCAGATTGGGGTCGTCGAACCTGGTCGTGTAGCGGATTCGTTCATGGGGTACCAGTTCAAGATATTCGCCGCCGAAAGCATGGCTGTGATCAGTGGTAAAGTTGGTAAAAGACATGTCGTAGCGCCCGCCAACCTTGGCGTCTAGGTGATGCACTGAGCCAGTAAAGCCGTTTGGTGGAAGCCACTTAGCCATGGCTGCGGCATCCAGAAACGCGCGGTAGACGCGCTCTGGTGAAGCCTTGAGTACGCGGTGAAGCCGGACAGTATGTGTGGCCATGATTTATCTCCAAAACAGTGGAAGTCCCGCAACGGCACAATCGAAAAAACACAGGCAGACAACGCACAGCCTGCCTGATTTTGGCGAACACGCCTTTCTGCCCGGTAGCCTGGCTGCATTCAGTGAAGTCTGACATTTACCGCGAATGAAGGTTGGCCGCATCAAGCCTGGTACAGCCAAGATCCAAGTGATGATGAAGCAATGCACAAGCCCGGCGGGTACAGCCTTTGGCTTTTGCTCACCCTGCGCTAACCACACGCCCCGATGATAGCCCCGCTACACCAGCGCCAGCCGCACGTAGATGGGCTGGTAGGGCTCGTCCTGGCTGACTTTCACCATGCCCTCTTTCACCAGCTCCAGCACGGCGATGAAGTTCACTACCAGGTGGGCCACGCCTTTGTGGATGTCGAATAGTTCCTCGAACGACACGTAGTCGCGGCCGTCCAGGTAGCGCAGGATCCAGCTCATTTGCTCGCGTACCGATAGCTCGTCTTTTTCCACCTTGTGGTGGCGGTTGTGCTTGGCGCGCGACAGGATGGCCAGCCAGGCCTGGCGCAGGTCCAGCGGGCTGACGTCAGGCAGGCGCTGCTCGGCAGACTGCTCTACCAGCACGGCCAGCCAGGCAAAGTCGCGGTCGGCTTGCGGCAGCTTGTCCAGCGCCAGCGCGGCCAGCTTCATTTGCTCGTATTCCAGCAGGCGGCGCACTAGCTCTGCGCGCGGGTCGTCCGGGTCGTCGTCGCCTTCTACCGGCGGGCGCGGCAGCAGCAGGCGCGATTTGATTTCGATCAGCAGCGCGGCCATCAGCAGGTACTCGGCGGCCAGCTCCAGCCGGCCGTCGCGCATGGCATCGATATAGCCCATGTACTGCGCGGTGACCTCGGCCATGGGGATGTTGAGCACGTCCAGGTTCTGCTTGCGGATGAGGTAGAGCAGCAGGTCCAGCGGGCCTTCGAAGCTTTCCAGAATCAGCTGCAGGGCGTCGGGGGGGATAAACAGGTCCTGCGGGACTTCCAGCACCGGCTGGCCGAAAACATGGGCAATGGGCACGCTGGCGGGCAGGGCTGGCGGGGTAAGCTGGAAGGCGGTGTCGGTCATGGTGTCTCTTACCTGCCGCAGGCGGTCTGGCCGGCAGGCAATATGCATTTATTGAACAATCAGAGGCGTGGCGGGGCGCCCCTATACTGGCCAGACCACCATTGTACGCCAGGTTCACCATGACTCGCCTAGCCACGCTCCTGCTCGCTGCTGCCCTGCTGGCTACCCTGCCCGGCTGTAGCCAGCCTGATGCCAATACGGCCGCCGCGCAGGCGTCTTCCCCGCGTACCCAGCTACCTGCTTACGGGCGCTTTGTGGCGGTTTACCTGGCCCCCCAGACCGCAACGCTGCGCGACTTGTATAAGCAGGCCAAACAGGCGCGCTGGCTGGATGAGGTGGTGCACAGTCTGAATACGCAATTTCGACTGCCGCGTGATATCGATGTTGCCACCGCGGAGTGCGGTGTCAGCAACGCCTTTTTCGACCCGGAGTCGCACAGCATTACGCTGTGCTACGAGCTGATTGTGGAGCTACAGCAGCAGGCGGTGGCGCAAAAGCTGCCAACGGCCGAGCAGGATGCGTATCTGGAAGGGGTACTCAGTTTTGTGTTCATGCACGAGCTGGGACACGCGCTGATCCATGAGCTGGCATTACCGGCCACCGGGCGTGAAGAGGACGTGGCCGACCAGCTGGCCGTGGTGTCGCTGCTGGGCGAGCCGGATACGGATAGCGAGCAGGTGTTTGCCAATAGCGTGGCGCAGATCGGCCATGTGGCAACCTGGTTTCAGCTGAACGCCAGCGGCGAGTACGACATGGAAGCCATGGCCGACAGCCACGCCCTGGATGAGCAGCGCTTTTATAACGTGATGTGCTGGCTATACGGGGCACAGCCCGATTCGTTTGACGACATGATTGTCAGTGGCCAGCTACCGGCCGAGCGCGCCGAGGGCTGCGCCGACGAGTACCGGCAGATACGGCACAGCTGGGACAGCTTGCTGGCACCGCATCTGCTCACGCAGACAAAATAGCGATCATGCACGCTACGGCCTGTGGCAATACGGCAGGCTTACGCGGTAGCACTGACCGTATCTCAAAAAGGTTGGCCGCATACGTTGCGGCCAACCTTTTTGACGCACCATACCGTTTACGCTGTCAGTAGCCCAGCCCCATGGCCTGGCGCACGTCGTTCATGGTGGCGCGGGCCACTTGCTCGGCCTTCGCGTTGCCCTCGGCCAGAATCTCCTGCACCAGCTTGGGGTTGCTCAGGTATTTCTCGGCGCGCTCGAACATGGGCTGCTGCTCGCGCACTACGGCGTCGATCACCGGCTGCTTGCAGTCCAGGCAGCCGATACCGGCGCTGGTACAGCCTGCCTTCACCCATTCCTTGGTGGCGCCGTCGCTGTACACCTCGTGCAGCTGCCATACCGGGCAACGGCTCGGGTTGCCGGCGTCGGTGCGGCGCACGCGTGCGGGGTCGGTGGGCATGCCGCGGATTTTCTTGGTCACCGCCTCCGGCGCTTCGCGCATGGTGATGGTGTTGCCATAGGACTTGGACATCTTCTGACCGTCCAGGCCCGGCATTTTGGAGGCGGCGGTGAGCTTGGCCTCGCACTCCGGCAGGATGATCTTGCCCTTGTTTTCCAGCCAGCCCAGCAGGCGCTCGCGGTCGGCGCCGCCCAGGTTCTGGCTTTGCGCCAGAATCTCGCGCGCTTTTTCCAGCGACTCGGCGTTGCCGTCCTGCAGGTAGGCGGTACGCAGCTGCTCGAACTGCTTGCCGGCCTTGCCGATTTTCTTCACCGCGGCCTTGGCCAGCTCTTCAAAGTTCGGCTCGCGGCCAAACATGTGGTTGAAGCGGCGCGCCACTTCACGGGTCAGTTCGATGTGCGGTACCTGGTCTTCGCCCACCGGTACCAGGCCGGCTTTGTACACCAGGATGTCGGCAGCTTGCAGCAGCGGGTAGCCCAGGAAGCCGTAGGTGGTGAGGTCTTTATGGCTGAGCTTGTCCATCTGGTCTTTGTAGGTGGGCACGCGTTCCAGCCAGCCCAGCGGCGTGACCATGGACAGCGCCAGGTGCAGCTCAGCGTGCTGTGGCACCTTGGACTGCACGAAGATGGTGGATTTTTCCGGGTCTACGCCGGAGGCCAGCCAGTCGATTACCATCTCGTTGATGGACTTGCCGATGATGGACACATCGTCAAAGTTGGTGGTCAGCGCGTGCCAGTCGGCCACCATGAAGAAGCATTCGTGGCTGTGCTGCAGCTCTACCCAGTTCTTGATCACGCCGTGATAGTGGCCCAGATGCAGGCTGCCGGTGGGGCGCATGCCGGAAAGAATACGGTTGGCAAACATGTATGGCTTTCAGAAAAAGGTCAGGCTCTTACCAGCAGGTAGAGCAGGTTCAGTACGATTTCGATAAACGGACTCAGGATGGGCGACAGCAGGCCGGTCAATACCAGCGCCAGCAGAACCCACATACCGTACGGCTCCAGCCGGGAATACTGGTATGCCAGGCCAGGCGGCAGCAGGCTTTCCACGATACGGCCACCATCCAGCGGCAGTAGCGGCATCAGGTTCAGCACCATCAGCACCACATTAATGCCGATACCGGCCTGGCTCATCAGTGCCAGTGGCTCGCTGTAGCTGTTGTTCATCACCACGGCCAGCTTGAATAGCAGCACCCACAGTACTGCCATGGCAAAGTTGGCCAGCGGGCCGGCGGCAGCAACCCAGCGCATGCCGGCGCGTACATTACGCAAATTGCCAAAGCGTACCGGTACCGGCTTGGCCCAGCCAAACAGGAAACCGCCCACGGCCAAGCACATCAGCGGCAGCAGGATGGTGCCCACCAGGTCGATATGGCGCAGCGGGTTCAGCGACACACGGCCCAGATTGTAGGCGGTGCTGTCGCCCCAGTACTTGGCCACGTAGGCGTGTGCGGCTTCGTGCAGGGTAATGGCAAACAATACCGGCAGTGCGTATACGGAAATCTTCTGGATCAGGTTGAGTTCTTCCAAGATGTGGTCCTTGCAGGTTTACAGGCCCAGGCGCGCGGGGTCGCCCTTGCCCTGGCGAATCAGCGCCACGCCATCGGTCATGTCGATGACGGTGGTGGGCTCGGTGCCGCACCAGCCTCCATCGATCACCAGCTCGACCAGATGTTCCAGCCGCTCGCGGATTTCGTAAGGGTCGGTGAGCGGTGCGTCGTCACCCGGCAGCTGCAGGGTACAGGACAAAATGGGCTCGCCCAGCTCTTCCAGCAGCGCCAGCGCCACGGTGTTTTCCGGCACGCGCAGGCCGATGGTGGCGCGTTTGGGGTGCAGTGTGCGCTTTGGCACATCGCGGCTGGCTTCCAGAATAAAGGTGAAGCTGCCCGGCGTGGCGGCCTTCAGCAGGCGAAACTGTGCGTTATCCACACGGGCATACGCCGCCAGCGACGACAAATCAGCGCACACCAGCGTCAGGTGGTGCTTGAGGTCGATCTGGCGGATAGCCAGCAGGCGCTCCATGGCTTTCTTGTCGCCCAGGTGGCAGCCCAGCGCGTAACAGGAGTCGGTGGGGTATGCCACCACGCCGCCGTCACGGATGATTTTGGCGGCTTCGCGTATCAGCCGTGCCTGCGGGTTTTCCGGGTGAATCACAAAGAACTGGGACATGGCATTAGCTCGCTAGGTTGGCCGCAGGGTTGGCCGCAGGCTGCTGGATGCGCGCGGCCAACGGTAGCCAGACCGGCTGGCAGATAGGGGGCAGCGGCTGGGTGCTGCCTACGTCGCGCCCGCCTTCGCCTGGCGCGTGAAAATCGCTGCCAGCGCTGGCGTACAGCTCATGGCGCTGGGCGTGCAGGGCAAACTTGATCATATCGTCCAGGCTGTGGCTACCGCTGGCAATTTCGATGGCTTCGCCGCCAGCGGCCTTGAAATCCAGTATCAGCCGCTCGATCAGCGTGCGCCCCATATCGTAGCGCCCCGGGTGGGCGATCACCGCCATGCCGCCGGCGGCGCGTATCCACGCCACCGCGTCTTCCAGGCTAGCCCACTCGTGCGGTACGTAACCTGGTTTACCGGCGGTGAGGTATTTGCGGAACACGGTTTTCACGTCTTTGACCTCGCCGCTTTGCACCAGGAAGCGGGCAAAGTGGGTGCGGCCAACCATTTCCGGGTTGCCGGCAAAGCGCATGGCGCCGTCGAAAGCGCCGTGGATGCCGGCTTTTTCCAGCGAGGCGGACATCTGGCGCGCACGCTCCACGCGGCCATCGCGGATGGATTTCAGCCCGGCTTGCAGCACCGGGTTGGCCGCATCAATACCCAGGCCAACGATGTGCACGGTATGGCGCTGCTGCCAGCTCACCGATACCTCGACCCCGTTCAGAAAGGGCACACCGCAGGCAGCGGCAGTAGCGGCAGCCTCGGCCAGGCCGGCGGTGCAGTCGTGGTCGGTTAGCGCCAGCAGGGTGGCGCCGCGCTCGGCGGCGCGGCGTATCACCTCGGCCGGTGGCAGCCCGCCATCGGACGCGGTGGAATGAAAGTGCAGGTCAATGCTGTTCATCAGGGCCTTTATTTGCCGCGCGGGCCTGGCGTGCCGCTTCGCGCAGCTGCCAGGCGGCCAGCTTCTGGCGGTATTCACTCACCGCAGAATCATACATATCCCAGACGCAGGGCTGGCAGCCACTGTGGCAGCAGGCGTAGTCGTCCGGCGCTTCAGGGGGCTCTGGCTGCGGGTCGAAGTCGTCGTCGAACGCTTCGGGGCCGATGGCTTGCAGGGTACTCACGCTGCCGCTACCACCTTGATGGTAAAGCCGTCGCCGGACACCAGCTGGCCTACGCGGATCTTGTTGGTCTTGCGCAGCTCTACCTGGCCGTCTACCAGCACATTGCCCTCGGCAATAAAGTGTTTGGCCATACCGCCGGTGTCGCACACACCGCAGGTTTTCAACAGGTCGCACAGCGGGATGTAATCGCCGCTCAGTTCGTAGATTTCGTTCATGGTTCTGTTCACAGGGGTTGTACACACCGCCTTTTGACAGGGCTGTGTGCCGGCTGTGGACAAGCGCCACAAGCCTTTGTTTGTTCTTGCCATTTTCTGGCTGACTATTTTTTCATCAGCCCGATTTTACTTTCCACACCGCTGCGGGACAGCCTTGTGCACCGGCTGTGGACAAACAGCCTAACTGGCTGAGCCGTAAGGCGAAAGCCACATCTGCCTAAAAAACAGGCAGCTGCGGCAGTACCCGCCGCAGTGCCGCCCACGCCGCCGCCTGGCGCTGCGCCCCCTGCCCTGCTACCAGCTGATACGGCACACCGGCCGCCTGCAAGGCATCGCGGTACAGGCCAAACAGCCAGTCGCGGCTATCGGGGTGGCTACGTAGCGGGTCCGGCTGCCATGGCAGGTCGGGTGCGGTCAGCAGCGTCTGTGTATAGCGGTGCGGCTGGTTGATGGCCAGCAGCGCCGGCTCGGCCAGGCCAAAGGCGACCTCGGCCCAGATACGGCAGGTTAGCACCGTGGTATCGCACAGCAACACGCTGGCGCCGGCGTCGCAAGCGGCCTGCTCGGCAGCCAGCTGCCCGCGGGCAATGGCCAGGATATCGGCTGCGCTGGGCTGGTAAGGCCGGTGGGCATAGTAGGCACGGGCGTACTCTGCCACTGCCACCGCCGCCACGCCATGCTGCTGCAGCCGGCTGGCCAGCTGTGCGGCCAAGGTGCTTTTGCCGCAGGATTCGGGCCCGACAATGGCAATGCGTACAGGGGGGCAAACGTCTGACATATGCCGCCTATTATACGCGGCAACCGCCCTGCCCTGTTACCCGCCTGCAGCACAGGGCGGCACAACGGGCCCGGCTATCCACAGTATGCGTAAAAACGCCCACATCCTGTGGGAGCAAGGGTGTGGGCGGGCTGTGGAAAAGTGCGACAAACTGATGATTTATCGAAACAAAGCACCATCAGCCTATTTTTTAATCAAGACCTGCGCAGCAGGCTCTGCCCTGGCAGTTCATCCCCGGCCCGACACCGCCCAGGCAGGCACTAAAGCAAAACGCCCACACCCAGTGGGAGCAAGGGTGTGGGCGGGCTGTGGAAAAGCCAGGCAAGTACTTGATACGGCAGGCACAAAGCGCGGCTGACTATTTTTTAATCACCCGCCGCGCTTTATGCACGCCGGTACGGGAAAGTGCTGTGGGGCGGTTGTGGACAGATGCCCTAAACCCATGACGTACAATGCTTTTCCGGTACTGCCTGTTTTTTAATCAGCCAGCGAGACTTCACCACGCAGATTCGCAGCCCAGGCTTGGCGTAAATCGGCTGCATCAAGCCCTTGTGACAGGAGGTAAAGCAGCTTGGCGTTGGCCGCTTCCGGCGTCATGTCGCCACCGGCTAGCGCACCGGCCTGCGCCAGCGGCTGGCTGGCCGCGTAGGCGCCCACTTCTACCGCGCCTTTGCCGCATTGTGTCAGGTTCACCACCAGGCAGCCGCGCGCGCTGGCCACGCGCACGCCGTCCAGCAGCGCGGCGTCGTCCGGGGTATTGCCGTTGCCGTAGCTGTGCAGTATGGCCGCCTGCGGGGTGTCTGCGGCCAACCAGCGGCCAAAGTCGCCGGCCATGCTGCCTGGCAGCAAGAAGCCGCTGCGGATGCTGGCCGGCTGCGGCAGCACGGCGCGGAAGGCGCCACTGCCACGGCGCCACTGTGCGGTGTCCCAGCCGGCGTGAATGCCAAAGCGGGCCAGCGGTGCGGCGTTCGGGCTATCAAAACCGGCAAAGCTGGCGGCGTCCACCTTGCGCGCACGGCAGCCACGCAGCAGCAGGCGGTTAAAGGCGATGGCCACCTCGTGCAGCGCCGGCTGGCAAGCGGCCTCGATGGCATCGGCTAGGTTGCCCCAGCCATCGCTGCGCGGGTGGCCCAGCGGCAGCTGCGAGCCAGTCACAATCACCGGTTTGGCCAGGTTTTCCAGCGCAAAGGCCAGCACGCTGGCGGTATAGGCCATGGTGTCGGTACCGTGAATCACCACAAAGCCGTCGTAGCGCTCGTAGGCGGCAGCCAGGTCAACCACCAGCTTTTGCCAGTCGGCCACGGTAATGGCAGACGAGTCGATCAGCTGCGGGTATTCCACCACATCCCAGCTCACGCCCTCGCGCGCCAGGCGCTGCAGCTGGGCTGGCAGGTAGCCCGGCACGGGGGCCAGGCCAGCGGGGGTGGGCGCCATGCCGATGGTGCCACCGGTGTAAAGAATCAACAGTTTGCTCATGCGCCATGCTCCTTATCATGAAAAACGGCGTCACCGGAAGGGTAACGCCGTTTAGGTGTGCATTACAGATTGTGTACCAGAATGCCCAGAATCAACACCGGTGCCACGTAGCGGCAGAAACCGCGCATGGCACGTAGCCACAGCGGGTTACGCCCGCCCGGCGCCAGCTCGCCCTGCACCACGGGCCATACTCGCCAGCCCACAAACACGGCCAATAGTACCTCGCCCAGCGGCATCAGCAGGTTGGATGTGATGTAGTCCAGCAGGTCGAAAATACCTTTACCGAACACGGTGTATTCGCTCCAGATACCCAGCGACAGTGACGCCGGAATACCCAGCAAGAACACGCCCGCCGATACCAGCAGCGCGGCACGGCGGCGTGGCAGCTTGAATTCGTCCATCACCGCGCTCACCACTACCTCCAGCAGCGACACCGACGAGGTCAGCGCCGCCACCAGCAGCAGGCAGAAGAACAGCACGGCAAACAGCTGGCCACCTGCCATCTGGGCAAACACCGCCGGCATGGTGATAAAGGTGAGACCAGGGCCGGCGGACGGGTCAAAGCCAAAGGCGAACACCGCAGGCAGCACCATCAGGCCGGCCAGGAAGCAGGTCATCACGGTGAGCGCAATCACCCACAGCGACGAACCCAGCAGCGGGGTATCGCGGCCAACGTAAGAGCCGTAGGTAATCATCACGCCCATACCCAGCGACAGCGAGAAAAAGGCCAAACCCATCGCATCAACCAGCATGGTGCCGGTGACTTTGCCAAAATCGGGGGTCAGGAAATACATCAGGCCTTCCATGGCGCCAGGTAGCGTCAGGCCACGCACGATCAGCACCAGCATCAGCACAAACAGCGCCGGCATCAGAAACTTGGACAGGTTCTCGATGCCCTTCTGCACGCCGCCCAGCACCACCGCCAACGTCAGGCCGGCAAACAGGCCATGGTAGATCAGCGGTTGTACCGGGTCGGTAATAAAGCCGTTAAAGGTATCGCCCAGCACCTTGGCATCACTGGTCAGGATGCTGCCGCCAAGCGACTTGCCGATATAGGCGATGGTCCAGCCACCCACAACGCTATAGAAAGAGTAAATCAGGAAACACACCAGCACGCCGGTAAAGCCCACCCACGGCCAGGCGCGGCCGCCCAGCTGGCGAAAGCTGCCCACGGCATTACTGTTGGCCGCACGGCCCAGTGCCATTTCACCCAGCATCAACGCCAGGCCCACTGTCATGCAGATCAGCAGATAGATAAACAGGAACGCACCACCACCGTTGGTCGCGGCAACATACGGAAACTTCCAGATGGCCCCCAGGCCGATGGCGGAACCCGCCGCAGCAAGAATAAAACCGAGGCGCGAGCCCCACTGAGATCGAGACATACAGACTTCACTTCCAAACGGTAACGAAACAGGGCTGCCGGTAAGCACCCCACGCAAGCGCCAAGCTGCCGGTAAGCACCATGGCGATTCACACGCTCGTTGCCGGTCTTGCCGCGGCGGGTAGCACGGGCAAGGTCCTGCAGCAGCCGGGTAGGCTGGCCCTGAGTGCGGGCCACCGGGCAGCCAGGTTGGCTACGGTGAACACGCAGGCGGGCAGAACGCACTGGCCCTAAAAAGCCAGAACCGCCAGCGGCACAGCCTGCCTGGCGGTTTTGTATACGAAATACAGTACGTAAAATACCATACCACCGCTTTTGCGTCAGCCGCAGCCTTGCCTAGCCCCGCAGCTATGCGTATACTCGCGCTTCACCTGAGTGCGGGTGTAGCTCAATGGTAGAGCAGAAGCTTCCCAAGCTTACGACGAGGGTTCGATTCCCTTCACCCGCTCCATCCTGCCTTATCAATCACGCCGCAGACCCAATGCCCATGAAATGGAACTCTGGCCGGCTATGGCTCAAAACCGCTGTCTATAGTCTCGTTGCCCTGGTTTCGCTGCTGGCCATCGGGCTGATCCTGTTTTTCTTGCGTTTCGATAGCCAAAGCGTACGCAACAACCTGCAAAACTCGCTAGCCGACACCCAACGCACTGTTACCATCAACGGCAAGATTTCCCCCATGCTGTTCCCTTCACCAGGCCTGGCGATTGGCGACCTGGAAGTGAGCGAACCCGGCAGCAAAGCCTCTTTTGCGCGCATCGGCGAAGTAGAAGCCCGCCTGGCCTGGCTACCCCTGCTGTTTGGCGAGCTGGAAATCACCCACCTGTCGCTGCACGACACCCGCATGGACCTGGTGCGTAACAGCGATGGCAACATGAACTTTGCCGACCTGCTGCGCCGCCGCAAAACCAGCAAATTCAAGCTGGACCTGGACACCATGACGCTCCGCGGCACCAGCATGACGCTGTCCGACCGTGTGAATGGCCGCCTGAGCCGCCTGGAAGAAGGCAGCCTGGACATAGAAGGCTTGAAGTCTGACGCGCGGCTGTCGTTCGGTGGCCGTATCGTCAGCGACACCCACGTAGTGAGCGTCGCCGTCAAAGCACCGTTTACCCGCCAGGATGACCAGGTCAGCATCGACCAGCTGGACGCGCTGGCCATCAGCAGTACCGACAAGCTGGGCGAGGTGCGACTCAGTGCCGAAGGCCGCCTGAAGCTGAACTTTGGCACCCTGCTGGCCAGCGGGGAAGACATCAAGCTGACGCTGGACACCTCGCTGCCCAAGGGCCACGCCGAAGCACGCTTGCCGCAAGTCAGTGCCAGCCTGACCGAGCTGTCCACCCCGGCTGCGGCCATTACCGGCTCGGTGAATTACGCCCGCACGCAGTACCGTTTTTCCAGCCAGCTGGCTGAAATCAAGCTGAACCGCGAAGGCGCGTTTGCCGACCAGATGCTGGGCAACTTTGCCTGGTCGGTAGGCGGCCACGCCATCAATATGAACCTGCGCGCACCGCTCAGCCTGGCGGCCTACCACCAGCTGCGTCTGGAGCCGCTGGCACTGACCGCCCACCTGAAAACCCCGGTGCTGCCACGCGGCCAGCTACAAGCCTCGCTACAAGGCGCGCTGGATGGCGACCTGGCCGAAAGCAGGCTGAACCTGCGCGTTGCCGGCCAGCTGGACGGTGCCGCGCTGGCGGCCA
This sequence comes from Vogesella perlucida, assembly GCF_979366545.1. Classification (NCBI taxonomy): domain Bacteria; kingdom Pseudomonadati; phylum Pseudomonadota; class Betaproteobacteria; order Neisseriales; family Chromobacteriaceae; genus Vogesella; species Vogesella perlucida. Next base: position 61,483 of record NZ_CEETRO010000011.1, read on the forward strand.
CCGCCACGCAGTACGGCTTCTTGCAGCCGCGCCACGAAGCCACGCTCACGATAGGCAAGCTGGACCTGAACCGCTATCTGCCAGAAAACCAGGCCGAAAAAGCGGTAGCACTGTTCCAGAACGGTACGCCCTTCCGCCTGGACTGGATGGATTTCCTGAACGTAGACGGCAAGCTGTCAGTGGGTGAGCTGGCCATGGGTCGCTTCCGCATCAAAGGCATTACCGCCGATATCAAGGCGCGGCCGGAAAGCATTTCGCTGGACCAGCTGGGCGCCGAGATCTACGACGGCAAGCTCAAGGGCAGCCTGAAGCTGCTGCGTGACAAAGAGCCACGGGTGGAGCTGTCGCAGCAGCTGATCGGCATGCAGATCAAACCGCTGATGCTGGACCTGTTCGACTTTAACCGCGTGGAAGGCGCCAGCAACGGCTGGGTACAGCTGAACGCGCACGGCAACTCGCTGGCGGCGCTGCGCAATACGCTGAGCGGTAAAGTGGCGGTACGGCTGGAAAAAGGCGCGCTCACCGGCATTGACCTGGTATCGGCCCTGCGCGACCTGCCGGGCGAGCTGAAAGACTGGAACAACAACACCATGGTGGCGCAGGCCGACCAGAAAACCACCTTCTCGGCCCTGTCGGCCGGGTTTGAGCTGGACAACGGTATTGCCCGCAACCAGGACCTGAACCTGGCATCGTCGCTGGTGAATGTGAAAGGCGGCGGCAAGTTTGACCTGACGCAGAGTATTGTGGACTACACGCTGAATGTGCGCGCCAACCCGCAGGCTTTCAAGCAGCTGAACGGCATTAACGTACCGCTGAAGATTACTGGCCAGATCAACAAGCCCACCTACTCGCTGGACTTCAACGCCATGGTCAAAGGCAAGAAAACCGAAGGCGAAAAACAGCAGGCGCTGAAAAAAGAGCTGACCAAACAGATCACCACCATCCTGCCGGGCACGAAGAAGTAAGCGCCTAGCCCGCAACCAACAGCCTGGCAGCCCATCGTGCGGCCAACCTTGGCCAAGTCGCGACAAGGCCTGTTTGCCACGCAGACAGGCCTTGTTTCGTAAACAGCCCAACAGCTGGCTCCCCCTGTCGCGCTGCCCAGCTTGGCCAGACATTCAACCAGCCCGTGCACAATCTTGCCCACCAGCAAAAAAGTTGGCCGCACAGGATTGCGGCCAATCTTTTTCGTTTCAATACAGCCACACAGGCCGACTATCAACCCTGCAACAGCAAGGTCTCCGCCAAGAGCAGCTGCTCCGGCCGGGCCAGCAGTACCAGTACATCGCCCTCGCATAGCTCGAAATCCGGCGTCAGCTCGGTATAGCGCGTATGGCCGCGGCGCACGGCTTTCACCTCGACCTGGCGCTCGGGTAGCTTGATGGCCCCCAGCGGCGAGCCGATAGCGTGCGCACCGCTGACCAGCTGCACGCTATGCAAGCGCGACATCTGGCTATCATCGATACCGTCCACTTCGTCACTGGCACCGCGGAAGAAACCCTTGAACAGGTTGTAGCGCTCTTCACGCACGGTGCGGATACGGCGCAGCACGCGGCCCAGCGGCACGCCCAGCACCACCAGCGCGTGCGAGGCAAGCATCAGGCTACCTTCCATTACCTCGGATACCACTTCATCGGCACCTGCCTGGCGCAGCTGCTCGATATCGGTGTCGTCGATGGTACGCACAATCACCGGCAAGTCGCTGCGCAGCTGGCGTACTACATCAATAATGCGTTCGGAGGCATGGGTGTCGGCAAAGGTAATCACCACCGCCTTGGCGCGCAGCGCGCCCGCCGCCATCAGCACCTCGCGCTTGGCGGCATCGCCAAACACCACCGGGTCGCCCGCCTCGCCCGCCTCGCGCACGCGCTCCGGGTCCAGATCCAGCGCAAAAAAGGAAATGTCTTCGCTTTCCAGCAATCGGGCCAGGTACTGGCCACTACGGCCGTAGCCGCAAATGATTACGTGCTCGTTCTTGCTCATGGTCTGCACGAGGATCTGGTGCAGGTCTACCGACATCAGCGCCCAGTCCTGCTTGATCAGGCGTTTGCTGATACGGTCGGCGTACTGGATCAGGAACGGCGCCGCCAGCATGGACAGCAAAATACCGGCGATGGCCGCCTGCTCGGTAGCCGGCTGCAGCAGCTTGAGGCTACCGGACAGCGACAGCAATACAAAACCGAACTCGCCGCCCTGCGCCAGCGCCAGGCCTGCCTTGAACGCATCGTTGGCCCGGTGACCCATGGCGCGTGCCAGACCGAACACCACCAGCAATTTGACCGGCAGCAGCAACACCAGCATCAACAGCACGGCACCCGACTGCTGGAACAGCACGCCCACATCCAGCCGCATGCCAACGGTAATAAAGAAGAAGCCGAGCAAAATATCGCGGAAAGGCTTGATGTCTTCCTCTACCTGAAAACGGTATTCGGTTTCCGAAATCAGCATACCCGCCACAAACGCCCCCAGTGCCAGCGACAGGCCGGCCTGCTGGGTGATAAACGCCACCCCCAGAGTAATGAGCAGTACATTGATCATGAACAGCTCGCTGGAGCGCTGGCGCGCGACCAGGTGAAACCACGGCCGCATCAGGCGCTGGCCAAACACCAGCAGCAGGCTTAGTACCAGCACCACTTTCACCGCCGCCATGCCCAGGTCGGCAGCCAGATGGCTAGAGTTGGCCGCAAAGGCCGGCAGCAGGATCAGCAGGGGCACCACGGCAATATCCTGGAACAGCAGCGTACCCATGGCCAGCTGGCCATGCGGCTGCGCCAGCTCCAGCCGCTCGGCCAACAGCTTGCTGACAATCGCGGTAGACGACATGGTCAGCGCAGCGCCAATGGCAAAACCCGCCAGCGTACTGCCGGTAAGCCAACCCACGGCACCCGTAATCAGCAGCAGCGTGACCACCACCTGCGCCAGCCCCACGCCGAACACCAGATGCTTCATGGCCTTGAGCTTGGCCAGCGAAAACTCCAGCCCGATGGAAAACATCATGAAGACAATGCCGATTTCGCCCAGAAACTCGGTCTCGGGGCCTTCCGGTATCAGGTGCATCACACCGGGGCCGGCCAGGAAGCCCACCACCAGATAGCCCAGCATGGGCGGTACACGCAGGCTACGGCAGGCGGTCACAGCCAAAACGGCCACCAGCAACACCACTACTATGGGAAACAGGGAATGCATCGTGGGGGAGTGCTCCTCGCGACAAAAAACAGGCCAAGCAAAACTTGCACCCGCCAGGTAAGGTCGAACGATTATAAGCTGATATAATTGGTGACTATGGATATTGAGCAAAAACAACAGCAGCTGGCGCTGGCGCGCGAGGTGCTACACATCGAAGCGGATGCCATCCACAGCATGGCACAGCGCCTGGACGACGCTTTTCTGGCCGCAGTCAGCCTGATACTGGCCTGCCAGGGCCGCGTCATTGTCACCGGTATCGGTAAATCGGGCCACGTTGGCCGCAAGATTGCCGCCACGCTGGCCAGCACCGGCACCCCGTCGTTCTTCATGCATCCGGCAGAAGCTGCACACGGTGACCTGGGCATGGTCACCACGCGTGACGTGATTCTGGCGCTGTCCAACTCGGGCGAAAGCGACGAAATCATCGCCCTGCTGCCCGCGCTCAAGCGCAAGGGGATTGCCATTATCGCCATGACCGGCCGCCCGCAGTCCACCCTGGCGCAAGAGGCCAATGTGCACCTGGATGTGTCGGTAGAAAAAGAGGCCTGCACCCTGGGCCTGGCCCCTACCACCAGCACCACGGCAGCGCTGGCCATGGGCGATGCCCTGGCGGTGACCCTGCTGGATGCCCGCGATTTCAAACCGGAAGACTTTGCCCTGTCGCACCCCGGTGGCAGCCTGGGCCGCCGCCTGCTGGTACATATCAGCGACGTCATGCACAGTGGCGACGCCCTGCCGGTGGTACGCAGCGGCGCATCGCTAAAAGACGCCCTGCTGGAAATGACCCGCAAAGGCCTGGGTATGACCGCCGTGCTGGATGCCGACGGCCACCTGGCAGGCATCTTTACCGATGGCGACTTGCGGCGTACGCTGGACCGGTCGCTAGACTTGGCAGGCCTCACGATCGATGACGTCATGGGCCGCCAGCCGCGCACCATTGCGGCCAACCTGCTAGCCGCCGAAGCCGCAAAAGAGATGGAGCTGCGCAAGATCAACGGCCTGCTGGTAGTAGACGGCAACGGCGCCCTGATTGGTGCGCTCAATATGCACGACCTGCTCAAGGCAGGCGTGGTGTAAGGACCCCCATGCAAAAAATGACCGACCTGGCCAAACGAACCCGCCTGCTGATCCTGGACGTAGACGGCGTGCTGACCGATGGCCGCATCTTCATTACCGCCAGCGGCGAAGAGTTCAAAGCCTTCAACACCCTGGACGGCCACGGCCTGAAAATGCTGCAAGCCACCGGCGTACAGCTGGCCATCATCACCGGCCGCGCCGCACCTAGCGTGGCGCACCGTGTACGCGGCCTGGGCATAGACCACTACTACGAAGGCGTGCACGACAAGCGCACCGCCTTTGCCGACCTGCTGGCCAAAACCGGTATTGCAGCCGAAGACTGCGCCTATATTGGCGACGATGTCATCGACCTGCCGGTGATGAGCCGTGTGGGGTTGGCCGTAGCGGTACCGGATGCGCCAAGCTTTGTGCGCCAGCACGCCCACTTTGTGACAGGTAACCGCGGTGGGCGTGGTGCCGTACGCGAGCTGTGCGAGCTCATCATGCAAGCCCAGGGCAACTTTGACCGTGTCATGGCCAGCTACCTAGAATGAACCGCGCGGCACGACTGTTCCCCATCGGGCTGATGCTGGCCATGGGCCTGCTATCGTTCTGGCTGAACGTGCTGACGCAATGGCGCACGCCAGCGCAGCATAAACTCGACCCGACCCAGCCCGAGTACACGATCGACAAGCTGCAGGCCACCCGTTTCGACGAACAAGGCCAGCCACTGCAACGGCTGCACGCCAGCAAAATGTGGAAGCTGCCACAAACCGAACAGGTCTACATGCAGCAGCCCGATGTAAAGCAATACCGCAACGGCCAGCTGGACTACACCCTGCGTGCCGACCAGGGCCGCTACGCCCGCAGTACCGGTATCGGGCTGTTTGAAGGCCACGTCGACATGCTGCGCCAGCCCATGGGCCAGCAAGCCGCCATTCATCTGCAAACCCCCTCGCTACGGGTAAACAGCCAGAGTGGCATTCTCAGCAACCAGGCCCCGGTGACCATTGACGATGGCCAGTCGCGTATCAACGCTATCGGCTTCTATTACAATCACCCCGCGGGGCAGCTGAAACTGCTATCTCGAGTAAGGATTTCCTATGCGCCATAGCCTGATGCTTGCGCTGGCACTCGGTACCGTCTGCACCCCTGCATTCGCCGAAAAAGCCGACAGCAGCAAACCTATCGAAGTGAATGCCGACAGCGCATCGCTGGACCAAAAACAGGGTATCAACGTGTTTGAGGGCAATGTCATCATCACCCAGGGTACCCTGAGCCTGCGCGCACAAAAAACCGTTGCCACGCAAGACGCCAACCGCCGCCAGAAGCTGCAAGCCACCGGCAGCCCGGTGTACTTCCGCCAGAAACTGGACGGCCAGGCTGAATACATAGACGGTCAGGCCAGCCGTGTAGATTACGACTCGGCCAGCAATACCGTGGTACTGAGCGGCAAAGCGCAAGTCAAGCGCGGTAAAGACGTGGTCACCGGCGAACAGATCACCTACAACACCGCCACCGAGATTTACCAGGTGAAAGGCCAGGGCGGCAGCAACACCTCCGGCCGCGTCACCATCATCCTTCAGCCGCAGGAAAAACCATGAGCCAAAGCCGGCTGAGCATCCAGCACCTGAAAAAAACCTTCAAGAAGCGGACCGTCGTACGGGATGTTTCCATGGATATCGCCAGTGGCGAGGTCATCGGCTTGCTCGGCCCGAACGGTGCCGGCAAGACCACCAGCTTTTACATGGTGGTCGGGCTGGTCGCTGCCGAAGCCGGTGAAATCACGCTCAATGGTGAAGTCATCACCCACTTGCCCATCCACAAACGTGCACGGCTAGGCTTGGGTTATCTGCCACAAGAGGCGTCCATCTTCCGCAAGATGACGGTAGAGGAAAACATCCAGGCGGTACTGGAAGTGGCCGGTCTGTCCGGTGAGGTGCTGGATAATGAGCTGCAATTGCTGCTGGATGACCTGAACATCGGCCACCTGCGCGAAACCAACGCCATGGCCCTGTCTGGCGGTGAGCGGCGCCGTGTGGAAATTGCCCGCGTGCTGGCCACCAAACCGCGCTTCATTCTGCTGGACGAGCCCTTTGCCGGTGTGGATCCGATTGCCGTGATCGACATCCAGAAAATCATCTCGTTCCTGAAAGAGCGCGGTATCGGGGTGCTGATTACCGACCACAATGTGCGCGAAACGCTGCGCATCTGCGACCGTGCCTACATTATTTCCGAAGGCCGCGTGCTGGCCTCCGGCTTGCCAGACGAACTGGTCAATAACGAACAGGTTCGCCAGGTTTACCTGGGCGAGCATTTCCACCTGTAAGCGAAATGAAACAGACCCTCCAGCTCAAAGTCAGCCAGCAGCTTACCCTGACCCCGCAACTGCAGCAGTCCATCAAACTGCTGCAAATGTCCACACTGGACTTGTCCAGCGAACTGGAGCGCTACCTGCTGGAAAACCCGCTACTGGAGCGCAGCGACGGTAGCGATAGCCCGCCAGCAGAAGGTGATGCGCCCGTTACCCAGGAAAGCAGCAACGACACCGCCGAAGACCGCCAGCAAGACAGCATGGAGCTCACGGACTGGGGTAGTGGAGGCGGAGGCGGCAGCCACGATGGCGACGACGAATTCGACCCCATTCTCAATGCCCCCTGCCGCCCCACCCTGCGCGAACACCTCACGGCACAGATGCGGGAAACCCAGCTGGGCCGCCGCGATAGTGCCCTGCTGGCTTTGCTGATAGACGAGCTGGACGACGATGGCTACCTGCAAACACCGCTGGAAGAGGTAGCGGCCGAACTGCCGCTGGAGCTGGATGTCGAAACCGAAGAGCTGGAAACCCTGCGCAAGCTCATGATGCAATTTGAGCCCATGGGCATAGGCAGCCGCGACCTGGGAGAGTTTCTGGCGTTACAGCTAGCCAACCTGCCCGCGCACACCCCATCGCTCCCCCTGGCCCGCAAGCTGGCAGGAGAACACCTGGCGCTGCTGGGTAGCCGTGACTACACCCGGCTGAAGAAAATCCTGGGTGTGGGCGAAGCCGAATTACGCGCCGCGCATAGTCTTATTGCCACGCTGCGCCCCAGGCCCACCAGTGGTTTTGACCAGGGCGAGACACATTATGTCGCGCCGGATATCCATGTCGTGCGGCGCGGCGGGCGCTGGGTTGCCCAGCTCAATCGCGGCTCGCTACCAAAACTTCAAGTAAATCAGCTGTATGCAAACATGCTGCAGCAACGGGACAACAGCCACAACCTTTCGGGCCAACTGCAAGAGGCCAGATGGCTGGTAAAAAACATTCAGCAACGGTTTGACACCATCCTGAAAGTGTCGGAATCTATAGTTGAAAGGCAGCAAGCGTTCTTTGAACACGGTGAAGTGGCCATGCGCCCGCTGATATTGCGAGACATCGCAGACGAGCTGGGTTTGCATGAATCCACCATTTCCAGAGTTACGACCCAGAAGTATCTGCTATGCAGCAGGGGCTTGTTCGAGCTGAAATATTTCTTTGGTAATGCCCTGGAAACGGATAGTGGCGGCGAGTGCTCTGCCACAGCTATCAAGGCGCTGATACGCCAGATCATTGATGGCGAAGATGGCAAAAAACCGCTATCGGACAGCGCCATCGCCGACAAGCTCACGGCACAGGGTATTCAGGTTGCCAGACGTACGGTAGCCAAGTATCGTGAAGCTATGCAGATTCCGCCAGTTAGCCTTCGCAAGGCCTTATAGAAGTGCCAAAACACCGGTGCGGCCAGCCCGACCGCACTGTTAACAGAAGGAGTCAGGGTATGAACCTCAAAATTACCGGTCTACACCTCGAAGTTACCCCATCGATTCGCGAATACATCGAGAGCAAACTAGAACGCATCACCCGCCACGTAGATAATGTCATTGGCGTTAACGTGACGCTGTCGGTTGATAAACTGGTACAAAAAGCGGAGGTCAACGTTCATCTGGCAGGCAAAGATATTCATGTCGAATCGGAAGAAGCCGACATGTACGCTGCCATCGACACACTGATGGATAAACTGGACCGTCAGGTATTGAAGTTCAAGGAAAAACAGGGTGAACACCGGGTTAACGCCCAACAGGTCAACGCCACCCTGTAAGGCACATTGATGCACAACACGGGAGCCACCAGGCTCCCGTTTTTGTTTTCCTGCCGCAGCCAGACTATTTTTTGCCTGTCACACCGATTTCAATGCAGCACCATGCGCCAAACAGGGCAAAATGCGCATGCCCACATTTGGCCCCGAACCAAACTGTGCCACGCACCAGAATAGCCGGCTTGCCAATACAGGCAGTACCCGCAGCCTGCCTCTGTACGAGCGGATATCCGGCGTTGGCCAGCGGCACTTATCCGGCCCAGGCAGGTCTTATCCTGCCCTATTGCAAACAGCCGACTCGGCGTAGAATGGCCGACGGTTTTTTCCGGCAAATGTAAATCATGAGCTTGATTGGCAAGATTCTTCCGCAGCAAAACGTGCTGGCGGATGTAGACGTATCCAGCAAGAAGCGCCTGTTCGAACAGGTAGGCCTGATGGTTGAAAACAGCCATGGCATTGCCCGCAGTGACATCTTTGACAGCCTGTTTGCCCGCGAAAAGCTGGGCTCAACCGGGCTGGGTCAGGGTGTAGCCATACCGCATGGCCGGGTAAAAGGCCTGAAAGAGGCCACCGGCGTGTTTATCCGCCTGGCCAGCCCGATACCGTTCGACTCGCCCGACGGCAAGCCGGTTAACCTGCTGTTTGTCCTGCTGGTGCCTGAGCAGGCTACCGACCTGCACCTGCAGGTGCTATCCGAGCTGGCCCAGCTGTTCTCCAGCCGTAGCCTGCGTGAAAAAATGGCCAGTTGCGACGCTGTAACCCTGTACGAGTTACTCACCGGAAACGCCCCCCATGCCTAATATCAGTGTGCGCCGCCTGTATCAGGACAACCAGCACAAGCTGAGCCTGAGCTGGGTGGCCAGCCGCGCCGGTTCTGACAACCTGATTTCCAATGAAGAGCAGCGGCCAACCCAGGCGCTGGTGGGCCACCTGAACTTTATCCACCCCAACCGGGTGCAGGTACTAGGTCTGGCCGAAGTGGAATACCTGAACAAGCTGGAGCAAGCCGCCGCCCGCACCGCGCTGGACCAGCTGTTCCACAAGACCATGGCCGTGGTGATCGTGGCCAATGGTCAGCCCGTACCCAAGCTGCTGCACGACTACTGCCAGACGCACAATGTGCCGCTGATGAGCACGCCGCTGGAAAGCCCCTACCTGATGGACGTGCTGCGCATTTACCTGGCGCGCGCCCTGGCGGTATCCACGGTCATGCATGGCGTGTTTCTGGATGTGCTGGAAATCGGCGTGCTGATCATGGGCGACTCGGCCATGGGTAAAAGCGAGCTGGCGCTGGAGCTGATCTCGCGTGGCCATGGTCTGGTAGCCGATGATGCGGTAGAGCTATACCGTATCGGCCCGGAAACACTGGAAGGGCGCTGCCCGCCATTGCTGCGCGATTTTCTGGAAGTACGCGGCTTGGGCATCTTGAATATCCGCACCATTTTTGGCGAAACCGCCGTGCGGCCCAAGAAAGTACTGAAGCTGATCATCCATCTGATGAAAGCCAACGACCAGGCCATGCAGGCACTGGACCGGCTGAATATCCAGTCCGAGACACAAGATATTCTGGGTGTCACCGTGCGCAAGGTGGTGCTGCCTGTGGCCGCCGGCCGCAACCTGGCGGTACTGGTAGAAGCGGCCGTGCGTAACTACATCCTGCAGCTGCGCGGCATAGATAGCACGCGCGAGTTCATCGACCGCCATACCAACCTGCTAAGAGACCAGGAACATGCAGCTGATTCTGATTAGTGGCCTGTCCGGTTCCGGGAAGTCCGTCGCTCTGCGCGTGCTGGAAGACAGCGGCTATTACTGCGTAGACAACCTGCCACCCAGCATGCTGGCTGACGCCATAGCGCTGTACCACGAGCATGGCCACAGCCAGATCGCCATCAGCGTGGATACCCGCTCGGCCCCCACCCTGGCCGCCCTGCCCGATGCCATCAAAGCGCTGCGTGCCCTGGATATCGACGTACGGCTGCTTTATCTGGAGGCCAGCACCGATATCCTGGTCAAGCGCTTTTCCGAAACGCGCCGCCGCCACCCCTTGTCCAATGGCAACCTCACAGTAGAAGAATGCATCCGCCTGGAGCGTGAGATGCTGGAGCACGTGGGCGAGCTGGGCCACCGTATCGACACCAGCCATCTGTCGGCCAATGCACTGCGTGGCTACGTCAAGCTGCTGGCAGGTGCGGACAGCAGCCGGATGACCGTTGTGTTCGAATCATTCGGCTTCAAGCACGGTATTCCGCTGGACGCCGACTTTGTGTTTGACGTGCGCTGCCTGCCCAACCCCTACTACGAAGAAGCCTTGCGCCCGCTGACAGGCCGCGACCAGGCCATCTGCGACTTTTTTGCCGGCGAGCCGGAAGTACAGCAAATGGAAGACGACATCCGGCAGTTTATTGCCACCTGGCTGCCGCGCTTCAAGCAAGACAACCGCAGCTACGTCACCATCGCCATCGGCTGTACCGGCGGGCAACACCGCTCGGTGTACCTGACCGAACGGCTAGCGGCCAGCTTTGCCGACGAGCAAGTGCTGATTCGTCACCGCCAGCTGGGTGGCCGCAGCGGCGACCACTAGCCATGCGCCTGGCCCTGTGCAAGGCCGGCGACCTGCTGATCGCCACCCTGTTGGCCGCAAGCTGCTTCGGCAGCTTTTATTTTCTGTGGTACCAGCGCGGCCAGGCCAGCCATGTGCTGCTCTACCAGCATGGCCAGCTGGTAAAGCGCTGGCCGCTGCGGCTGGATAGCCAGTTTGCCCTGCACGGCCCGCTAGGCGCCACGCTGGTGGAAATACGCCAAGGGCGCGCCCGCATCGCAGCCGACCCCAGCCCCCGCCAGTATTGCGTACAGCAGGGTTGGCTCAGCCGCCCCGGCAGTACCGCCCTGTGCCTGCCCAACCGCACAGCCATTACCCTGGAAGGCGATAGCGGCCATGACTCGCTGGCATTCTGACCCGCCACCACCAGCCACCACCCACGACCTGCAGCTTGCCCGGCTGGCAGCCGTCGGCCTGGCGCTATCGCTGCTGGAAAGCGCCATTCCCTCGCCGCTACCCGGCATTAAGCCCGGCTTGGCCAATATCGTTACCCTGATTGCCCTGCACCAGCTCGGCTGGCGGGCGGCCGTATGGGTCAGCCTGCTGCGTATCGTGGGGGCGGGCGTGCTGCTGGGCAGCCTGTTCACCCCCGGCTTTTGGCTCAGCCTAGCTGGCGGCACCGGCAGCTTGCTGATGCTGGGGCTGGCTAGCCGGCTGCCGGCACGCTATTTCAGCCTGCTCAGCCACAGTATGCTGGCCGGCATGGCCCATCTTGCAGGACAATTGCTACTGGCGCGGCTATGGCTCATTCCCCACGATGGGGTCTGGCAGCTGCTGCCCCCTTTAATGCTTAGCAGCCTGCTGGCCAGTATGGCCACCGGCGTGCTGACCCTGACACTGCTGGAGCAACACCCGCCATGCCAAGCCAAACCATTACCGTAGCCCTTACCGGCGCCTCTGGCCTGCCCTATGGCCTGCGCCTGATCGAGTGCCTGCTTGCTGCCGGTGTGCGCGTGTGGGTACTGTATTCGCAGGCGGCCCAGGTGGTCGCCCAGCAGGAAATGAAGCTGACCCTGCCATCGCGCCCGGCGGCCTTCCAAACCTGGCTGGAGGAACAATACCACCCTGCCGATGGCCTGCTGCGTGTGTACGGGCGCGAAGAATGGTTTGCCCCGCCAGCCTCCGGCTCCAACCCGGCCGACGCCATGGTGGTATGCCCCTGCTCCATGGGCACGCTGGCCGCCATTGCCGCCGGCAGTAGCGACAACCTGATCGAGCGTGCCGCCGACGTTAGCATCAAGGAGCAGCGCAAGCTGGTGCTGGTACCGCGCGAGGCACCGCTATCGGCCATCCACCTGGAAAACATGCTGAAGCTCGCACGCCTGGGCGTGTGCATACTGCCACCCAGCCCCGGCTTTTACACCCATCCGCAAAGCGTGCAAGACATGGTGGACTTTGTCGTGGCACGCATCATGGACCAAGTCGGCGTAGCACATACCCTGCTGCCACGCTGGGGAGAAGACCGCGCATGAACAGCCCCGAACACAGCCTGCTGACCCTGCCAGCCTTGCGGCAGCTGGAGCAGCAAGCAGAAGCCGCGGGCCTGCAGCTGATGCAGCGCGCCGCACAAGCCATTGCCCAGTGGTGCCTGGCGCATATCCCGCCCGGCGCCGCCATTCTGGTGGCGGCAGGCCCCGGCAATAATGGCGGTGACGCCATCCTGGCGGCCTGCCTGCTGCAAGAAGCCGGCTATCCGGTAGACGTATTGCTGCCCGAGCCACGGGTAAATAGTGCAGTAGCAGCAGCCTTGCAGCGCTGGCAGGCAGGCGGTGGCAGCGTGCGGCCAACCCTAGACGATGCCCAGCCGGCGTGGCTGCTGGATGGCTTGTTTGGCGTCGGCCTAAGTCGCCCACTGGGCGGGGCATGGCTGCACCTGATTCGCCGCCTGAATGCCCTGCCCTGCCCCAAGCTGGCTATCGATATCCCCAGCGGCCTGGATGCCTGGACTGGCCAGCCACGCGGCGGAGCCCTGCGAGCCAGCCACACGCTAAGCCTGCTAGGGCCTAAGCCCGGACTGTATACCGGCCAAGGGCGCGACTACTGCGGGCAAACCAGCGTAGCCCTGCTGGATTGCCCGCCAGCCTACTACCCGGCTGCCAGCGGCAGTATCGCCGTGCCCTCGGCCCGGCCCCTGCGGCGCTGGCACAGCAGCCATAAAGGCAGCTACGGCAACGTCAGCGTGATAGGCGGTGCACGCGGTATGAGTGGCGCCGCCATCCTGGCTGGGCGCGCCGCACTGGCACTGGGTGCCGGCAAAGTATTTGTCCATACGCAAGACACCCTGCTGCTGGACCCGGCCACCCCCGAGCTGATGCTGCGCCCCTGGCAGGACGGTATCCATGTTCCTGCGGCCAACATCATGCTGATCGGCCCGGGCCTGGGCCTGAGTGACCAGGCCCACCAGACACTGAATGCCCTGCTACTGCACGACAACACGCTGGTACTGGATGCCGATGCCCTGAACCTGCTGGCGGCAGACAGCCAGCTACAAACACGCTTGCGCCAGCGCAGCCACCCGGTCTTGTTGACGCCGCACCCCAGTGAAGCCGCCCGCCTGCTGGACTGCAGTACCGAGCAGGTGCAGGCCGACCGCATCGCGGCTACCCAGCAGCTGGCACAGCAGTTTGCCTGCACCGTATTACTCAAAGGCAGCGGCACGCTGCTGGCCACCAGCGGCCAACCTTTCCGCCTGCTGACACACGGCAGCCCGGCGCTGGCCGTCGCCGGCCAGGGCGACCTGCTGGGCGGGGCCATCTGCGCACTGCTGGCTCAAGGCATGCCGCTGCTGGATGCCGCCCACCTGGCGGCCAACCTGCACGCCTGCGCCGGCGAACAATACGAAGCCGAGCAAGGTGGCCCCATCGGCCTGAATGCCACCACCACCCTGCAGCTGATGACCCATGAACTGAACCTGCGCCTGAAACAGGCAGGAGCCCCCGCATTTTGACTTCGCAACACAAAGCGTACCTATTTGGTTTATCCGCCGTACTGGCCTGGTCCACCGTGGCCAGCGCTTTCAAACTCAGCCTGGCCCACCTGAGCCCGGCACAGCTGGTGCTGTACGCCAGCGTGTTTTCGCTGCTGTCGTTACTGGCCATCCTGGGCTGGCAGGGCCGGCTGGCCACGCTGCCCGCGGCGCTGCGCCAGCACTGGCGCCGCAGCGCCATCCTGGGGGCGGTGAACCCGTTTGCCTATTACCTGATCCTGTTCCAGGCCTACGACCTGCTCCCCGCACAGGAGGCCCAGGCCATCAACTACACCTGGGCGCTGACCATGACGCTGCTGGCCGTGCCGGTACTGGGGCAAAAGCTGAAGCTGCAAGACAGCCTGGCGGCGTTGGTGTGCTATAGCGGCGTGCTGACCATTGCGACCCGCGGTGCCCCGCTGGCGCTGAATTTCAGTAACCTGGCCGGCGTCGGCTTTGCGCTGCTGTCTACCCTGCTGTGGGCGGGCTACTGGCTGTTTAATGCCAAAGATGAGCGCGAGCCGGTGATGGGGCTGACGCTGAACTTCCTGCTTTCTCTCCCGCTGACGCTGCTATGGTGCGCCGCCACCGGCGAGCTGACCCCGGTAGCGTGGCAAGGCATCGCAGGGGCGGCCTATGTCGGCGCGCTGGAAATGGGCTTTACCTTTGTGCTGTGGCTGTCGGCCATGAAGCTCACCAGCAGCACCGCACGCATCGCCAACCTGATTTTCCTGTCGCCCATGCTGTCGCTGGTGCTAATCAGCACCTTGCTGGGCGAGCCCATCTTGCCCAGCACCCTCACCGGCCTGGGCTTGATTCTGAGCGGGCTGCTGCTACAAAAGTTGCCTATCCCCGGCCTGCGCCCGGCACGCGCCTGAACCCTAGCCTGCGCCACGCGCAGCATAAAAAAAGCGGCCAACCTTGATCAGGTTGGCCGCTTTTTCATACTGCCAGCGCTATATCAGGCTGCCGGCTTGCTATCACGCAAGCCGGGTGGCAGCGCAAAGGTAATGTGCTCTTCTACGCCGTTCAGCTCACTGACTTGCTCCGCACCAAAGGCTTTGATCTGCTCGATCACCGCCTGCACCAGCACCTCGGGCGCACTGGCGCCGGCGGTCACGCCCACACGCTGCTTGCCGTCAAACCACGCGGCCTGCAGCAGGCTGGCGTTATCTACCATATAGGCGTCCACACCTTTCAGTGCTGCCACTTCGCGCAGGCGATTGGAGTTGGAGCTATTGGGCGAGCCCACCACCACCACGATATCGCACTCGTCGGCCAGCACTTTGACCGCGTCCTGGCGGTTTTGCGTGGCGTAGCAGATATCGTCTTTCTTCGGGCTGTGAATGGCCGGGAAGCGGGCTTTCAACGCGGCAATGATATCGCGTGTTTCGTCCACCGACAGCGTAGTCTGGCTCACGTAAGACAGTGCCGCCGGGTTGACCACCTGCAGCGTCGCCACATCATCCACCGACTCCACCAGGTACATGCGGCTATTCACCTGCCCCATGGTGCCTTCCACCTCTGGGTGGCCCTTGTGGCCGATCATGATGATTTCCATCTCGGCCTGGTGCATGCGTTTTACCTCTACGTGCACCTTGGTCACCAGCGGGCAGGTGGCGTCGTACACGGTCAGGCCCAGCGCTTCGGCCTCCTGGCGTACCGATAACGGCACCCCGTGCGCCGAGTAGATCAGCGTGCTGCCAGCCGGCACATCTTTCAGCTCTTCGATAAAGATGGCGCCTTTGGCGCGCAGGTTATCCACCACAAAACGGTTATGCACCACTTCGTGCCGCACATAGATGGGCGCGCCGTATTTCTCCAGCGCCCGCTCGACGATGGCGATGGCACGGTCCACCCCGGCACAGAAGCCGCGCGGGTTGGCCAGCATGATGGTCTTCGTCATCGGTAATCCTTTTCATGAAAGGGGCCGCCAGCGGCGGCCCGTCAACCGGGGTTGGCCGCATGCGGCCAACCTGGCTCAGGTCTTGGGCTGTTTGAAGCTATCCAGCACCATCAGCACGGCACCCACGCAGATAAAGCTGTCTGCAATATTGAACGCAGGGTAGTACCAGCTTTGCTGCCAGTGCACCTGGATAAAGTCAATGACGTGGCCGTGAATCAGGCGGTCGATCACATTACCCAGTGCACCGCCCATGATAAAGGCAGCAGCCAGATTCATCAGGCCGCTGAACTGGCGCTGTACGATCTGCCAGCCCAGCCAGCCCGATACCGCAAACGCCAGGCCGGTGAAAAAGAACTTCTGCCAGCCCCCAGCATCGGCCAGAAAGCTGAACGCAGCACCAGGGTTGTACAGCAGGGTAAAGTTCAATAGCGCCGGAATCACCTCGCGCTGCTCACCATACTGGTAGCTGCCGTTGAAATACACCTTGGTCAGCTGATCCAGCACAATGATGGCCGCGGCCAGGACAAACCACTTGGCAACACCGGCAGCTTTATCCACAGCCGGGGCAGCAGCCCCGGCCATTTTGCCTTGCTCAAGCATGCAGACGCGCCTCGCCCTTGCCATCGATATTGTCTACGCAGCGGCCGCACACGTGGCCGTGGCCGGCGTGGGTGCCCACATCGGCGCGGTAGTGCCAGCAGCGGTCACACTTCTCGTGGCTGGATGGCGTCACGCTGATGGTGGTGTCGGCGGCTTCGGTCACGCTGACTTGCGACACCATCAGCACAAACTTCAGTTCATCGCCCAGGCTGGCCAGGTGCTGGTACAGCTCGCCACTGGCGCTTAGTGCCAGCTCGGCCTGCAGCGAAGAGCCCAGTTTGTCGGCGCTACGCAGCGCTTCGATTTCTTTGTTCACCTGCGCACGGAAGGCGCGGATGGCTTGCCATTTGGCGACCAGCGCTTCTTCGGCGCCCACGGCCGGGTTCGGGAACTCGTGCCATACGTGGAACAGCGGGGTTTCTTCATCGCTACCCAGCAGTACTTCCCACGCCTCGTCGGCGGTAAAGCACAGGATAGGCGATAGCAACAGCAGCAGGCTGCGCGTGATGTGGTACAGCGCGGTCTGGGCGCTGCGGCGCGGGTGACTGTCGGCCGCGGTGGTGTACAGGCGGTCTTTCAGGATGTCCAGATAGAACGCACCCAGGTCCTCCGAGCAGTAGTTCACGATGTCTTGCACCGAGTGGTGGAAGGCATAACGCGGGTACAGCTCGCCGGTGATCTTTTCCTGCATTTCCTTGGCCATCATCAGCGCGTAGCGATCGATCTCGCTCAGGCGCTCATACGGCACGGCGTGTTCCATCGGGTTGAAGTCCGACAGGTTGGCCAGCAGGAAACGCAGGGTGTTACGCAGGCGGCGGTAGCTTTCGGTCACACGCTTGAGGATTTCGTCCGAGATCGCCAGCTCGCCAGAGTAGTCGGTAGAGGCCACCCACAGGCGCAGGATATCGGCGCCCAGGCTGTCGTTGACCTTTTGCGGTGCTACCACGTTGCCCTTGGACTTGGACATCTTCAGGCCCTTGCCATCCACTACGAAACCGTGGGTCAGCAGCTGCTGGTACGGGGCGCGGCCAATGGTGGCGCAGCCGGTGAGCAGCGAGGACTGGAACCAGCCGCGGTGCTGGTCGGAGCCTTCCAGGTACAGGTCGGCCGGCCATGCCAGCTCGGCGCGCTGCTTGAGTACGGCGAAGTGGGTGGAGCCGGAGTCGAACCACACGTCCAGCGTGTCGGTGAGCTTGCGGTAGTTGGCCGCATCGTCACCCAGCAGCTCGGCAGCATCCAGGCTGAACCAGGCTTCGATACCCTGCTGCTCGATGCGCAGGGCAACCTGCTCCAGCAGTTCGGCCGAGCGCGGGTGCAGCTCGCCGCTTTCCTTGTGGATAAAGAAAGTCATCGGCACGCCCCAGTTACGCTGGCGCGATACGCACCAGTCCGGGCGGTTACCGATCATGGCTTCCAGGCGGGCACGACCCCAGGCCGGGAAGAACTCGGTGCTGTCCACGGCCTGTTTGGCGCGCTGGCGCAGTACCTGGCCATCATGGCCGGCCTTGTCCATGCCGATGAACCACTGCGGGGTGGCGCGGAAAATGATCGGGGTCTTGTGGCGCCAGCAGTGCGGGTAGCTGTGGAACAGCTTGTCCTGATGCACCAGCGCAGCACGCTCTTGCAGTACTTCGATTACTTTCGGGTTGGCTTCCCATACCGACAGGCCGGCAAACAGCTCGGTCGTGGACTTGTAGCGGCCGTTATCGGCTACCGGGTTATCTACCGGGATGCCGTACACCTGGCCAACCTGGAAGTCTTCCAGACCGTGAGCCGGCGCGGTGTGTACCAGGCCGGTACCGGCGTCGGTGGTGACATGGTCACCGCAGATCACCGGTACTTCGCGGGCGTAGAACGGGTGCGCCAGACGCAGCAGCTCCAGCTTGTCACCGGTGGTTTCGCCCAGCACGGTGTAGCTTTCCACGCCGTAGCGCTTCATGGTGGCTTCCACCAGGTCTTTCGCCAGAATCAGCTTGCCTTTGGCACACTCTACCAGCTGGTAAACCAGCTTGGCGCTGACCGATACTGCCTGGTTGGCAGGCAGGGTCCAGGGGGTGGTGGTCCAGATGACCGCCATGGCACCGTCCACGTTGGCCGCAGCAAAGGCGGCGGCCAGCTTGTCGGTATCCACCACGCGGAAGCCTACGTCGATGGCTGGCGAGGTCTTGTCTTCGTACTCCACCTCGGCTTCAGCCAGGGCAGAGCCGCACTCGATACACCAGTGCACCGGCTTTTCACCCTTCATCAGGTAGCCGTTTTCAAAAATCTTGCCCAGGGTGCGCACGATGTCGGCTTCGGTTTTGAAGTCCATCGTCAGATAGGGGTTGTCCCAGTCGCCCAGCACGCCTAGACGGATGAAGTCTTTCTTCTGGCGGGCAATCTGCTCGTGCGCGTATTCGCGGCACAGCTCGCGGAACTTGGCCGCCGGGATATCCTTGCCGTGCAGTTTTTCTACCATCAGTTCGATAGGCAGGCCGTGGCAGTCCCAGCCGGGTACGTACGGCGCATCGAAACCGGACAGCGTCTTGGAGCGGACGATGATGTCTTTCAGGATCTTGTTAACCGCGTGACCAATGTGGATGTCACCGTTGGCGTACGGCGGACCATCGTGCAGGATGAACTTGGGGCGGCCAGCTGCCAGTTTGCGCAGCTTCTGGTAACGCTGCTGCTCGGTCCAGCGCTTCAGCCAGGCGGGTTCACGTTTGGCCAGATCACCGCGCATAGGGAACGGTGTATCCAGCAGGTTGACGGTTTTACGGTAGTCGATGCTCATGCCTGATCTCGTTGCAAACTGGTCAAATAAGTTTTGGCGCTGGCGGCATCGCGTTCGATTTGGGCCACCAGCTCGTTAAAATCGTCGTAGCGCGCTTCATCGCGCAATTTTTTCAGGAAATGTACCGAAATTCGCTGGCCATAGAGGTCGCCATGAAAATCGAACAAGTGCACTTCCAGCTTGTAGTTCTGGGTAGTGGTAACCGTCGGGTTCTTGCCCAGGCTCGCCACCCCGCCGATACGGCCATGCGGCGTATCCACTTGCACCACAAAAATGCCTTCCAGTGCGGGCCTGCGGTGCGGCAGGTGTACGTTTGCCGTGGGGAAGCCAATGGTACGACCCAGCTTTTGCCCATGCATGACTTTGCCGCTGATCTGATAAGGGCGACCCAGTAAGCGGCCCGCGCTATCCAGATCGCCTGCGGCCAACCTGTCACGCACCAGTGTGCTGGAGGCGCGCTCACCGGCAACCAGCACAGATGGCATCGCCTCGGTCACAAAACCGGGGTGCTGCTGCAGCAGGGCAAAATCCCCTTTGCGGTCGGCGCCAAACTGGAAGTCGTCGCCAATCAGCAAATAGCGTGTTTGCAGCTCATCCAGCAACACCTGCTGGACAAACTGCCCGGCAGGCATGCGAGAGAACGCATGGTTGAAACGGTAGATAAACACATAATCAAGCTGGGCTTGCTGCGCCAGAAACTGCAGCTTGTCGCGCAGTACGGCCAAGCGTGCTGGCGGCTGCTGGCGCGCAAAAAATTCGCGCGGGTGCGGCTCGAATGTCAGCAAGGCGGCAGGCAGGCCACGCGCCGCGGCTTCTTCCCGCAAACGGGCCAGCATACGCTGGTGCCCCAGGTGGACACCGTCAAAGTTGCCGATAGTCAAGGCACAGGGGGGTAACGCAAAACGGCGGGGGTTCCCCAAAAACGCACGCATGGGCGGCTCGATAACGGATCAAAACATCCGATTTTAACCAGCCAACCCCAACATTGCCAGCCATAGCGAAAAACAAAAAAGCCCCGGACTAGCCGGGGCTTTTGCAACAAGATCAGCAGATTACTGCTGAACTTCCTTGGCGGTTTCTACAGTCACGTCAAAGCGACGGTCGCCAGCCAGGCAAGCGATCAGGTCAGCACGCTTCTTGAATTTCTTGGCAGTGCATTCTGCAGTCAGTTTGGCTTCGGCTTCGCCTTTGCCTACTGCAGTCACTTTGTCAGCCGGTACACCAGCAGCCACGAAGTAGTCTTTAACGGCGTTAGCACGTTTTTCGGACAGAGCCTGGTTGAATTTCTCGGAACCCAGGTAATCAGTGTGACCTTCAACGGCTACGGATTTCAGCAGTTTGTCAGCTTTCAGGCTGGAAACCAGTGCTTCCAGTTGCTGGTTGCCAGCAACGATCTGTGCACTGTTAAAACCGAACAGACCTTCAGCGGACAGGCTAACGGTTTTGATCACAGTCTGTGGCTTAGGCGCTACGACAACCGGAGCCGGAGCTGGGGCCGGAGCCGGGGCTGGAGCCGGCTTGGCTGCTTCACGATCGCCGCACTCTACCAGACCATCACGCGCTTTGTCGTAAGTGGTCGGCAGGCGCCAGCATTCGCCGTAGGCGTTTTTTACTACCGGGGAGCCGGCAGCTACGGTGTAGCCTTCGTTAGCTGCAAAAGCATTGCCGGTCAGCAGCAGGGTAGCCAGCAGAGCGCTCAGCTTGATCGATTTTTTCATTTTACTTCCTCTTTGTTGAAACGCGTTCCACCATTGTTTAAACAAGTCGTGACAACCCGCTTAAACGTGGCACCACAGAACGAATGTCGAAAAAACGGCATAATTGGTTAAGACATTTTCTGTGACTATAGGTAAGCAGCTTAGCCTATGTCAACGCCAAGTACCCAAAGTTCACACAAAAACACAACACCTTTGAGGCAAATCTTATCGAAACAAATCTTGCCGAGTTGCAATCAAGCAACAATTAACGACACACGACGCTTCAACAGTGGTACAGGTTGCAACACCGTTGCCTGATACTGCTCGCTAAAATCCGCCAGGCCGGCCAAGGCACTGGCTGCATCGCGATCGGCACGAATCACGAAAGCATCAAACCCCACCTGCGCCATATAGGACAACTGGTCTCGCAGCACATCACCAATGGCACGCAGCTCGCCTTGGTAACCATAGCGCTCGCGCAGCAATCGCGCATGGCTGTAGCCGCGCCCGTCGGTAAAAGCCGGAAAATCAATGGCAATCAGCGACAGATTGGCCAGATGTGCCTGCAACACAGCAGGATCCTGCTCTGGGGCCAGCCATACCGCCAGCTTGCCAGCGTGCTGTGTATCATCGCGCTGCAGGTAAAGATCCAGCGGCAGAATGATATCTTCATCTGCCGAAAATGCCTCTTCGACGCTGCGAATCAGGCGCCAGCTATCGTCATTCGCCAGCGCGCGATTTTTAATGAGATTTTGCATAAACGCGCTCCTTGAACGGGTCCAGACCGATACGGCGTACAGTTTCGATGAAGCGCTCGCCTTCCTGGCGCTGCTCCACGTACAGGGTCATGATTTTTTCAAATGCAGCAGGCACATCCGCCTGGGCAAACGACGGTCCGATCACCTTGCCAATCGCGGTGTAGTTACCCTGGCTACCACCGAGGGTGATCTGGTACCACTCCTGGCCATTCTTATCCACACCCAGAATGCCGATGTTGCCAATATGATGGTGGCCACAGGCATTCATACAGCCAGAGAAGTTGCAGTCGATGTCGCCCAGATCAAATAGATAATCCAGATCGTCAAACTTGCGCTGGATCGCTTCGGCCACCGGGATGGAACGGGCGTTGGCCAGATCGCAGAAATCACCGCCGGGGCAGCAGATGATATCGGTCAGCAGGCCGATGTTCGGGGTGGCAAAGCCATGCTGGCGTGCCAGCTGCCACACTTCGTACAAATCGCTTTCTTTGACGTCTGGCAGAATCAGGTTTTGCTCGTGCGCGGAGCGGATCTCGCCAAAACCGAAACGGTCGGCCATATCGGCAACGGCGTCCATCTGGTCGGCACTGATATCACCTGGTGGCACGCCGGTTTTCTTCAGCGACAGCACCACCGAACGGTAACCGGCACGCTTGTGGGCACGGGTGTTGCGCTCTACCCAGCGGGCAAAGGCAGGCTCGGCCAGCTTCTCGGTGAAGGCCGCAGGGTTGGCCGCCAGGCTTTCGTATGGCGGGTCGGTAAAGAAGCCTGCGTAATAGGCCACGTCGGCTTCGGTCAGGGTAGACGGTCCATCTTTCAGGTTCAGCCACTCGTCTTCCACTTTGGCCGCAAACGCCTCTACGGTCATGGCCTGCACCAGGATCTTGATGCGGGCCTTGTACTTGTTATCGCGGCGGCCGTAGCGGTTATACACACGCAAGACAGCATCCAGATAGGTCAGCAGGTGCTGCGGCGGCAGGAACTCGCGCACGACCTTGCCCACGATGGGGGTACGCCCCAGGCCACCACCTACCAGTACGCGGAAGCCGACTTCGCCCGCCTCGTTACGCACCACGTGCAGGCCAATATCGTGCACCTGGGTGGCTGCGCGGTCATCCGCACTGCCAGATACGGCAATCTTGAACTTGCGCGGCAGGTAGGCAAACTCGGGGTGCAGCGTGCTCCACTGGCGAATGATCTCGCAGTAGGCGCGGCCATCGATCAGCTCGTCGGCGGCCACACCGGCAAAAGCGTCGGTAGTGGTATTGCGCACGCAGTTGCCCGAGGTCTGGATGGCGTGCATTTCCACGTCAGCCAGCTCGGCCAGGATATCCGGTACGCGCGCCAGTTCCGGCCAGTTGAACTGGATGTTCTGGCGCGTGGTGAAGTGGGCGTAGTCGCGGTCGTAGGTGCGGGCGATGTGCGCCAGCTTGCGCATTTGCAGGCTGGACAGGTGGCCATAAGGGATGGCCACGCGCAGCATGGGGGCGTGGCGCTGGATATACAGGCCGTTCATCAGGCGCAGCGGGCGGAATTCTTCTTCCGCCAGCTCGCCGGCCAGGTAGCGCTGGGTCTGGCTGCGGAACTGCTCTACCCGCTCGCGCACCAGACGGAAATCGACTTCATCGTACTTGTACATGCCGTGCTCTCTTGATCAAGGTTGGCCGCATAGTGCGGCCAACGTCTCCGTATTAGTCGGGGCGTTTCAGCGGGCTGGCTTTCACGTGCAAGCCACACTCTTTGGATTCTGGGTTCTCCCACCACCAGCGGCCGGCGCGGATATCCTCACCCATGGCGATGGGGCGCGTACAGGGGGCACAGCCGATGGACGGCACGTGCTTGTCGTGCAGGGCGTTATACGGCACGCCGTGTTCACGGATATACGCCCAGATGTCTTTTTCTGTCCACTCGATCAGCGGGTTGTACTTCATCAAGCCGTTGTCTGCATCGTGCTCGCGGTCGCCCAGGTCCTGCCGGGTGGGTGACTGCTGGCGGCGCAGGCCGGTAATCCAGGCGTCCAGGCCGGACAACGCGCGCTTGAGCGGCGCAATCTTGCGGATGTGGCAACAGGATTTACGCTGCTCTACGCTGTTGTAGAAAGCATTGATACCGTTTTCGTTGACGTAAGCCTCCAGTGCGGCGGCATCCGGGTAGTACACACGGATCGGGTAGGCCGGATAGGCCTCGCCCACTTTATGCATCAGGTCGTAGGTCTCCAGCGGCAAGCGGCCGGTATCCAGGCTGAAAATGGTAATCGGCAGCGCCAGTTTGGCGATCAGGTGGGTCAGCACCATGTCTTCGGCGCCAAAACTGTTGGCCAGGGCCACCTTGCCATGCGTGCGGGCGATTTCCTGCAGCAGGGCTTCGGTCTGGGCTAGCTTGTCGGCAAGGCTCATCGGGTGCCTCCAGGGCATACGGACAGAGGATGCCATGGTAGCCAAAGGCTTTAAATCGGAAAAGAATATTGTGTTAGTATTTAATTACTTTCAGTTTTAAGAGATCAAGACATGAAACTCCAGCAATTGCGCTATCTGGTGGAAGTGGCCAAACAGGGGCTGAACGTTTCCGAGGCGGCAGAAAAGCTGCATACCTCGCAGCCGGGTATTTCCAAACAGATTCGCCTGCTGGAAGACGAGCTGGGCATTCAGGTCTTCATCCGTAACGGTAAACGTGTCGTGGCGGTATCCGAGCCGGGCAAAGAGGTGCTGCGCATTTCCGAGCGCATCCTGCGTGAGGCGCAAAACCTCAAGCGCGTCGGCGACGAGTTCTCCAAAGAGGCGGAAGGCGCGCTGACCATCGCTACCACCCACACCCAGGCCCGCTATGCGCTGCCTGGCGTGATTGCCGAATTTGTGCGCTGCTACCCCAAAGTACGCCTGTCCATCAAGCAAGGCAGCCCGACCCAGATTTGCGACATGGTGGTATCCGGCGAAGCAGACTTGGCCATAGCGACCGAGGGCATTTCGCTCTACAAAGAGCTGGCCATGCTGCCCTGCTACGAATGGAACCGCAGCATTGTGGCGCCGGATGGCCACCCGCTGTTGGCATTGGGCCGGCCGCTTACGCTGGAAGACATCGCCAGCTTCCCCATCATTACCTACGACTTTGCCTTTGCCGGGCGCTCGCGCATCAATCAGGCGTTTACCGACGCGGGCAAAACCCCGAACGTGGTGCTAACCGCCATCGATACAGACGTGATCAAAACCTACGTCAAGCTGGGCCTGGGCGTGGGCATTATCGCCAGCATGGCGTTCGAGCCCGAGCGCGATAGCGGCCTGCAGGCACTGGACGCCAGCCATCTGTTCGAGCCGTCCACCACCAAGATCGGCATCCGCAAAGACGCCTACCTGCGCGGCTATGCCTATACCTTTATCGAGCTGTTTGCCCCGCACCTGCACCGCAAAGAAGTCGACAGCGCGCTGCACCACTGTGATGACGAGCTGTGAGCTGACGCTAGCGTCAACAGGAAAAACCGCCGATTGGCTAATGCCATTCAGTTAACGCTGACTGGCATTTTTTGGCTGGCGGTTTGTTGCGTTAAAGCGGCTTGCGGGTCCGCTATGCGGACGATGCTTAAATGCCGGTTCCGCCCGGCAGACGGGAAAGGGGGCGGATTGCCGCCCCCTTTTCATTCCCCCACAACCCGGGGCTGCTCGAAACCCCGTCCAAAATGGCAGGCCCCAGGCGCCGCCGAACTCGCCCCTTGCTAACGGCTCGGGGCTCAAACAAATCGGCGTTTTAAAACCTGGGGCGCACCATTTTGACCGCCTCGCGCCAACGGGATAGGGCGCTTGACTCTCGCGCTCCCACTTGATGACCAAGCATATTCGCTTAACTGACTGGGATTACGCCGATTGCGGGTTTTTCATATGGCGATAACGCTGCGGCCAACCTGCGCCAAAACGCCCACCTGCGCGGCGATGCTTACACCTTTATCGAGCTGTTTGCCTGGTGGCTACACCGTAAAGAGGTAGACGGCGCGCTACACCACGGTGACGACGAGCTCTGAATTGACGCTAACGTCAAAAGAAAAACCCGCCGATTGGCGGGTTTTTGCATAGATCGATAGTCCTGCGGCCAACCTTGGCAAAATGCTGATCTGCACGGCAATACCTGCACCTGTATCCCGCTTTTACCCCGCACCTGCACCGCAAAAGTCGACCGCGCGTTACACCGCAGTGACGACCAGTACCAGGTTGACGCGAGCGTCAAAAGAAAAAACCCGCCGATTGGCGGGTTTTTTACGGTGAGCCTTGCGGCCAACCTTACAGTGTCAGGCCACCGGTCACTTCGATGGCAGCACCGTTGATGTAGCTGGCTTCGTCGGAAGCAAGCCAGGCGTACACGTTGGCGATTTCTTCCGGCTGTGCCATACGCTTCATCGGCACCTTGTCTTCCATCGCCTGGATCACTTTTTCCGGCATGGATTTCAGGATAGGCGTGGCCACGAAGCCAGGGCAGACAGCGTTGGCACGAATGCCCTTTTTGCCCAGCTCTTTCGCCCAGGTTTTCACGAAACCGATCACGCCAAACTTGGAGGCAGCGTAGTTGGTCTGGCCGAAGTTGCCATACACACCCACCACAGACGATGCGTTCAGGATCACACCGGCACCCTGTTCGATCATGGTATCCACCACGGCCTTGGTGCAGTTGTAAACACCCTTCAGGTTGATGTCGATGACCTTGTCGAACTGGTCTTCGGTCATCTTGATCAGTTGTGCGTCCATCACGATACCGGCGTTGTTCACCAGCACGTCAATACGGCCAAACTGGGTTTTCAGCGCGCCTACCATGTCGGCGATCTGGGCCTTGTCGGTCACGTCTACTTTGTAGCCTACTGCTTCGCCACCGGCTGCTTTCAGCTCTTCCACCACGGCGTTTACGGCATCCAGATTGATGTCACATACCGCAACGATGGCGCCTTCTTTGATGAATTTTTCGGCAGTCGCTTTACCGATACCGCTGGCACCGCCAGTAATGATGGAGACTTTCCCTTTCAAGCGCATAATTCTTCCTTTGCATTCAGTTGCAGGCGACCCGATTGTCGACCGGATATTGCTCCACCACCGACCCTCAAGGCCGAGTCCCTGTTTTTATTGTCTGTCTTGTCTTGTTATGCCGGTTGCCACGGCTGCATTTTGCAGCGCACAACCATCTTGCGCTGCAATATAACGCAAGCGCTCGGTAGCGGTAAAGCAAACGCTCTATCGGCTTTCATCACGACAGGAAAGGCTGTGGCGCGATTATCGCAATGCAAAAAAAATCGCAGGGAAAACAGCTATTTGCGCATTGAGGCCATGAACACCACACCCTGCCAGCCAGCCAACAAACACTGGCCACATGAAAAAAGGCAGCCGTAGCTGCCTTGGTGCTTATCCCTGCGGGGCCGGTTTATTCCAGGCCTTTGCTGGCCAGGTAGTCTTCGTAGTTGCCGGTGTAGTAGTCGAAACCGCCCTTGCCATCCAGCTCTAGGATGTGGGTAGCCAGCGAGCTCACGAACTGACGATCGTGAGATACAAAAATCAGGGTGCCTTTGTACTTTTCCAGCGCCATGTTCAAGGCTTCGATCGACTCCATATCCATATGGTTGGTCGGTTCATCCATGATCATCACGTTCGGTTTCTGCAGCAGCAGTTTGCCGTACAGCATGCGACCTTTCTCGCCACCGGACAGTACGCGAACTGCCTTGTCCACATCGTTGCTACCAAACAGCAGGCGGCCCAGCGTACCGCGAATCACCTGCTCGTCATCGCCTTCCTGGCCCCATTCGCGCATCCATTCGGTCAGCGTACGATCGGAGTCGAACTCGGCTTCGTGATCCTGGGCAAAATAGCCCACCTGTGCTTTCTCGGCCCACTTGATCTGGCCGTAATCGGCAGTAATGCCTTCAGCCAGTGGCGCCTCGAAGGCCCCGGCCAGCAGCTTCACCAGCGTGGATTTACCGGCACCGTTCGGACCGATGATGGCCAAGCGTGCACCGGCTTCCAGGATAAAGCTCAGGTCTTTCAGCAGCACCTTCTTGTCGTAGGCCTTGCTCAGGCTGTCGACCTCGACTGCCTGACGATGCAGTTTGAACTTGTCGTCCATTTCAAAGCGGATGAACGGGCTCTGACGGCTGGATGGCTTCACTTCCACCATATCGGCCTTCAGCTTGTCCACCTGCTTCAGGCGGCTGGTGGCCTGACGGGCTTTGGATTTGTTGGCCGAGAAACGTGCCACGAATTCCTGCAGCTCCTGGATACGCTCTTTGGCCTTGCTGTTCGATGCCAGCTGGCGTTCACGTGCCTGGGTGGACGCGATCATGTAGTCGTCGTAGTTACCCGGGTAGATGCGGATGGTGTTGTAGTCCAGGTCGGCCATATGGGTGCAGACCGAGTTCAGGAAGTGTCGGTCGTGCGAAATGATGATCATGGTGGAGTTGCGCTCGTTCAGCACGTGCTCCAGCCAGCGAATGGTGTTGATGTCCAGGTTGTTGGTCGGTTCGTCCAGCAACAGGATGTCCGGGTTGGAGAACAGCGCCTGCGCCAGCAGCACGCGTAGTTTCCAGCCCGGCGCCACTTCGCTCATCGGGCCAAAGTGCTGTTCTACCGGAATACCCACGCCCATCAGCAGCTCGCCGGCGCGTGCCTCGGCGGTGTAGCCGTCGTACTCGGCAAACTTGGCTTCCAGTTCCGCCGCGTGCATGTAATCGTCTTCGGTGGCTTCCAGGTTGGCGTAAATGGCATCACGCTCGCTCATGGCGGCCCACATTTCGGTATGGCCTTGCAGGACAACATCGATTACACGCTGATCTTCGTAAGCAAACTGGTCCTGGCGCAGCTTACCCAGACGCAGGCCGTTTTCGATGGCCACTTCGCCACTGGTCTGCTCCAGGTCACCACCCAGAATTTTCATGAAGGTCGATTTGCCGGAGCCGTTGGCACCGATCAGGCCATAGCGGTTACCTTCGCCAAACTTGACCGAAACTTTGTCGAAAAGCGGCTTGGCGCCGAACTGCATGGTAATGTTGCTTGTCGTAATCACGCGGATAATTCCTCTGCCAGTCTCTGAATGTGTACCGGAAAACCGTGTATTTTAGCACAAAAACCCTTGCAATCAGCGTGTTGCGGCCAACGTGCATTGCTTGCGCCGCAATAGCGGAATTCCGCTACAATCAAACACCTTACTTAATCCATTTCATATAGGCAGAAGCTATGCTTACCGGCAGCCTTGTTGCTCTGGTCACCCCGATGTTCGAGGACGGCCAGGTCGATTTCGAATCGCTCAAACGTCTCGTTGACTTCCACATCGATAACGGTACCGACGGCATTGTTGCCGTAGGCACCACCGGGGAATCCGCCACTCTTGGCGTGGAAGAACACATCAAGGTCGTAGAAGCCGTGGCACGGCACGCTGCCGGCCGCGTTACCGTGGTAGCCGGCACCGGCGCCAACTCTACAGCCGAAGCCATCGAGTTGGCGCAGCTGGCCAAGCAGGCCGGTGCCAGCCACAGCCTGTCCGTAGTGCCGTACTACAACAAGCCCACGCAGGAAGGTATCTATCAGCACTACCGCACCATTGCCGAGGCTGTAGATATCCCGCTGATCATGTACAACGTGCCCGGCCGTACCGTGGCAGACATGAGCAACGATACCGCACTGCGCCTGGCCCAAATCGACAATATCGTCGGCCTGAAAGACGCTACCGGCGATATCGGCCGTGCCTGCGACCTGGTGCTGCGTGCCCCAGCCGACTTTGCCCTGTATTCCGGCGACGACGCTACCGGCATGGCCTTCATGCTGTGCGGTGGTCACGGCGTGATCTCGGTGACGGCCAACGTCGCCCCGGCACTGATGAGCCAGCTGTGCAAGGCCGCTCGCAGTGGCGATACCACCGGCGCGCGCGCTATCAACGACCAGCTGCAGGGCTTGCACAAGCAGCTGTTCTGCGAACCAAACCCGATCCCGGCCAAGTGGGCACTGCACCGCCTGGGCCTGATGCCCGCCGGCTTGCGCCTGCCGCTGACCCCGCTGAGCCAGGGTTCGGTCGCCATCATCGAAGCAGCCATGAAACAGGCGAACACCCTGTAAACCATGAAGCACGCAATGAACAAGACCCTGATCTCCGGCCTGCTGTGTGCAGGCTTGCTGAGCGCCTGCGCCAGCAACAACCCCGACCTGAAATACGAGTTCAAGTCGGATAGCCCGAAACCGAAATCTTCGCTGGAAGTGCCGCCGGACCTTAGCGCACCAGTACAGCAAGACCGCTACCCTATTCCGCAGGTCAACACTGGCAGTGGCAGCCAAGCCACTACGACACCCGCTGCTACCAGCGCGGCGGCCGCACCGGCGGCGCCTGCCAGTGCTGCAGTAGAGCGCGCGGGTACCCAGCGCTGGGTCAGCATCCCGGGCAAGAGCCCGGCAGAAGTGTGGCCGCTGCTGAAAGCGTTCTGGCTGGATAACGGCTTTGTCATCCAGAACGAAGAAGCCGATATAGGCTACATGGAAACCGACTGGGCAGAGAACCGCGCCAAGCTGGGTGCCACCACCGTACGCGGCCTGCTGGAAACAGTGGGTTTGGGGAGTGTGTTCTCCACGCCGGAGCGCGACAAGTTCCGCATCCGCATAGAGAAAACGGCCAACGGTACGGATGTGTTCTTCAGCCACCGCGGCATGTACGAGATCTACATTAACGAGAAGAAAGAAGACACCCGCTGGCAGCCTCGCCCGACCGACCCGGAAATCGAAGCAGTGTTCCTGAGCCGCTTCCTGGTACGCCTGGGTGCGGATGAAGCCACGGCAGCGAAAGCTGTCCGCCAGGAACAAGCCGCCAATACCGCCCGTGCACGCCTGGTAAAAGGCGGTATCGAGCTGGACGATAGCTACGATCGCGCATGGCGCCGTGTTGGCCTGGTGCTGGAACACAACGGTCTGGCTATTACCGACCGTGACCGCACACTGGGTGCCTACTTCGTGAAGCCAGGCAACGATGATGTGCAAAAAGCCAACGCACAAAGCAGCGGCGGCATGTTCTCCAAGCTGGCGTTCTGGAAAGACAGCAAACCGGGGGATAACGCCAGCGTGCCAAACCTGCGCGTACAGCTGACCCGCCAGGGCGACCAGCAAGTGCGTGTAGAGCTGCGCACTGCCGACAATGCCGTCGTCACCGACAAAGGCCTGGAAGCCCTGCTGCAACAGATGGTCAACGAGCTGAAATAAGCTGTCGCGTTGACCCACCAGCCCGCCCAGCCAGGCGGGCTTTTTCTTGCCTGCTTAAAAAGCCGACAGCCCCACGAGGAGGCTGCCGGCTTTTATCTGGTAAAACGATGCGTCAGATCGTCTGCGAATAACGCGCCTTGGTTTCGCGCTCGCGCAGGTGGCGGTCGAAAATCATGGCGATATTGCGAATCAGGAAACGCCCCTTGGGTGCCACCATCAGAAAATCACCGTCAAAGGTCAGCAGGCCTTCGCTCTGGAACGCCCGGATCTGCGGCAGCTCTACCGCAAAATAGTCGGCGAAATTGATGGCAAAGGTCTGCTCGATCGCCTCTACCGACAGCGAGAAGCGGCACATCAACGCCTGGATCACGCTGCGACGCAAAATATCATCCTGCGTCAGCGTCATGCCGCGCAGCACCGGCAGGCGGCCGGCATCCAGCGCGGCGTAATAGGCGTCCAGCTCCTTCTCGTTCTGCGTATAACACGGCCCCACCTTACCGATGGACGACACGCCCAGACCGATCATGTCGCAGTCGGCATGCGTAGAGTAGCCCTGGAAGTTTCGCTGCAGGCGGCCCTGCTGCAAGGCACGCGTCAGCTCGTCGTCCGGCTTGGCAAAATGGTCCATGCCGATAAACACATAGCCTGCATCTGCCAGCTGGCGGACCGAGTTTTGCAGGATATCCAGCTTGGTAGCCGATGTGGGTAAATCCACCTCGTTAATGCGGCGCTGCGGCATGAACACCGTAGGCAGATGCGCGTAGTTGTACAGCGCAATGCGGTCTGGCGACATGGCAATCACGCGGCTTACCGTGTTTTCCAGCGAATGCGCGGTTTGCTTGGGCAGGCCGTAGATCAAGTCCACACTGATGGACTTGAAGCCGGCTTCGCGCGCGGCATCCATCACCACGCGGGTTTCTTCCTCGCTCTGGATGCGGTTCACCGCCTCCTGCACCACCGGGTCGAAATCCTGGATACCGATGCTCATGCGGTTGAAACCCAGCTGTGCTAGGTGCAGCACGGTGTCGCGGCCAACCTTGCGCGGGTCGATCTCGATAGAGAATTCCCCCTCCGGTAGCAGCTCGAAATGCTCGCGAATAATGCCCATCACGCGGTCCAGCTGCGCATCCGACAAAAAGGTCGGCGTACCGCCGCCAAAATGCAGCTGGATCACTTTTTCACGGCTACCCAGTTTTTCCGCCACCAGGCGAATTTCCTTTTCCAGGTAATCCAGGTAGGCATCGGCGCGGCTTTTGTCTTTGGTAATGATCTTGTTACAGCCGCAGTAGTAGCAAATGGTGTTGCAGAACGGCACATGCACATACAGCGAGATCGGCCGGTGGTTAGCACCGATCGCACGGTGCGCCAGCCACTGCTCGTAATCACTCACCCCGAAACCGGCGTGAAAACGGTCGGCGGTGGGGTAGGACGTGTAACGCGGGCCAGAGCCTTCCAACCTTTCGATAAGTTCTCTATCGAAAATACACTGTGTCGGCATGAAATTTGTGGTGGGTGTCATATTGAATCTGGTTGGAAAACCGGTGGTGGGCTGGTAAATTTGCGCAATTACCACTTTTCTTGCTTTGACGCGTATCAAGCAAGCCCGCTTGCTTGGCGAAAACACACTATATGACTGACCACACACACCCAATGCACGCACTCAAAGTGTCGTGTTCCAACTGCAGCCTGCGAGAACTGTGCCTCCCGGTAGGCTTGAACCGCGATGAAATGGCGCAACTGGACGCCGTGATCCGTCAAAGCCGACGTCTGAAACGTGGCGAATACCTGTTCCGCTCTGGCGAGGGCTTCCGCTCGCTGTACGCGGTGCGTACCGGTTACTTCAAGACCTGCGTCTCCAGCCAGGACGGCCGCGAACAGGTAACCGGCTTCCACATGTCGGGCGAACTGATGGGTCTGGACGGCATTTCGTCCAACCTGCACGGCTGCGATGCCATCGCACTGGAAGACAGCGAAGTCTGCGAGCTGCCCTTCAACCGCATGGAAACGCTTGGCCGTGACATCCCCAGCCTGCAGCACCATTTTTTCCGCCTGATGAGCCGCGAAATCGTGCGCGACCAGTCGGTGATGTTGCTGCTAGGCAACATGAAAGCCGAAGAACGCCTGGCCGCTTTTTTGCTGAATTTGTCACAGCGCCTATCAGCTCGCGGCTTTGCGGCCAACGATTTCATCCTGCGCATGAGCCGCGAAGAAATCGGCAGCTTCCTGGGGCTAAAGCTGGAAACCGTCAGCCGTACCCTGTCGAAATTCCAGCAGCAAGGCTGGCTGGTGGTAGACCACAAACACATTCAGCTGGTGAAACCGGAAGAACTGAAACAGCTGGTAGCCGGCTGCTCGCAAGCACAGCACTGATCACCCGCTACGAATGCCAAACGCCCCTTCCGGGGCGTTTTGTTTTTTGGCCTACAGCATGCCGATGGACAGCGCCGCCGCCAGGGTAGCGCCCAGCTCGGCAGCCGCGGCAAGGTCCGCCGTTTGTGGCACGCCGCGTACCAGCAGTGGCGGGTAGGCCTGCCGCCAGCCGTAGCCGCGTGCGATGCGCTCGATGGCCTGCTGTGCCCCCAGGCCATCATTGCCGGCACTAATCAGCACCGCGTACGGCAAGCCGGCAACTTTGCCCTGGGCCGGGTAGTAGGTACGGTCGAAAAAGTCTTTCAGCGCGCCGGCCATATAGCCAAAGTTTTCCGGTGTGGCCAGCAGCAGCGCATCGCAGGCCAATAGCTCGTCAATACCCGCCTGCAGGGCTGGCAGGATGCGTACTGCCACGCTGCCGTTCTCCCCCGCTGCGGCGGCCGCCGCTTGGGCCAGCTGCAAGGTATGGCCGGTCTGGCTGCTCCACAGCACCAGCAGCGTCTTCATGCGGCCAACCTGGGTAGCAAGGTGGCCAGTAAGTCAGGGTCTGGCCAGCTATCGGGCACCACAAAACCTCGCGCCACCTCCTGCCAGATGCCCTGCGCGTCCGGCAGCAGCTCGGCCAGCAGCCAGGGGCCATCGGCCTGCGCCAGCTGCGCGCGCATGGCGGCCAGGCTCTGCGTGACCGCTTCCTCTGCTTGCGCCGGACCTAGCCATTGCAAGCGCGGCAGGGCCAGCCAGCGGCTATGCGGATGCTGCTGCGGCCAACCATCCTGCAAACGGCACCACCAGCCACGGCAGGCTGCGGTATGAATGGCGGGGTGGGTGTCGGCTGCATCGGCAGGGAAAAACAGCCAGCCGGTCAGGCGGCTGCAGGGGATTACCTGCTCGAAACCGGCGGGCAGCCTGGCGGCGGAGTGCTGCGCCAAGGTGAGCTGGCTGGCCAGCTTGTGGTATTTCAGCCACCAGGCGTCGCGCAGGCCGGGGCCGACCAGCGCATACGGGGCGCTATCCAGCTGCAGGTAAAACTTGCTGGCGGCTTCCAGGTGATACGGTTCGCCTTCTATGCGTAGCAAAAAGTCAAACTCGCCCACTGTGTGGGTGCCGTCGCGTACCGGCAGGTTGGCCGCTACCAGCGCGATATGCGGTGCGTGGCTGAACCAGTACGCCAGCAGGGCTTCGGCGTATAGCCCCAGGCGGCGCGTAGGGCGTGCTGCCAGCCACGCCAGCAGCGGGCCGGGGTCGGCATCCAGCGCCAGCAGCTGCGGCCAACCTTGTGGCCCCAGCAGGCGCTGGCAGCTGATTTCCACACCGCTATGCCAGGGTGGCGGCGCCGTCAGCAGGTAGGCAAGGTCGCGCACCGGCTGGCTGCGCAGCTGCGCGCACTGCGCCAAGCCGGGCAGCATGGCTTACTCGCCCTGCTTGTCGCGCGGCGGCAGGCTGCCGTCGGCGACGCGCTGCACCTGCTTGAAGAAGCCGCGCAGGATGTCGATTTCTTCGCGCAGTACGCCAGCGCGGTTGAACAATGCACGCATGCGGCGCATCAGGCGCTCGCTGTTGCGGCGCTCGTAGTAGCCGATGGCTTCCAGCGTGTTGTCCAGGTGGCCGCACATGCTTTCTACCTCGGCCATGCTGGCGGCCTCGCCTTCGGCTTTCAGGTAGTTCACATCCACACCGGTGTGGCTGAACAGCTCGTAGGTCATCACCTGTACCGCCATGGCCAGGTTCAGCGAGAAGTAGTCCGGGTTACCTGGCACGGTTACCAGGCGGTTGCACATTTCTACTTCTTCTATCGACAAGCCGAAGGTTTCATTGCCGAACACCAGCGCTACCTGCTCGCCCTCGCGTGCGCGGGCAATAAGCTCGGGCGCGGTTTCGCGCGGGGTGGACAGCGGCGTGGTGAGCTCGCGGCGGCGGCTGGTCAGCGCACAGGCCACGGTCACGTCCGACAGCGCCTCGGTCAGGCTGCTGACCACCGTAGCGTGCGCCAGTACGTCTACCGCGCCGGAAGCCAGTACGTTGGCCTCTTCGCTGGGAAACACTTTCGGCTCAACCAGATACAAGCGCGTCAGGCCCATGGTTTTCATGGCCCGTGCTGCCGAGCCGATATTGCCAGGGTGGCTGGGGCGCGCCAGCACGACGCGAATGTTCTTTAAAAAATCAGGTACTTGGGGTTTATTCATCGGGTAATTTTGAGTAGAATCGCGGGCTATTCAAAAACACCGCTGCAAAAGCGGTGTTTATCGTTCCTTAACCCAGACAGTTTACGACAAGCGCGCACCCCACGAAGGGGCTGCGCTTGTTTTGTATGATTTTAGAGGCCGTCAATGCATCCAATGCTCAATGTCGCGGTAAAAGCCGCTCGCCGTGCAGCCAACGTTATCCAGCGTGCATCGCTGAACCTGGATACCGTGCGTGTTGAAAAGAAAAAACACAACGACTTCGTGTCTGAAGTTGATCAAGCTGCCGAACAAGCCATCATTGATGTCATTCTGGATGCGTATCCGAAGCATGCGATTCTAGCAGAAGAGTCCGGCGGCCGCGGTCTGGGCACCTCCGAGTACGAGTGGATCATCGACCCGATCGATGGCACCACCAACTTCATTCACGGCCACCCGCAATACTGCATTTCCATCGCGCTGGCACACCGCGGCCAGATCCAGCAAGCCGTGGTTTACGACCCGAACCGTAACGACATGTTCACCGCCAGCCGTGGCGTAGGCGCGTTCCTGAACGACCGCCGTATCCGCGTATCCAAACGCATCAACATGAACGAATGCCTAATCGCCACCGGCTTCCCGGTAGTAGACCAGAGCATGCTGGATACCCATCTGGCCATCCTGAAAGACGTGATCGGCAAAACCGCTGGTGCACGCCGCGAAGGCTCTGCCGCACTGGACCTGTGCAACGTGGCCTGCGGCCGCGTAGATGGTTTCTTCGAATTCAACCTGAAGCCCTGGGACATCGCGGCAGGTAGCCTGATCGTGCAGGAAGCTGGCGGTATCGTGACCAATATGCACGGCGAAGACGGCTGGTTCGAAAGCGGCGACATCGTGGCCGCCCCGCCAAAAGTACTGGGCCAGCTGCTGCCGCTGATCGCCCCGCACGTAAAAGCTACCGCTTAAGGTAGCGGCCAACCCTGGCCACCCACCCCGCCCCCGCGCTGCCCACAGCCGGGGGCGTTGTTTTTGGCAATACCGACCCCACTTGCTACGCAACTAGCCACCAGGGACACACCATGCCGGTAAACAGCAAGAAACTGCAGGGCAGCAAATGGACCGCCACCACCCCGCAAAACCGAGAGAAGCATTTTCTGGTGGTGCAGGTAGAGCACGACGCGGAGGACCCGCAAAAAGTACTGCGCGTCACGCTGGAGGCGGTACTGTCGCGCCGCCACTTCACCCTGCCCTGGCGCGAGCTGGGTGACACCAAGCTGTGGCAAGCTGGCTGGCTATAAGCCCACCACGGCGGTTTTGCTGCTTAGCCCGAGAAACAGCACGGCCAGTGGTTCGAACAACTCGGCCTCTTGCAGCGGCAGATGCAAACGTTGCCGGGTCAGATCGCGCGCCAGATGGCGCGATAGCCAGTTGGTTTCATGCATGACCCAGGCCAGCTCCTGCCACATCGCCTGGGTATCTTCCCCCTCCATGGCATGCTTGCTCAGCATGTCCAGGCCCACACTGTTAAACGCACGCTGAATGCTGTTAAGCCGCAGCGCCAGATGGCCAAATAGCTGCCAGCCCGGCTCGCTGAGCGTTTGGCCTTCGATCTGCTGCATCACCTCGTGCACCCTGGCAAAGCGCATCAGCAGCTGGTGCAAGGACGACTGCAGGGCATCCACCGGCTGCAGCAGCCCGGCCTCGCGCGGCAGGCTGCCAGCGCGCAACTGGGCCGGCAAGCGCACCGCAGCAGAAAATTGCCCCGGCAGTAGTTTGAGCGCGGTTTGCAGCTGGCCCACCGGCTGGCGGGCGTGCTCGAAAATACCTGCTGCCATTTCTGCCAGTGCCAGCACTTCTGCTGCCTGCCCCATCGCCTCACCCCGCAGCTGGCGCGGGTAGCCACTGCCATCTACCCGCTCGTGGTGCTGCACAATCAGCTGTGCCACATCGGCGGGTACTGCCTTGAGCTCGCTCGCCCAGACAAAACCCACCAAGGGGTGGGCGTCAAACTGGCGCCACTCGTCTGCGCTTAGCGGGCCGGTTTGCTGCCAGACTGCCGGCTGCAGGTACAAATACCCTACGTCGTGCAGCAAACCACTGCACAGCAGCAGCTGCGCATCACGCGGGGACGATGCCAGGCTCCACGCCAATGCGGCTACGCGCAAGCTATGGCAGAACACATCGGGAAAGCGGCTGGCAATCAGCTGCAAGGCCTGGGCGGCCAGCGGCGGTAGCGACAGTACTGCCAGCTCGCGCTGCAGCGCCTTGGCCTGGTTGCCCAGCCAGCCGGCCAATAGCGCGTCCTCGGCCAACAACTGCTGCATGCCATCGCGCAGCTGGGTCACGAGCTGGCTGGTATCCAGCTGAAGCTGGGTTTCCAGCGGCTGACGCAAGCGATGGGTGTTGAGCTGCTCGCTGATACGGGCATCAATGCTGGCGCCACGTGCCACCAGTTTCATACCGTTGGCCGCATAGATATCCTGGCTGGCACGAACCGTCAGCGTATTGCCAGCCGTTTGCAGGTTGGCCAGAAAGTGGGGATTCACGCTGTCCAGTGCCATGATGTCTCCGAATCCCTTTGCATGAAACCCGCTAGTGAGCCGATTGATAATTAAATAAAGCAAATATTCCGGCCAAGCTCAAAGCATTTGTGGAAAAACAACGCCCCAGCCTACTTACAGCAGACTGGGGCGTTGCATTCAGCACATAGCAATAAAACTTACTTACTACCGCTCATGTCCTTGGACAAAAAGAAGGCATCCGAGAAGAACTCGTCCGCCGGCAAGCTGCGCTCACCGATAAAGGCAGTATGCGCTGCCTCCACCATCACCGGCGCGCCGCAGGCGTACACCTGGTAGCCGGCCAAGCTGTCGAAATCATCCAGCACCGCCTGGTGTACAAAGCCGGTACGGCCTTGCCAGTTGTGCTCGGGCAGCGCGTCGGACACCACCGGAATAAAGGTGATATGGCTGTTCTGCGCCTGCCACTGGCCCGCCATCTCGGCCATATACAGGTCGGCCGGGGTACGGGCGCCCCAGTAAAACACGATGGGGCGGGTCATGCCCTGATGGATGGCGTGCTCGATGATGCCCTTGATCGGGGCAAAACCGGTACCGCTGGCCACCATGATGATGGGTTTGTCGGAATCTTCGCGCAGGAAGAACGAGCCCAGCGGGCCCTTGAAGCGCATGATTTCTTTCTCTTTCATGGTGTTGAACACGTAGTCGGAGAAAGAGCCGCCAGGCTGATGGCGGATATGCAGCTCGATGAAGGCATCGTCGTGCGGCGCGTTGGCAATGGAGAAGCTGCGCTTTTTACCGTCCTTCATCAGGATATCGATGTACTGACCAGCCATGAACTGCAGGCGCTCGGATACCGGCAGCTTCAGCTTCAGCACGGCGACATCGTGGATTTTTTCGATTTTTTCCACGCGGCACGGCAGGGTCTTGATCTGGATATCACCGACACCCGCCACCTCGCGCGCTTCGATGGTGATATCGCCCTTGGGTTTGGCACAGCAGAACAGCGCCATGCCCTGGGCACGGTCGGTTGCCGACAGCGCTTTGTCCTGCGCGCCACCGTGCTCCACTTCACCTTCTACAACCTTGCCCTTGCAAGCGCCACAGGCACCATCGCGGCAGCCGTACGGTAGGCCGACAGACTGGCGCAATGCCGCTTCCAGAATGGTTTCATGCGCTTCTACGCCAAAAGAATGGCCGCTCGGAAGCACCTTTACCTGACACGTCATCTTCTTCCCTTAAACTTCGCTAAAATGGCCGGCATGCGAACCTTGTTGATACTGGGCAGCGGCGATGTCGCCTTGCGCGCCCTTCCCCTGCTGACGCCACACTGGCGGGTCATTGCACTGCTACGCCGCCCGGAAGCTGCCGCCACCTGGCGCGCGCATGGCGCGCTGCCGCTATTGGCTAACCTGGACGACAAAAACAGCCTGTCGCGTATCGCGGGCCTGGCCGACGCCGTGCTGTACACCGCACCGCCGCCAGAACAAGGCCGCATAGACCCCAGAATGCGCAAGGTCTTGTCGCAGCTGGCAAAAACGGGGAGTCTACCACAGCAAATCGTCTATATCAGCACCAGCGGCGTGTACGGCAATGCCGATGGCAAGTGGCTGGACGAGACCGCTCCGCTGCGGCCAACCTCCCCCCGCGCCCAGCGCCGGGTCGATGCAGAACGCTGCCTGCGCGCCTTTGCTGTCGCCCACGGCACCGCGCTCACCATCCTGCGCGCACCCGGTATCTACGCCGCCGAGCGCCTGCCGCTGGCCCGCCTGCAAAACGGCACCCCGCTGATCAACGCCAGCGAAGACAGCATCAGCAACCACATTCACGCCAGCGACCTGGCACGCCTGTGCGCCGCCGCCCTGCAGCGCCGCCGCAGCGGCATTCGCGTGTACAACGCCTGCGACAGCCAGCCCCTGCCGGTAGGCGAATGGTACGACCAGCTGGCCGACACCCTGGGCCTGCCGCGAGCACCGCGCCTGCCCCGCGCCCAGGTACAGCAGCAGGTATCGCCCGGGCTATGGTCATTCATGGCCGAGTCGCGCCGCCTGAGCAATGCCCGCCTGCTGCGCGAGCTACCCGGCTGCCTGCATTACCCCACGGTAGGCCACCTGCTGCGCACGCTGCGGCGCTAGCGCGGTTGCCACAACAGCCGGCCGGCTAGCAAGGCAAACACGCCGCCCAGCACATACTGCGGCCAACGTCGGGCAGGGGCGGCCAGCAAACCTCGCGCCAGCCGGCTGGCCGCCACAATCACCGCCCCATTCACCAATAGCCCTACCCCATTCAGCACCGTGGCCAGCAACAGGAACCACATGACCAGCGAGCCATGCGCGGGCGGGACAAACTGCGGGAACAGTGCCAGCACGAACAAAGCCATTTTAGGGTTGAGCAAATTGGTCCACAGCCCCTGGCGAAAAGCGGTGCCCGCTGACAAGCCTGTGCTTGCCGCCATCGCCGCCGATGGCTGGCCACCGCGCACACAGCCCCAGGCCAAGTACAGCAAATACACCGCGCCAAGGTAGCGGATCAGATCGTAAGCCAGCGGCACCAGCTGCAGCAGCTGCGACAAGCCCAAGGCAGCAGCCAGGGCATGGCAATACACCCCGGCCTGAATGCCGGCCAGCGTGGCAAAGCCGGCACGCACGCCCTGACTGGCACTGCGGGAGGCGATCAGCAACATATCCGGCCCCGGCGTCAGCGCCAGCACCAGCGCGGCCAGGGCAAACAGCGTGATATTTTCCATACCCGGCATGGCGTCTTCCTATTGAACAAGGCAAGACCGCAGCCTAAGTACCCGCCACCGGCAAGTCAACGCCGCGCCGCGCTATCCCGCAGGCGCAAGATTCGGTAACATCGCGATCTTTTTGCAGTTTTTGAGTTCGCACCATGGAAAATCCAGGCTTCAAGCGTGCCATTCGCAGCTTTGTACTGCGTCAGGGCCACCTCTCCGCTTCCCAGCAACGCGCCATCGACGAAGGCATGCCGCGCTGGGGTATCGAATACCGCCCCGAGCAGCTGGACCTGGCCCAGGCCTTTGGCCGCGACGCGCCCAAGATTCTGGAAATCGGCTTTGGCATGGGCGGTGCTACCGCCGAGATTGCGGCCAACATGCCGCATAACGACTACCTGGGCGTAGAAGTCCACAGCCCAGGCGTAGGCAACCTGTTCAAGCTGATCGAAGAAAAGCAGCTCACCAACCTGCGCCTGCTGCGCCACGACGCAGTAGAAGTGCTGGACAATATGCTGGCCGACGGCAGCCTGGACGGTGTGCATATCTTCTTCCCCGATCCGTGGCACAAAAAGCGCCATAACAAGCGCCGCCTGATCCAGGCCCCGCTGGTAGAAAAACTGGTGAAAAAACTGAAGCCGGGTGGCTACCTGCACGCCGCTACCGACTGGGAAGACTACGCCATCCAGATTCTGGAAGTCTTCAACGGCAACGCCGACCTGCAAAATACCGCCGAAGCGTACGCACCACGCCCGGACTACCGCCCGCTGACCAAGTTCGAAGCCCGCGGCATCCGCTTGGGCCACGGCGTGTGGGACATCATCTTTACCCGCAAGTAAGCCACGGGTAAGCGTGCAGACAAAGACGGCCAGCCTGGCAACAGGCTGGCCGTCTTTTTACGTGCCGCACCGGCAGCTAGCCGCCCAGCAGCGCCTCAATATCCGGCAGTAGCTCGTGTGGCTCGGCCGCCGGCTCGTAGCGTTTGACCAGCCGGCCTTTGCGGTCGATCAGGAATTTGGTGAAGTTCCACTTTACCGGGTGCGGGTGGCCGCTTTCCACGCCAGTGAGCCATTGCCACAGCAGGCTGGCGGCGGGGCCGTTGACGTCGCCTTTGGCAAACAGCGGGAAGCTCACGCCAAAGCGTGTCTGGCAAAACGCGGCGATATCGTCTGCGCTGCCTGGCTCCTGTCCGCCAAACTGGTTGCACGGGAAAGCCAGGACGGTAAAGCCGCGCTCAGCCAGGGTGGCCTGCAGTTCTTGCAGGCCGTGGTACTGGCGGGTATAGCCGCATTCACTGGCGGTATTTACCACCAGCACCACCTGGCCCAGGTAATCGGCCAGGGGCTGCGGGCGGCCATCGGCCAGGTTGGCCGTAAAGCTGGCAAGCGTGGTCATGGTGCGTGTGTCTCCGTATAATGCTGATTTCCCGAACAAATCAGTCAACAATCATGTTTGCACCCAGCCGGCAGGATGCCCGTCGTTTCTTTTTTGATACCTGGCAAAAACAGCAAGCCGGCCACCCGCTCAGCGACCTGGAAAAGCTGCTGGCTAGCGTGATCGCCGCCCACCCCGAATACCACGCCATCCTCAGCCGCCCCGAGCAGTACGGCGAGCGCGAGTGGCTGCCGGAGCAAGGCGAAACCAACCCCTTCATGCACATGAGCATGCACCTGGCGGTGGAAGAACAGCTGTCCATCGACCAGCCCTTCGGCATTCGCACCCTGTACCAGCAGCTGCTGGCCAAAACCGGCAGCGAACACGACGCGCAGCACGAGGTGATCGACTGCCTGGGCGAAATGATCTGGCAGGCGCAGCGCTACGGCGGCGGGCCGGATGTCAACGTGTACCTGTCCTGTATCCGCGGCAAACTGGGCCTGGACCCGGAAGACGAACGCCGCCTGAACCTGAAAGACATGGACGACTAGGCCATACAAGCGGTTTAACGAAAAGGGGCCACATTGCTGGCCCCTTTGTTATGGTCAAGTCGTCACGGTTTTGCAAACCCTAGCCGGCAGGCCGGGCACGCCACTGCGCCACCAACCCGTCCAGCTGCGATAGCTCGGCCAAGTGGCACGCATTGGCGGGCAGCTGGCGCAGGCTGCGGCAGCCACCGCCCCCTACCCACAGCATCACGCCAGCAGGGAGCTGGCTGGCCAGCTGCTCGATGGCACTGGCCGGGTTGCCTTCGTACGCACCAGAGAACGACAGCACGATTACGTCAACCTGGTGCTTGGCCGCGGCAAAAGCAATGTCCTGCAGCGGCATCTGCGCGCCAAAGGCAATGGCCTCGCAGCCGTCCAGCCGCAGCAGGGCTTCTACCATCAGCAGGCCCAGTACGTGCAGCTCGCCCGGTGGCGTGGTCAGCATCACCCGTGGCGACATGACCCCGGCTGGGATCGCCGCCAGGGTTTCGCGCATCACCCGGCTTACCGCCTCGGAATACAAGTGTTCTTCGGCAATCTGCAGCTCGCCGCGCATCCACGCCTCGCCCACCAGCTGGTTGGCCTCGGGCAAAAAGTCGCAGGCAAAGCGGCGCAGGCCCAGCTCCAGCATGCGGTGGCGCAGGTAGGCACGCGTGGCTTGCGCGTCGTGGCTTTGTAGTGCTGCCACCAGGCCCTGGCACACGTCGGATACCTGGCGCTGTGGCGTGTGCTCGGTAGTGAGCGCCTGCAGCTGGGCATCGCTCATCGCCATCAGCTTGCCGGGGCGAAAACCCAGGTCCAGCAGGCGGCGGATCAACCGTAGCCGCGCCAGGTCAGCCTGCGAATACAGGCGGTCGCCGGCGGCGTCGCGCGCGGGCTGCGGGAAGCCGTAGCGGCGCTCCCACATGCGCAGCAGGTCTTTGGGGATGCCGGTTTCGCGCTCGATGGCGGCAATCGGCAGGCCGGTGGCGTCGTTTTCGGGCAATTCGTTCATGGTTTGTACAGGGCCGCAAGCGACAATACATTAACAAAGGCGGGCATTATGCCATGCGCCGTTTCAGGCAGCGCAGCAGGCCACCCAGTAATGGCAGCTTTTCGTACAGGCCTTCGGCAGCGTCCCAGTAGTCGCGGTGGTCCACAATACGGCCATCACTACCCAGCACAAACAGGGTGCCCCCGTGGATGCACTGCGGCTTGCCCAACATGGCAAAGGTAAAGTCCCAGGTAACAAAAGCCTTGTCGCCTTGCGCGATGACCTCGCCAATGACAAAACGCGGCTCGGCCAGGCTGCGGAACATGCGTGCGTACAACGCCTTGATCTGCGAGCGCCCCTTGATGGCGTTAAAGGGGTCGCGAAAGCTGGCGCCGTCGGCGTACACCGCGTCGATCTCGTCCAGCGTTGCGGGGGAAAGGGTTGCAAACCAGTCCAGGTGGCGGGCAAGTGCGGGGTTCATAGTCCGGTTACCTTGTGTGCAAGCCAGAAATACAGGCGGTAGGGCAGGTGTGCGGCCAACTTCAGCGCACGCGTAAAACGCTTGGGGAAATGGATGTCAAACTCGCCGCGCGCCAGGCCGCGCAAGATGTCGTCGGCGGCTTGCTGCGGGCTGATCAGCGCGGGCATGGCAAAGTCGTTTTGCGCGGTAAGCCGCGTGGTCACAAAGCCGGGGTTCACCACGTACACGCCGATACCGTGCGGGTGCAGGTCCAGGTACAGCGTTTGCGCCAGGTGGTTTACCGCCGCCTTGGTGGCGCCGTATACCAGGCCATTGCTCATGCCGGCCCAGCCAGCCACGCTGGCCACCAGCACCAGCCCGCCGCCCTGCTGCGCCATCAGCTGCGGCACGTTGGCCGCAACACCGTACAGGCTGGCCAGCAGGTTCACATTCACCATGCGCTGCGCAGCTTCCGGTGTCAGCTCCCAGGCGCGTAGCGGGGTGTAGTCGCCCGCCAGCATCACTATCAAATCGATGCGCCCCCAGTTGGCGAGCAAGGCGTCGCGTACGCGCTGCCAGTCTTCCGGCACGGTGGC
Organism: Vogesella perlucida; assembly: GCF_979366545.1. NCBI lineage: Bacteria > Pseudomonadati > Pseudomonadota > Betaproteobacteria > Neisseriales > Chromobacteriaceae > Vogesella > Vogesella perlucida. Next base: position 106,065 of record NZ_CEETRO010000011.1, read on the forward strand.
GTCCATCGCGTGCACCTGCATGCGTTCTTGCCCGGCGGCCACGGCCTGCAGCGCGGCCTCGGTGCGGCCGGACAGCGCCACGTGGGCGCCCTGCTGCTGCAAAGCCTGCGCCAGCGCCGCGCCTATGCCATGGCCGGCGCCCACCAGCCACACGCGCTGGCCGTGCCAATCACGCAGTTTGGGGTTCAGGCTCACGGCTGTGCCCCTTTGCGAAAGAACAGCGTGACTTCGCCCAGCTTGATACCCCATTTGCTCATCACCGAGCGGTTCAGGACCGTGCGCTCGTCCAGCTGGTACATCCAGTCGTCGAAGCGCACCTCGTACACGGTGCCGTCTACCGGCAGGCGCAGGGTGTAATCCCAAAACAGGGCAAAGCCTTCGGTGCGGCCACTGGCCTGCCCGACCACGTCATCGGCCGTGCCGGTGTAGCGGCCGTCGGGCAGCTTTTTCAGCGTCCAGATGCGGCGCTGTTTTTCGCCATCGTCGTAGGTAAAGTGCTCGTCCAGCACGCCAGTATCGCCCTGCCAGCTGGCGTTCATCTGCACGGTAAAGCGGCGGATGACTTTGCCGCTACGATCCTGAAAGGTGCCTTGCGCCGTGACCGGGCCGTCAAAGTAGGTTTTCAGGTCAAAGGTTGGCCGCGTACCACGGTAGTCGTCGATACTGGCGGTACTGCAGCCACCCAGTGCCAATGCCGCCATCGCGGCCACCAGCCAAGCCCATCGTTTCCACATCATGCTGCTCCTTGTGTTGGTGGCCGGTACCACAGCCACCCCCACGCCATCAATTTGAAAAGTGCCGGTAAGGCCGCGTACACCCACATCAGGCCACCGGCGGTCTGGCCGGGGGCGTAGCCGGCCCACTGCGCCAGCGGCAGCGCCACGCCGGCGGCCACGGCCAGCGCCAGCTTGTTGAGCATGGACACCGCACCGAACACCGTGCCGCCGGCTTGCTGTACGCGGGCCCCCAGTGCGTCGGCCACCAGCGCGCTGGCAAAGGCCAAGTCAGCGCCCAGCGCCACGCCAGTCAGCACGCACACCAGCGTAAAACCGGCACTATCCCCTGCGGCCAACAGCGGCACCGGCATGAAACCCAGCAGGGCCAGCGCCATGCCGGCTCGCCAGGCGCGCACCTTGCCAATGCGGTCGGCCAGCCACACCCAGGCGGGTAGCGACACGCCCGCTGCCACAAAGTAGGCCAGCAAAAACACACCGGTCTGTGCGCTGGCCTGCAGCACGTCGGCCACGTAAAAATTCAGCAAGGTCGCCGGTATGGCCATGGCCACCGCATTCAGCAGTAGCACCACACCCGCGGCGCGCAGCGCGCCGTCACGCCACCAGGGTTGCCCGGCTTGCCCGTCCACCTCGGCGGCGGCAGGTGCCGGTAGCCGTGGCGACCAGGCTGCGGCCAACCCTGCTACTACCGCCAGCGACAACAACACCCAGACAAAACGCTGCATGGCCACCAGCTCGCCCATGCTGCTGGCCCACCACGCAGGCAGGGCCGCGGCAAGCAGGACACCAGCCAGCCCCCAGCCCTCGCGCCAGGCTGCGACACGCGCCCGGCCGGCCGGCGTGGGCCACAGCGCCGCGCCGTAGCGCAGCAGGGCGATGGTGAGCCAGCCATGCGCCACATACACCAGCAGCAGGGCGGCAGACAGCTGCAGCCACAGCGGCCAGCCAGGCTGCGGCCACAGTAGCCAGGCAAAACCCGCTACGGCGGCGGCAGCAGCCGCGCCCGCCGCCAGGCGCAGTGCGCCACGCCCAAGGCGGTCTTGCCATTGCCCTAGCAGCGGGTCCAGCACGGTGTCCAGCAGCCGCGTCACAAACAGCAGCAGACCCAGGCTGGACAGCGCAATGCCGAAATCCCGGGCGTACAGCGCCGGCAAATGCAGGTACACCGGCAAGGCCAGCATGGCGAGCGGCATGGCAGCCAAGCCGGCCAGCGCCAGCTGCAGGGGCGTCATCCGCGGGCGTTCAGCAGCTGCTCGCGCAGCTCAGGGGCGCGCGAGGCCGGGTCTAGCCAGATACGGAAGAAAGTCCGCGCCAGCAGCGGGTCGTCTACCGTGCGGGTGGGGCGGCCGTTGTGCCAGAAGCGCAGGCTGTTGCCATCGAATGCGCCGACGATTTCATCGCCCTGCCGCACATCGGGAATGGCCGCGGTCAGCGCGTCGCGCCAGCTGGTACGGCGGTTTTCCGGCAGGCCGTAGCGCTGCATTTCTTCCAGGCTGATGTCGACGATTTTGGCCGACGGGATATCGCGTGCGTAGCGCAGCGACAGCGCAAACGGCCGCGCCCAGTCAAATGACTGGCCTTGCTGGGTATACAGCGTCGCGTCGTACAGCTTGAAACCGAACCAGCGCAAATTGCCCTGCCCCAGCGGGCGCAGGTTAGCGAGCTCTGCAGGCAAGGCCATCACCACCTCCGTTACCATCAAGCCGGCGAGCAAGGCGCCGGTAGCCACCCATCTAGACATGACGCGTCATCTCCAGCTGGCACACATCGGTGCGCCCGGCATCAAAACCGGCAATGCAATAGAAGAAGTAAAACTGCCACAGGCGCACAAAAGCCTCGTCAAAGCCCTGGGCGCGCACGCGCAGCTGCACAGCGTCGAAGTCTGCCAGCCAGCGGCGCAGCGTTTCGGCGTAATCGGCGCCAAAGGTGTAGCGGTCGCTCAGGCGCAGGCCGGCGCTGGCAATGTGCTGATCCAGCTGGCCGGGCGAAGGCAGCATGCCGCCGGGGAAGATGAACTGCTGGATAAAGTCGGTGCTGCTGCGGTAGCGCGCAAAGTATTCGTCGCCAATGGTAATCACCTGCACCATGGCCTTGCCGCCCGGCTTCAGCCGCGCGTGCAGGGTGGCAAAGTAGGACGGCCACCAGCGCTCGCCCACCGCCTCCAGCATCTCGATGGACACGATGTGGTCAAATTCGCCCTCGATATCGCGATAGTCCTGCAGGCGCAGGTCGGCCTGGGCGGCCAGCCCGGCGGCGGCTAACCTGTGCTGCGCCCATGCCAGCTGCTCGGTAGACAGCGTCACGCCGGTCACGTGTACACCGCGGGTGCGGATGGCGTATTCGGCAAAACCGCCCCAGCCACAGCCGATTTCCAGAATGCGCTGCCCGGGCTGCGCGTCCAGCCGCTGCAGGATGCGCTCGTACTTGGCCCACTGCGCCGACTCCAGGCTTTGGCGGTAGTTACCATCAAATACCGCTGAGGAGTAGCTCATGCTGGGGTCCAGCCAGAGCTTGTAAAACTCGTTGCCCAGGTCGTAGTGGGCGTGGATATTGCGGCGGCTGCCCTTGCGTGTATTGGCGCGGGTCAGGTGGCGCAGTAGGTAGCCCACCTTGCCCAGCCAGCTGCCGTGGATGGCCTGCTCTACCGCGGCCTCGTTCTGCAGCGCCAGGCGCATCAGCGCCACCCAGTCGGGCGAGCTGACCTGGCCGTCGCGCCAGGCTTCGGCCAGGCCAATGTCACCGGCTAGGGCAATACGGCGCAGCGCACGCCAGTCGTGAATATGCAGGGCAGCATCCAGGCCAGCGTGGCGGCCGCTGTAGCGCTGCTGGCTGCCGTCCGGCCCGACCAGTAATAACTGGCCGTACAGTAGCCGGCTCAGGCCTGCCAGCAGCGGGCGGGCGTACCATGGCGCACGTAGCGCCTGCGAGTTCAGCGAAGGATTCAGGGTCGTCATCACACACTCCGGGAATCGGTTGGCGGCGTGGCGGGCACGCCTTGTTTGCCAAAAAAGGGAACACGTTTGCGCCACAGCTGCAGCGCCTGCCAGTGAATGCGCGCCCACACGGCAAAGGTCAGCGTGGCGCAGCCCAGCACCAGCCGCCATACCCTGGCCGCGCCCACCGGCTGCGGCCAACCCTGCTGGGTGGCGACAAAGTCGGTGCTGTTGCCATCGCGGCTATAGGCGATGCGCACGCTGAAGCGGCCATCTGCCTGGCGGGCAAAGCGAAAGCCGTAGCTGCCTTCCACCTGGAAGAACGGCGACACGTGCAGGGCTTTGGGTGCGGTAAAGCTTTCGCGCGCCAGCATCGGGCGCCAGTCCGGGTGATGCACGCAGTAGTCGTGGTGCTCGCCAAAGGTATTGCTGACTTCTACCCATACCGCCCGCAGCGCAGCCGCGCGGTCGAATACCAGATAAAAGCTCACCGGGTTAAAGGCATAGCCCAGCACGCCGGGCAGCGTGTGCAGCTCGATACGGCTGGCGTCGTGAAAACCGGCTGCGGCCAACCTTTGCGTGAGCCAAGGCCACAGGGCACTGCCGTCACGCGGGCCGTGGCGGCGGCGCAGCCAGCGCACGCCGGGCGCCAGGCGGTGTGCCGGTACGTCACCATCGGGCAGGCTCACCGCAACCCAGCTGTGGCGGTAGGCAAACTGGTGCTGCGCCGGCTGGCGGCGGCCGTGCCATACCTGCCCGGCGTACAGCTGCACGCTCATGGGGTAGCCCCGGCCAGCTGCGGCAGCGGTGCGTGCGCGGCCACGGGCTGGCTGATGTCCCACGGCACGCTGGCGCCCAGGCCCTGTGCCACGGCCATACCGGCCTTGAGGCCGTCTTCATGAAAACCATAGCCTGCCCACGCACCGGCAAACCAGGTGCGCTGGCGGCCCTGAATCTGTGCCAGCGCCTGCTGGGCGGCAATGGCGTCGCGATCGAATACCGGGTGGGCGTAGTCAAACTCGGCCAACACGCCCTGCGGCTGGCGATAGGGGTTGAGCGTGACGATCACGGGCTGCTGGAAAGGTAGCTGCTGCAGGGTGTTGAGCAGATAGCTCACCATCACCGGGGTGTCGCTCTCCCCTGCCCGGCCAACGCGGTAATTCCACGCGGCCCAGGCTTGCTGGCGCTCGGGCAGGAAGCTGGCATCGGTGTGCAGCACGGCGCGGTTGGGCTGGTAGCGCAGCCGCGACAGCACGTCGGTTTCCGCCGGGCTGGCATCGGCTAACAGGGCCAGTGCCTGGTCGCTGTGGCAGGCCAGTACCAGGTGGTCGAAGCGCTCCTCGCCGTGGCGGCTGTACACGGTGACCCCGTGGGCATCGCGCTGCACGCGCTGCACCGGGCTATCCAGCCTCAGGCCGGGCAGGTCTTGCAGCATGCGCTGCACATACACGCGCGAGCCGCCTTGTACGGTTTTCCACTGCGGGCGGTCGAGCACCTGCATCAGGCCATGGTTCAGGCAGAAATCAAAGAAGGTCGCGGCGGGAAAGGCCGCCATGTCACGCGTAGAGCTAGACCAGATGGCCGCCCCCATGGGTAGCAGGTACCAGTCGCGTAGCGGTTGGCCATAACCGTGGCGGTTCAGCAGCTGCCCCAGCGTGTCGCCGGTAGCGCGGGCTTCGTCGCGCAGCGCCGGGGCCTGGCGGTGCAAGCGCAGGATATCCCGCAGCATGTGCCAGAACGCCGGGCGCAGCAGGTTGCGCTTCTGGGCAAACAGGGTAAACAGGTCGCTACCCGCCCATTCGAGCTTTTCCTGGTCCAGCGCCACTGAAAACGTCATTTCGGTGTGGTACACCGGCACACCTAGCAGGGCAAACAGGCGGATCAGGTTGGGATAGGTGCGGTCGTTGTGCACCAGAAAGCCGGTATCTACCGGTGCCGTTACCCCCTCCAGGGTCACATCCACGGTATTGCTGTGACCACCGGCGTAGCTGCCTGCTTCGAACAGGGTTACCTGATGGCCGCTGCGTGCCAGCAACCAGGCTGCCGACAGGCCGGCGATGCCTGCTCCCGCTACTGCAATGTGCATGTTGTCTTCCTTGTGCCTAGTATCAAACCACGTGAACGCTGGATGATGATTATCTTGTATATGCTTTGTACTGTACAAAACAGATTAGTTCAACAAAAAACCCGCTTTCGCGGGTTTTTTGTTGATAGCGGATACCTTAAGCGGTACCGCTAATCCAGCCGGTTCTGCTGCTGGCCTTGCTGCCACGCTGTCACGTTCTCCACCAGCTGTGCGGCCAACCTGTCCATGGCCTCGCGGCTGGCCCAGCCGACATGCGGGGTGACGATCAGGTGCGGCAAGCGCGCTTTCAGCAGCGGGTTACCTTCACGCGGCGGCTCTACCGACAGCACATCAAAGCCGGCCCCCCCGATCTGGCCGTACTTGAGCGCAGCGACCAGGGCTTCCTCGTCCACCAGCCCGCCACGGGCGGTGTTCACCAGAATGGCACCTGGCTTCATCGCCATCAGCTCTGGCTGGGCAATCAGGTTGCGGGTGCTGTCGTTCAGCGGGCAGTGCAGGGAAATCACGTCGGAAGTAGCCAGCAAGGTATCAAACGATACATAGCCATCACGCACCACGCTCACGCCCTTGCGTTCGCCAAACTGCACCTGCATGCCAAAGGCCCGGGCGCGGCTGGCCATGGCCTGGCCAATGCCACCGCTACCGAAAATGCCCAGCGTCGCGCCCTGCAGGTCTCGGATAGGGGCACCGAAGTGGCAGAACTGCGGGGCGTTTTGCCATACCCCGGCTGCCACATCGCGCTGGTAAGCCGGCAAATTGCGCATCAGCGCCATCATCAGCATAAAGGCGTGTTCGGCCACGGTATCGTCGCCGTAGTGGCGAATATTTGCCACCGCTACGCCCTGGCGGCGGCAGGCGTCGATATCGATGTGGTTATAACCGGTGGCGGCGATCGCCAGCATCTTCAGCTGTGGCAGCGCGGCCAGGGTAGCGGCGTCGAACGGTACTTTATTGGTGATGACGACGTCGGCCTCGGCACAACGCGCCACGATATCGTCGCGGCTACACGCGGGATACTCGGTGTATGCGTGGGCAAAAGGAAAAGCCGGCAGCGGCACCGGCAGGCTGTCTCTATCCAGAAACACAATACGCAAGGGGGTCATGGCGGGTTCAGCATTCGTAGGAGATAAGGGCGCGATAGGCATGCCAGCTCGACAGGCCCAGTAGCGGGGCCACCAGCAACAGCCCGACAAACTGGCTGGCCAAGCCTATCGCAACAAGTGCCACGATCATAGCGGCCCATACTGCCATCGTCACCCCGTTGCGGGCGACCACCTGCAGGCTGGCCTGCATGGCGGTGACCGCATCGATCTCTTTATCCAGCAACATCGCACAGGTGCAGATGCTCAGCGCCAGCAGCAGCAATACAAACAGCAAGGACACCGCTGCCCAGCTCAGCAGCAAAGCCAGGTTCTCGCCATGCAACAAGCCAGGCAGCAGGGCGTCCAGCCGTGGCAGGCGACCTTGGTCAAACAGGGCAAATAACAGCAATGAGCTAGCCGCCCAGGCACAGGACAGCAGCGCCATCACTACACCATACAGCGCCAAAGCACCGGGGTTGGCGCGCCAAGCCAGCGCGCTATGCAGCAACATCACGCGCCCACCGTTAAACGCCTGCTGCTGCCGGGCAATATCGTACAGACCCGCGGCCAGAAACGGGCCCAACACCCAGCAAGCCGCGACCAGCGCCAGTGCCAGCTCGGGGAAATACTGCAGCAGATACCCCAGACCATAGGCCATCAGTACATAGCCTGCCCCGTACAGCAAGGCATCGGCGGGCGTGCGTTGCAGGTCTCGCCAGCCCAGTTTCAGCCAGCGCAAAGGGGCGTCCAAGCCCTGGCGCTGCACCACGATATGCTGCTGCGTAGCCAGACAAAGTAGCGTCATGGTCCCACTCCCTTCAGCGCTTGTAGTAGTTGATTGTTCCTTTTTTATAAGATACTGATTGGCATATACAAAAGCTGTCGCCCACAGGCCTCAGCATGGCTGCTAGAATGGCGCCCTGATCAATGCGGTAACGAAGGACATCACAATGGCAGAACTGATCATCGAAGATCTGGTGACAGGCGAAGGTAAAGAGGCAGTAGCAGGCGAAGAAGTCACCGTGCACTACACCGGCTGGCTGACTGACGGCACCAAATTCGACTCCAGCAAAGACCGTTTCCAGCCGTTCAGCTTCCCGCTGGGCGAAGGCTACGTGATCAAGGGCTGGGATCAGGGCGTACTGGGCATGAAAGTGGGCGGCAAACGCAAGCTGACCATCCCGGCCGAGCTGGGCTACGGTGCGCGCGGCGCCGGCGGTGTTATCCCGCCCAATGCCACACTGGTATTTGAAGTAGAGCTACTGCAGGTAGGCTAAGCCTGCCCGCCATGAAAAACGCCCCGTGGCTTGTGCCCGGGGCGTTTTTCATGCGTGCGGCCAACCTCAAGCGTCGGCATTCGCCGCCTGGCGTTTCTTGCGCCAGAAATACACACCCAATACCAGCCCGGCTACCGCCAGCGCAATCAGGATGCCCGCCTGGCCACGATGCACCATATGCATCAGCCACTCGCGGTTACGCGCACCGAAATACCCCAGGTAAACCCACACCGGCACCGAGATCAGCGCGGCAAAACCGTCCATCATCAGAAAGCGCCAGTAAGGAATACGCCGGGTCATCCCCGCCGTCAGAAAGATGGGCGACCGCAAACCCGGCAAGAAGCGGGCCACAAACAACACCCAGTTACCGTAGCGGGCAAACTTTTCCTGGGTGGCGGCAAAACGCTCGGGAGTCATGATTTTGGCTACCGGGCGAAAGCGCAGCACACGCTCGCCATACAGGCGGCCAGCCGCAAACATGATGCCATCCCCCGCCAGCACCCCGGCCATGCCTACGGCAAACATCCAGTGCACATTGGTGTAGCCCAGGCCGGAAATGATGCCGCCAGCCACCAGGGTAATGTCTTCAGGAATCGGTACGCCAAAACCACAGACCAACAACACGATGAATACGGCAAAGTAGCCATACCCGGTAAAGAAGTCGAGAAGGAGTTGCAGGATGTCCATGTCTGCCCGAGGTTCGGAGAAAGATAAGCGAGCCACTTCGACCGTTACCCGGCGCAGCGGTTCAAAACGGCAGCCATCATATCACAGCCCCTGCAGGCGGCTTGTTACCAACATCACGGCGCACCCGAACCCGGCAAAAAACTGCCGCTGCCAGTAGCAAGGCATAGCCGAAACAGGCCTGGATCGGCAAAATTCATTTTGTATGAAAATATTTTACGACAGCGCAACGACGCTACTAAGCGTGTTCGCCAAAGACAAGGCAGGAAAAGCAGAAAAAACAAAGCAGAAACAGCAGACAATAAAAAACCGGCCCAAGGGCCGGTTTTTCATGCAACCACGTAAACGTGATTACTGAGCAGCGGAAGCAGCCGGAGCGGAAGCGTCAGCAGCCGGAGCGGAAGCGTCAGCAGCAGGAGCGGAAGCTTCAACAGCAGGAGCGGAAGCTTCAACAGCAGGAGCGGAAGCTTCAACTGGAGCTTCTTCTTTTTTACCGCAAGCGGACAGAGCAACGGCCAGCAGGGCAGCAACGATGAGCGACTGTTTCATTTGTGTATTACCTTTGAAAGTAAGTGTTGAACAAGACGTCTGGTTCACTACTCTCTCTCAAAAAAATTCCAGACAGAGAAAGCAGTGTAGATACTGTCAGTGCGCAAATTCTAGCACGAATAAAATTGTTGGGAAGGGGGTAAACGCTAATTTATTGCGGATATCTGCATTGTCGATGCTGCATCGCAACATATCTCTAACGCCAAGCCGCCTTCTTTCGATAAAAAATCTTCGTTTACGATCACTTACCTTGCATCATTCATGCTACAGCAGGATTACGCTAGCCAGCGATATGCCACCAACCAGACAGATAACCCTCGAACAACAAAGGCATCATACTGTCGGACAATCCGGCAGATTCCAGCTGTCGCGTATTGGCTAACCGTTGCCAGGCGGCCAACTGCGCCGGTTCGCATTCCAACAGTTGTCCGTTGCAGTACAGCATGTCATTAACATAAAGAATCTGACTCTTCAAATCCAGAACAATGCCATGCGCTTTTACCTGCTCGGCAAAGGTTTCTTCGTCGAGCTCGTCTTCTGCACCTTCATAGAACACGTGCGGCTTCGGTTCGGTCAGATAGTGACCCAGAAAGTCGGCCACCACTTTTTTATCCCAGCTGATCTGCTGCAGCATCTGGCTCACCTGCTCCACCATGGCATCGCTAATCTGTGCTGGTGCAGCCTGTTGCTGCAAATCCGGGTCGGCATAGCGGCCTTGTACGCAAATGCGGTCTTGCAGGTACACCAGAAACTCGGTGGCGATTTCCTGCGCCGACGGGGCGCGGAAACCGATGGAGTACGTCATGCCCGGCTCCAGCGCCACACCGTAGTGCGCACATTTGGGTGGCAGGTACAGCATGTCGCCGTGTTCCAGGATGAACTCTTCTTCCATCTGGAAATCTTTCAGTACCTTGATTGGCGCATCTTCAATGAACGATTCGTCCTGTTGCGAAGAAATCTGCCAGCGCTTGCGGCCGCCCACTTGCAACAAGAAAACATCATAAGAGTCGAAATGCGGGCCAACCGTGCCGCCGGGCGGGGCGTAGCTGATCATCAGGTCATCCAGCCGCGCATACGGCATGAAATCGAAACGCCACAAAATATCGGCAATATGCGGCAGATGATGATTGACGTTCTGTACCAGGATGGTCCAGTCGGTTTCCGGCAGGCGGCGCAAGCGGCCGGCGCGGAACGGGCCACGCTCCAGATGCCATTTACCCTGCTTGTATTCGATCAGGCGCGATTCCACATCTTCATCCGCAGCCAGCTTGGCCAGCCAGGCGTAGTCCACGTGTTCGCCGACATCTTTCAGTGCGCCACGGATGAGCAAGGGCTTTTTATGCCAGTAATCTTTTAAAAAGGTCTCGGCGGTCATGCCGCCCAGAAGTTCGATTGGTTTCATGGCAGATTCTCGTTACGCATTCAGGCAATGGTTTACAATACGGGGATATCTGTTTTGCGCCGGATTTTGCTGCAGCCCAAGGCTTGCAGGCCTGCGATGCATCAAGATTCCCTTTCTTTTCTCTACGACGGTACCGCCTCATGCAAATCGTTAAAAACTCGGTCGTAACCATTCACTACGAAATGTACGACGCCGACAACACCCTGCTCGACAAAACTGAAGAGCCAATTGCTTACCTGCATGGCGGCTACGACGGCATTTTCCCGCTGGTGGAAGAAGCACTGCACGGCAAGGCTGTGGGTGAATCCATCACCGTAACCCTGACCCCGGACGACGCCTTTGGCGAGCCGGAAGAAGAGCTGGTGCGCGTAGAGCCGCTGGACGTACTGCCGGAAGAAGTGGAAGTCGGCATGATGTTCGAAGCAGACGACCCGGAAACCGGCGACGTGATCCTGTTCCGCGTTACCGACGTAGCCGACGGCAAAGCCGTACTGGATGGCAACCACCCACTGGCTGGCCTGACCATCCGCTTCCAGGCAACCGTGGCAGAAGTTCGCCCGGCTACCCCGGACGAAATCACCCACGGCCACGCCCACGGCGAGCACGGCCACCATCACTAAGCCTTCCACAGGCACGCTGATGACAAAACGGGGCGCCAGCCCCGTTTTTTGCGCCCACGCTACCTGGCAGGCGCCGTTTTACCCCGCAGCAGCACCACGCACAACCCCAGCGTGAGCAGGTTATACAGCACATACGCCTCGTTCGGCCTGCCCTGCCCCAGCTTCCACACCGTTACCGCCAGCAGCACCAGCGCCAGGGCTTTTACCGCCTGTCGCAGCAAAGCCGTGGGCGCAGCACTTTTGCCTACCCGCCCGGCCAGATGGGCCAAGGCAAACCCGCAAGCGGCACCGGCCAGCACGTCCAGCGGCCAGTGCACCCCGATCGCCAGGCGCGACAGGCACACCAGTGCGGCCAACAATGCCAGGCCAAGCTGGGCAGGCAGCGAGCAGCGCGGCATAAGCACCCCCGCCAACACCCCCACGGCAATAGCATGGCCGGAGGGAAACGAAGCGTTACCCGGCAGCACATCCAGCAAGCTTACCGTGCCAGCAGGTAATACCAGCGGCGGGCGCAGCACGTCAAAACCGGCTTTCAGCCAGATACTGGCCGCCACACCGGCCAAGCCCAGCGCCACCATGCGTGGCAACAAGGCGGGCTGTCGTGCGGCCAACAGTAGCAACACGCCGATCACCAGCGTCCACTCGCCTGCCATGCTCAGCAGCCGCCACACCACGCCCGGCACCACGGCCAAGGCGTGATGCAGGGTAATGAACAATGGCTGATTCACCCCGGCAAGCCACACCAGCAGCGCGAGTGCAGACAGCAACAGCACCATCAGGCGTGTCATGGCTGGCACCCAAGCGTTACGCGGTCCAGCCCCGCCAGATCCGGCAGGGTGTGCACCTGCTGCAGGCCAGCCTGCTCAAACAATTGCCGGCAAGCCGGGCCCTGGTCGTAACCGTGCTCCACCATCAGCCAGCCCCCTGCGGCCAACCTGGTCGGGGCAGCGGCGGCAATGGCACGCAGGCAATCCAGGCCATCGTTACCGTCGGTCAGCGCCATGCGCGGCTCAAAGCGCACGTCGCCCTCCCCCAGGTGATGATCTGCGGCATCGATATACGGCGGGTTGCTGACAATCAGCTCATATTGCGCAGCGGCCGGCAGCGGCTCGAACCAGCTGCCGTGATGAAACGCCACGCTCGCCCCCAGCGCCTCGGCATTACGGCGCGCCATGGCCAAGGCATCCGGCGACAGATCAACCGCCGCCACTTGCCAGGCCGGCGCCTCCAGCGCCAGCGTCACCGCAATGGCGCCGCTACCGGTACCCAGATCTACCACGCGGGCGGCCGCCTTGCGGCCAACCTTGTCCAGCGCGGCTTCTACCAGGTGCTCGGTTTCCGGTCGCGGTATCAGCACGGCCGGGCTCACGGCAAAACCGCGGCCGTAAAATTCGCGCTCACCCAGTAAGTAGGCTACTGGCTCGCCGGCCAGGCGGCGCTGAGCCAGCTGGCAGAACGCTTGCCACTGCGCATCCGGCAGCAGATCGGGGCCGGCGGAGACCATGGCGCTGTGGCTCAGGCCGCTGACGTGCGCCAGTAGCAGCCGGGCTTCCAGCCGCGGCAAGTCAACATGGCGTAATGCTTCGTTTAGCGTAGGCATGGTTTACAGCAAGAACAGGCTGGCGAGGCCCAGGAAAATGAAGAAACCGCCAGAGTCGGTACACGCGGTAATCAGCACGCTGCTGCCTACTGCCGGGTCTTTGCCGAAGCGCTCCATCATGGTGGGAATCAGCACGCCCATGGAGGCGGCCAGCATCAGGTTCAGTGTCGTGGCGGCCAACATCACCAGGCCCAGCGCAAAGTTGCCGTACAGCATCCACGCCAGCACGCCCAGTGCACCGCCCCATACCACACCGTTAATCACCGACACGCCCAGCTCTTTGCGCCACAAGCGGTTGGCCTGCCCCGGCTGCAGCTGGCCCATGGCCAGCGCGCGCACGATCATGGTGATGGTCTGGTTACCGGAGTTACCGCCAATACCCGCCACAATCGGCATCAATGCGGCCAACGCTACCAGCTTTTCGATACTGCCCTCAAAGGCGCCAATCACCCGGCTGGCCACAAAGGCGGTACACAGGTTGATGGCCAGCCAGGCCCAGCGGTTTTTGACCGAGTCGATCACCGGGGCAAACAAGTCTTCCTCTTCTTTCAGGCCGGCCAAGTTCAGCGCCTCGGTTTCCGATTCCTCGCGAATCAAATCCACCATCTCGTCTACCGTCAAGCGGCCGATCAGCACACCGTGCTCGTCCAGCACCGGGGCGGTGACCAGGTCATAGCGCTCGAAAGCCAGCGCGGCGTCGGCCGCGTCTTCTTCCGGGCGGAAGCTCACCACCTCGGTGGCCATCACCTCTTCGACCAGCGCATCGGTATCGGACACCAGCAGCTTGCGCACTGGCAGCACACCCTTGAGCACGCCGTCTTCGTCGGTCACAAAAATCTTGTCGGTCTGGCTGGGTAGTTCGTCGAAACGGCGCAGGTAGCGCAGTACCACTTCGCAGCTGACGTCGGCGCGAATCTTCACCAGCTCGAAGTCCATCAGGGCACCGACCTGGTGCTCTTCGTACGACAACACGGATTGCAGCTGCTGGCGCTCTTCTTCGTCCAGGCCGCCCATCACCTCGTACACCACCTGGCGCGGCAAGTCGGCGGCCAGGTCGGCCAGCTCGTCGGCGTCCAGCTGCTCGGCAGCGGCCACCAGCTCGTGCTGCTCCATCGATTCGATCAGCGATTCGCGGACGGCGTCAGACACCTCCAGCAGGATGTCGCCTTCGTCGTCGCTATCCACCAGGTCCCACACCAGCAGGCGGTCTTCCAGCGGCAGGGCTTCCAGGATGTAGGCGATATCGGCCGGGTGCAGGGCTTCGAGCTTGTGCTCCAGCTCGGCCAGGTTTTGCTTGTGAACGAGCGATTCCACCAGGTCATGCCGTGGCATGTCCTGGCGGTGCACAAGGTCCTCCACCAGGCGATGGCGCTCGATAAGGCGCTGTACCTGGGTGAGGCTGTCCTGCAGACGATCGGTGGGTTGTTTCTTGTCGACAACCGTCATGCACGTCTCCTTCCGCCTTTGGCGGGAATGACGCTGCATCCGGCAAAAAGGCGGGGCTAGTAGTGAGCCGTAATGGCTAAATCAGATGAGTAATAACTGGGTAAGTCCATGAGTTACACCGCGCTCCTGCGCAGCTATCACGAAAGAGGCGGAATTGTAGCATGCGATGCCGTAGGCAACCAGCGCAGGCGGGCGCGAGAGTCGGGCGGTTGATCGGAGTTTTCTTATAAAAAAACAGGGTTATTTGCTATACAACTTAAACAAAAGGGAGGGTTACCATGCACGACGCCACGCTCACCACACTACGCAATGCCCTGCACCAGACAGGGCTGGATAGCAACCGTGAAATCCAGGACATTATTGGCCTGTTGGCCGCCATGCATGTGAACCTGGCCATGGCCGAGTTTTCGCCCGATGGCACCTTTCTGGACGCCAACCCCAAATTTCTGGCCATGTTCGGCTACAGCCGGGAACAGCTGCTAGGCGAGCACCACCACCGCATCTGGAGCGACGAAGACGTCGAGGCCGGCAAATACGATGCGCTATGGCAGCGGCTATGCCAAGGCGAGCCGGTAGAGGGCGAATACCGCCGCCGGCGCCAGGACGGCAGCAGCGTGTATATCCAGGCGCACTACAACCCCTTGTGCGACCAGAACGGCCAACCCTACAAGCTGGTGAAATTCGCCACCGATATCTCCGACACCAAGCTGCGGCTGCACGAAGACTTTGGCAAGCTGCAGGCGCTGAACCGCACCCAGGCCATTATCGAATTCGCCCCGGACGGCACGGTACTCACGGCCAACGACAACTTCCTGCAGCTGATGGGCTACACACTGGACGGTATTCGCGGCCAACACCACCGCATTTTCTGCCCGGCCAGCGAAACCGGCAGCGCCGACTACAAGGCATTCTGGGAAAAGCTGCGCAATGGCGAGCAGCACCACGGCGAGTTCATGCGCCTGACCAGCAAGGGCCTGCCGGTGTGGCTGCAAGCCATCTACAGCCCGCTGTACGCCCCCGATGGCCGTCTGTGCAAAATCGTGAAATTTGCCAGCGACGTTACCGACGTCAAGCGCCAGTCACTAGAAGACGACGGCAAAGTGGCCGCCATTTCGCGCTCGCAAGGGGTCATCGAATTTGACATGGGCGGCCATGTCATCAGCGCCAACGACAACTTCCTGCAGCTGATGGGCTACACGCTGGAAGAAATCCGCGGCGAGCACCACCGCATGTTTGTCGACCGTGACGAAGCCGACAGTGCCGCCTACCGCAGCTTCTGGCAAAAGCTGGGGCGTGGCGAGTTTGACCGCGGCGAATACCTGCGCTTTGGCAAAGATGGGCGCCGCGTATGGATACAGGCCAGCTACAACCCGATTCTGGATCTGGAAGGCCAACCAGTAAAAGTGGTGAAGTACTGCACCGACATTACCGCCAGCAAACTGGCCAGCATAGAAAACGCCGCCCGCATGAGCGCCGTGAGCAATAGCAGCTGCCTGCTGGAGCTGGACCGCCTGGGCAACGTGCTGGACGGCAACGCGCTGATGGAACAAGCACTGGGTTACAACCTGGCGCAGTTGCGCGGCCTGCCACAAAGCCGGCTGATGTTCGAAGAAGACATCGACAGCCCCGCCAGCCAGGCACAATGGCAACAGCTGCGCCATGGTCAGCCAGTAGCCTGCGAGCTGCGCCGCCGCGCGCTGGACGGGCGGGAAGTCTGGTTTGGCAGCATGCTCAGCCCGGTCATCGGCTTGGACGGTTTGCTTAGCAAGGTGGTGATGATTGCCCGTGACATCACCGCGACCAAGCTGGCACAGCTGGACGCCGGCGGCAAACTGGACGCCATCGACCGCGCACAGGCGGTCATCGAGTTCGACCTCAGCGGCAAGGTACTGCACGCTAACGACAACTTCCTGAAGCTGATGGGCTACCGGCTGGAGCAGATACAGGGCGTACACCACCGCATTTTTGTCGACCCGCAGTATGCGGCGAGCGCCGAGTACCTCAGCTTCTGGGAGCGGCTATCGCGCGGCGAATACTTTGCCGGCGAATACAAACGCATCGGCTGCGGCGGCAAGGAAGTGTGGATCCAGGCCACCTACAACCCCATTTTCGACCCGCGCGGCCAACCTGTAAAAGTAGTGAAATTCGCCTCTGATGTGACGCAGACCAAACTGCGCACCGCCGAGTACGAAGCCAAAGTCTCGGCCATCGAGCTGGGGCAAGCCGTGATCGAATTCGACCTGACAGGTAATGTGCTGCGCGCCAACCGCAACTTTCTGGCCGCCATGGGCTACACCCAGCGCGAGATACAGGGCCAGCACCACAGTATTTTCTGTACCGCGGAATACACGCATAGCAAAGCCTACCGTGACTTCTGGTTACGCTTGGGCGAAGGCCAGTTTGTTAGCGGGCGCTTCCACCGCGTAGGCAAATTTGGCCGCGACGTGTGGATACAAGCCAGCTACAACCCCATCCGCGATTTGAACGGCCACGTGGTCAAGATCATCAAGTACGCACACGATGTCACCAACGAAGTAAAGCTGGAACAGCAGATTCTCAGCAAATCCACGCAGATGACAGGCAACCTGCACAGCCTGATCGGCAGCATCGACGTCATTGCGGCCAACGCCAGCGTGGCGTCCGACCTGGCGCGTGAATCCAGCCGCACAGCCGAGCAGGGCTTTGGTGCGCTGCGCCAGGCCATTACCGCCATCAGCCAAAGCCAGCACAGCGCACAGAAAGTGGCCGAAGTGGTACGCGTGATCAGCGATATTGCTAGCCAGACCAACCTGCTGGCCTTCAACGCCGCCATCGAGGCGGCACGCGCCGGGCACCATGGCGTAGGCTTCTCTGTGGTGGCGGCGGAAGTACGCAAGCTGGCCGAGCGCTGCGCCCAGGCGGCCAAGGAAATTACCCAGCTGATAGACGAATCGGTACGCCATGTCAGCAGCGGCGCCGACATCAGCCAGCAAGCAGCACAAAGCTTCGAAGGCATTCTGGGCTGCGTAGCGCGTACAGCACAGAGCGTGGAAAAAATCGTGCAGGGCACCGAGCAGCAAAGCGGCGTTACCGGGGAAGTACAGCAGCTGCTGACCGCGCTGACCAATGTGGCACGCAATAGCGAAGAAGACGCCCGATGAGCGCGCGCTTCGGCCTGTTTCACCTGGACGGCAACCACCTGGCGCTGCCCATCGAGGCGCTGCGCGAGGCAGTGCCCACCACCCCACTGGCCCTGCTGCCCGGCTGCCCGCCCTATGTACTGGGCAGCATGGACCTGCGCGGCCAACGTTTACCGGTGGCCGACCTGCGCCTGCTGACTGGCGGGACAAGCGGCGGCCCCCTGCCCGCTTGCGTGGTAGTAGTACAGCACCAGGACAAGCTGCTGGGCGTCCTGGCCGACGATGTAGAAGGCGTACAAGAGGCCGAGCCGCAACGCATGAGCGGGGATAACGGCGGCATTCTGGATGGCAGCTTGCCCGCCGGTGCGGGTGGCATCAGCGCCACCTTGCTGAACCCGGCCGCCCTGCTGGGCTACCCGGGGATTCCCTCCGCCAGCGTGGCAGCGGATAGCACGCCCGATCAAAGCGATGACAGCAGTGTGGAGCCCGACCACGTGATGCTGATGCAGTGCGGCAGCGTACCGCTGGCCATGGCGTGCAGCCACATCCACACCATCATCCTGAACCCGCACATCACCCAAAATGCCATGAGCAGCGGCTACTGCATGGGCACCATCCAGTACGCGGGCCAGCAGATTGCCGCCGTCAGCCTGCTGGCCGCCTGCAGTATCCCGCTGAACCCCAAGCCCGCCCTGACACAGGCCTTTGTTATCCGCTACGCCCAGGGCTACGTGGCGTTCATGGTGGAACACATCATCGACGTGGTACAACGCACCGGCCATACCCTGCTACCACTCCCCCCCCAGTCACTGCTGCGGCCGGATCACTTTCTAGGAGCCATTCCGGCCAGTGAAACCCCGGCAGACTCGGTAGGCCACCATGCCTCGCCCAGTGGCCACTACCTGCTGCTGGATGGCGACATGCTGACAAACCGGCCAGATCTGGCCTGCCTGGCCGGCATGAATACCCCACACGACGCACAGGCCGGTAACGGTAGCCCTACCCAGCCTGGTAGCACACCACGCCAGCAGGGCGAGCGCTGCCAGCTGCTCACGTACGACCTGGGGTTCGAGGTGGCTACGCCTGTCAGCCAGATTATCGATATCGTCCCCTGGCAAGCCGAGCGCGCCGTATTTGGCCTGGAGTGCGAACACGCCGGCCTGCTGATTGCCCGCGGACGAACCCTGCCGCTGTACTGCCTGAGCAGCACACTGGGCATTCCGCTCGCCCCGATACGCGATACGGCCAGTGTGCTGGTGGTAGAAACAGACTACGGCGTGGTCGGTTTTGCTGTACCGGGCCTGATTACCATTGATGAAGCCTGGCAAGAGCGGCTGGACAATGCCGAGGTAGCCGGCCCCCCTGCACATATCCGCCACAGCAATCTGGCGGCAAGCTGGCGCCATGTGCTGGTGGGGCAAGGCAAGCAAGAGCGGCTGCTAAGCTTGCTGGACCTGGTGGCGCTGGCAAAAAGCAAACTGGCCCCGCAAGCGGAGCCAGTCGACCTAACGTAGTGCTGCGTACAACTATGGCGTATCCGCCATTGGCATGCGGCGCAGGATGATACGCGTCTTGCGCGCCAGGCCCGGGGCGTTACGGTGTTCGTCGTAATAACGCGGGTTGGGCACCATGGCGGCCAACTTGGCAGCCTGCCCAGCCGATAGCCTGGCGGCGCTGCTGCGGTAGTAATGCCGCGCTGCTGCCTCGGCACCAAATACGCCATTACCCCACTCGATCACGTTCAGGTAGATCTCGAAGATACGGCGCTTGTCCATTACCGCCTCCAGCATCACCGTAATCATGGCCTCTTCCAGCTTGCGCCAGGGGGTTTTGCGGCCCGACAAAAACAGGTTTTTGGCCAGCTGCTGGCTAATGGTAGAACCACCGGCCACGATGCGCCCCTGCTTCATGTTTTTCTCGAACGCCGCCTCGATACCATCCCAGTCAAAGCCTTCGTGGTCAACAAACTTGGCGTCTTCCGAGGCAATCAGCGCACGCTTGAGGTTGCCGGAAATACGCTCGTACGGCACCCATTTATGGCGCAGCTCGGCAGCAGGGTCTTCTTCCTGCAGGCGCGCCAGCTGCTCGGTCATGAAGGCACTGGCCGACGGGTTGAAGCTACGCCAGTACACGATGTGACCGAAGATCCACAAGTTGTACAGAAAAAGGGCGGCCAGCAGGGCCGCCCCGATGCGTAAGGACCAGCGCAGCACTTAGGCCAGCACCTCGCGCAGCATATTGGTGACCTTGCGCGTTTCCGGCTGCACACCGCGCCAGATACGGAACGATTCGGCGGCCTGCTCTACCAGCATGCCCAGCCCGTCGGCCAGCATGCCGGCCTGTTCACTTTGCGCACGGCGCAGGAAAGGCGTCAGGCCACGGCTGTACACCATGTCGTACGCCAGCGCACCGGCAGCAAAAACACCGGCAGGCATTGGTGGCAGCTCGCCCTGCAGGCTGGTAGAAGTGCCATTGATGATGATGTCGAACTGGCGGCCCGCCAGCGCGTCATAAGCAGTCGCTTCGATCTGGCCCAGGCTGGCAAACTGTGCGGCCAACGCTTCGGCCTTGGCCACGGTACGGTTGGCAATGGTCAGTGTGGCAGGCTGCTCTGCCAGCAGCGTGGGCAGCACGCCACGTACGGCACCACCCGCGCCCAGCAGCAGCACGCGTTTGCCGGCAATGGCCACGTCCAGGTTCTCGACGATATCGCGCACCAGGCCCACACCGTCGGTGTTGTCACCGTAAATCTTGCCGTCCCGGAAGCTCAGCGTGTTCACGGCTTCGGACAAACGGGCGCACTCGCTGACTTCCTGGGCAAAGCGGAAAGCATCGCCCTTGAACGGCAGCGTCACGTTCAGGCCACGGCCGCCAGCAGCCACAAAGGCCGATACCACGTCGTCGAATTTGCCGATGTCGGCAAACAGCTTTTCGTACTGCAGCGCCTGGCCGGTGGCATTGGCGAATTCGCTATGGATGAAAGGCGACTGGCTATGCGAGATAGGGTTGCCAATTACAGCGTAACGATCAGTCATGATTCACTTCTCTATATGGGGTAAGTCAGGCAAGCCGGTGGCAGCCGCTTGGCCGAAGACACACTTTGCCTTGTCGGACAGGAAACTGCAACCGCCTATTGCCATGCGGTTAGCCCTGAATCCACGGCAGCCCGACAGCCTTCCAGCCATTGAGGGTGCCACGGTGCTGCTGCGGGTCGCGGTCGCCTTCAAAACCTTCCAGCACGTTGTACACCTGGGCATAACCTGCCTCTGCGGCCAACCTGGCAGCCTCGTCCGAGCGCGCCCCGCTGCGGCAGATAAACAGCACGGTCGCAGTCTTGTCTACCTGCTGCTGCAGCTGGCTGGCAAAGGCGGCATTCGGCACCATGCCCGGGTAGCTGCGCAGCTCGATACGGACGGCATCGGGAACCACCCCGACAAACTGCCACTCTGCAGCACTACGTACGTCTACCAGCACCACACCGGGCAGGCCCTGGCACAGCGCCCAGGCCTCGGCAGGCGACACGGCACCGCTATACGACAAGCCCAGCTCGCTACCACGGTTGCGGGCGGTGGACAGAATGGTTTCAACAGTCATCTTGCTCTCCTTCATATGGGGTAAGGGAAACCGGCTGCCGCTGCTTATTGATTGTCATCACGACATCACGGCGCGATTTGCATAATAATGGAGGCCATCATGCAGTGTGGTAGGCGCACAGGCAAGATCTGCTATGCACCAATAAAGCGCACCACATTGGAGCACGCACCAAAATGGTACGCAGCTAGCCCCGACTGGTACGCCAGCACAGGCAACGCAGCACCCAAAACCGGGCCAGATGGCTGGCACGGTTCATGCTTTTAGTCCGGCACACCTGTATTTGTGCCATCTCGTTTGATGCACTTAGCTTTTCTCTAGGAGATATCCATGGCGGTTGCAGACGTAGTCAAGCTCATTACCGAAAACGACGTAAAATTTGTCGATTTGCGCTTTACCGACACAATGGGTAAAGAGCAGCACGTAACCATTCCGGCACACGTTCTGCTGGAAGACGCTGACGAGTGGTTCGAACGCGGCCACGCGTTTGACGGCTCCTCCATCTCTGGCTGGAAAGGCATCCAGGCCTCCGACATGCTGCTGATGGCCGACCCGGCCACCGCCAAAATCGACCCGTTCTTCGACGAGCCGACCGTATTCATGAGCTGTGACGTGATCGACCCGGCCGATGGCAAGGGCTACGACCGCTGCCCACGCTCGGTCGCCAAACGCGCCGAGGCTTACCTGAAAGCTTCCGGCATTGGCGATACCGCCTTCTTCGGCCCGGAGCCAGAATTCTTCATCTTCGACAGCATCACCTGGGGCACCGACATGTCCGGCTGCTTCGTGAAGATCAAGGCAGAAGAAGCTGCCTGGGCTTCCGCTGAAGAGTTCGAAGGCGGCAACACCGGCCACCGTCCTGGCGTAAAAGGCGGCTACTTCCCGGTACCACCGGTAGACTCCTCCCAAGACATCCGCTCGGCCATGGTGCTGCTGCTGGAAGAACTGGGCGTACCGGTAGAAGTGCACCACCACGAAGTGGCTACCGCTGGCCAGAACGAAATCGGCACCAAGTTCAGCACCCTGACCCAGCGCGCTGACTGGACCCAGATCCTGAAGTACGTGGTACACAACGTCGCCCACAGCTACGGCAAAACCGCAACCTTCATGCCTAAACCGATCGTTGGCGACAACGGCTCCGGCATGCACGTACACCAGTCCATCTGGAAAGACGGCAAAAACCTGTTTGCTGGTGACGGCTACGCCGGCCTGTCCGACACCGCCCTGTACTACATCGGCGGTATCATCAAGCACGCCAAGGCACTGAACGCCATCACCAACCCGGGCACCAACTCCTACAAGCGTCTGGTACCACACTACGAAGCACCGGTAAAACTGGCTTACTCCGCCAAGAACCGCTCCGCTTCCATCCGTATCCCGCACGTAGCGAACCCGAAAGGTCGCCGTATCGAGGCACGCTTCCCGGACCCGCTGGCTAACCCGTACCTGTGCTTCTCCGCCCTGCTGATGGCCGGTCTGGATGGTATCCAGAACAAGATCCACCCAGGCGATGCAGCAGACAAGAACCTGTACGACCTGCCTCCGGAAGAAGACAAACTGATCCCGACCGTGTGCGCTTCGCTGGATGAAGCCCTGGCCGCACTGGACGCAGACCGCGAGTTCCTGACCCGTGGCGGTGTGTTCTCCAACGAATGGATCGACGCCTACATCGAACTGAAGATGAAGGAAGTCAACCTGACCCGCATGACTACCCACCCGGTAGAATTTGCGATGTACTACAGCCTGTAAGCGATTCGACCCGCGTACGCTGCAACCCCGCACCGGCAACGGTGCGGGGTTTTCATTTATCCAGGCCACTGACAAACGGCAGAGCGTAGCCAGCTCCGCTTTTTTGCATTAGCACTGCCAAGCGGCAAGAGATTGAATTATCATGCGTTTGCAATGACTATCGCCTATTTCCCCATGCGTCTTACTCTGCTTGCCCTGCTACTCGGTAGCCTGCCGCTGGCCCAGGCCAGTACCATTTATCGATACGTTGATAAAGACGGGCACGTTACGTTTACCAATATGCCGCAGCCAGGCGCACAGGCCATCTCGATCACCCCCGCCAACCCGGATACCGGCACACGCGGCAGCATTACGCCGCGCAATAATTCGCCACGCCAGCGTGCCCCTGCGGCCAACGTTGCCGTACCGTCGGTCGACGCCGGCACCCAGCGCAACCGCGACGAAGGCCGCCGCCGCATTCTGCAGACAGAGCTGGATAACGAACAGAAAGCCCTGGCCGAAGCACGCACCGCTTTGAGCGAAGCCCGGCGCAAACCTGGCACCGCCACGGCGCAGCTGCAGCGCCTGCAAGACGCGGTAACCGACCGCGAACGCAATATCGATGCGCTGAATAAAGAACTGGGCCGTAGCGCCGCACCAAAGTAGTGCAGTACACTCACCAAAACGACGCCCCCACCCAAACGCCCCAGTTTGTGCGCCGTTTTGTATCGCGCCCGTAGCCTGCCAGCGCGACCAGCTAGCCCCTGTGCGGGCGCGGCTTTTGCTAAGACACCGTTAATAGCCGCGCCAGCCTGGCGCAGCTAGCCACACAGGCAAACCGGACCCAACACCATGCCCCTACACCCGTACGCCGGACTCGACCTGCTCGACACCCCGGTGATGATTGTCGAGCGCAACGGCCAGCTTCACTACGCCAACCCGGCCAGTGAAAACCTGCTAGGCATCAGCCACAAAGGGCTGAAGAAACACACCCTGTACGAACACTTCCATCACCCTCGCGCTTTGAAAAACGCCGTACAGATGGCGCTGGATCACGCCGGCAGCTTTATCGAACACGACCTGGAAATCTCGCCGGAAGGCGACCACCCCCTGCATATCGGCCTCACGGTGACCCCCATCGACGGCCCGGTGCGCCTGGCCCTGGTAGAGATGCGCCCTATCGAGCAACAGCTGCGCATCGTCAACGAAGAGCGTCTGCTATTACAGCAGCAAGCCAACCGCGAGCTCATTCGCAACCTGGCACACGAAATCAAGAACCCGCTGGGGGGTATCCGTGGTGCCGCCCAGCTGCTGGAACACGAAATTGCCGACCGCCCCGAGCTGCTGGAATACACCGGCGTGATCCGCGAGGAAGCATTGCGGCTACAGTCGCTGGTAGACCGGCTGCTGGCACCGCACCGCCGCCACATTGCCAACGACGTGAACATTCACGAAGTGCTGGAGCGCGTGCGCAGCATCATCCTGGCCGAGTACCCGCACGGCCTGCAGGTAAAACGCGACTACGATATCAGCCTGCCCATGTTGGCCGCAGACAAAGAGCAACTGATCCAGGTGGTATTGAATATCGGCAAGAACGCTGTGCAAGCCATGCAGGGCAGCGGCGAGCTGGTTTTCCGCACCCGCGTGGCACGCCAGGTCACGCTGGCGCGAAAGCGTCACAACCTGGCACTAAAATTGCAGATCATCGACAACGGCCCCGGCATTCCGGAAGAAATCCGCAACCATGTGTTCTACCCGCTGGTCACCGGCCGGGCAGAGGGCACCGGGCTAGGGCTCACGCTGGCGCAAACCTTTGTGCACCAGCACGGCGGTACCATCGAATTCGAATCGCGGCCGGGCTACACCTGCTTTACGGTACTGATGCCGTTCGGCCCCGAT
Organism: Vogesella perlucida; assembly: GCF_979366545.1. NCBI lineage: Bacteria > Pseudomonadati > Pseudomonadota > Betaproteobacteria > Neisseriales > Chromobacteriaceae > Vogesella > Vogesella perlucida. The sequence continues at coordinate 130,815 of NZ_CEETRO010000011.1, forward strand.
CAATAACCCCACAAGGCGAGCCAACATGACGCAAACGGTCTGGATCATCGACGACGACAAAGCCATCCGCTGGGTGCTGGAAAAGTCGCTCTCGCGCAGCAATATCGCCTACCAGAGTTTTGCCAGCGCCGACGATGCGCTGAACGCCCTGTACGACACCATCCCCAGCGTCATCATCAGCGATGTGCGCATGCCGGGCACTGATGGCCTGAAATTCCTGGGCAAGGTCAAAGCCGAACACCCTGCGCTGCCGGTCATCATCATGACGGCGCACTCCGACCTGGACTCGGCCGTGTCGGCCTTTCAGGGCGGTGCCTTCGAGTACCTGCCCAAACCGTTCGACGTAGACCAGGCCGTGGCGCTAATCGAACGCGCACTTGCGGAAAGCCGCAGCGGCGACGCCATCGGCGAAAGCCCGGAAGCCATGCCGGCCCTGTTGGGACAGGCACCGGCCATGCAGGATGTGTTCCGCGCCATTGGCCGCCTATCGCAGTCCAGCGTGACCGTGCTGATTACCGGCGAATCCGGCACCGGCAAAGAACGCGTGGCCGAAGCGCTACACCGCCACTCGGTACGCGCCAGCAAACCCTTCATCGCGCTGAACACCGCCGCCATCCCGAAAGACCTGCTGGAATCCGAGCTGTTCGGCCATGAAAAAGGCGCCTTTACCGGCGCCGTGGGCAGCCGCCGCGGCCGCTTTGAAGAGGCCGAAGGTGGCACGCTGTTTCTGGACGAAATCGGCGACATGCCCACCGAGCTGCAAACCCGCCTGCTGCGCGTGCTGTCCGATGGCCACTTTTACCGCGTGGGCGGCCACACACCGATCAAGGCCAATGTGCGCGTGATCGCCGCCACCCACCAGCACCTGGAAGAGCGCGTCAAGCAAGGCCAGTTCCGCGAGGACTTGTTCCACCGCCTGAACGTGATCCGCTTGCGCCTGCCACCGCTGCGCGAGCGCAGCGAAGACATTCCGCTGCTGGTACGCCATTTTCTGTCGCGCAGTGCGGCCAACCTGGGCGTAGAGCCCAAGCGTTTGTCCGACAGCGCCATGGCTTTTGTGCGCCAGTACGCCTTCCCGGGCAACGTGCGCCAGCTGGAAAACCTGTGCCAATGGATTACCGTGATGGCACCCGGCCAGACCGTGGAAAGCGCCGACCTGCCACCCGAGTTCCGCCTGCCGCCCGACGCCGCACCGTCCAGCCACAGCCATGAGGCCGACGCCAGCCCCCAGCCCGCCAGCGTGCCCGCGCATACCGCGGCCGCACTGGCCGATGGCGACTGGCTGCAGCTATTGGCGCGCGAGGTCAGCCAAAGGTTGGCCGCAGGGGAAACCGGTATTATCGACGACCTGACCGCACGCTTTGAAAGCACCTGCATCAAGAGCGGCCTAGCGCATACCGGCGGACGCAAAGTCGAAGCTGCGCAGCTGCTGGGCTGGGGCCGCAACACGCTGACGCGCAAGATCCAGGAACTGGGGCTGGAGCACGAGTAATGACCATCACCCGCCTGCACACTATCGATGCACAGCAGTTGGCCTCTCTGGCCGCGCTATTGCAAGACAGCGTGCACGGCGGCGCCTCGGTTGGCTTTCTGGCGCCGCTGCCACACGCCGAAGCACACGCCTACTGGCAAGACGTTGCCACCGCGCTAGGCCCGCTGCTTTACTGCTGGGTCGCGGAAGAACACGGCCAGATGATCGGCACCGTGCAGCTGGCACTGTGCGGCAAGGCCAACGGCCGCCACCGAGGCGAAATCCAGAAGCTGATGGTACACAGCACGGCACGTGGCCGCGGGCTGGCGCGCCAGCTGATGCAGGCCGCCGAAACTGCAGCCCTGACAGCGGGCTGCAGCACGCTAGTGCTGGATACCGATAGCGGCTCGGCCGCCGCCCGGCTGTACCCCAAGCTGGGTTGGCAACACGCAGGCGACATCCCCGCCTACGCCGCCAGCCCGGACGGCCAACTGCATGCTACACGCTACTTCTACAAGCTATTGACGGCTTAGCTGGCCCACCTCCCCCGCCAGCAAAACGGCACGCGCTATTTGGGCGTGCCGTTTTGCCATGTTGGCCGCAGCCAGCCGCGAGAGACGCTCCAGCTACACAACCCTCAGGCCAGTACGCTCAGGCCTGGCAAGGTAGCAAAGCTCTGCTCGCGCACGGTGTGCAGAAAATCACGCATATACGCCAGCAGCGCATCGTCCTGGCGCAGCGCGGCGTACAGCTCGCTCTGCAGGCCGCAGTCCCCGATGCGGGCGCTGGCAATATAGCCACGGTCCAGATACGGCTTTACCGCCCAGAACGGCATGGCCGCCACGCCACGGCGGCTGGCCACCAGCTGGATGATGGCCACGGTCAGCTCCGACGTGCGCCGCGCCGGGTTCACCCCGGCCGGCTTCAGCACCTTGCGCACCAGGTCCAGCATCACATCCGGCACCGGGTAGTGAATCAGGGTTTCGCTCGCCAGATCTTCTGCCTGCCATACCGGCTTGGCCGCCAGCGGGTGGTCCTTGGCCATGATCAGTACCATTTCGTAGGCAAAGAGCGGCTGGTACACCACGCCGTCCTGCGGCTCGGCTTCCGAGCAGATGGCCAGGTCAGCGCGACGCGTCAGCAGCAGGCCTACCGGGTCGGCATGAAAGCCGGACACGATATCCAGCTCCACCGCGGGCCAGTGCTGGCGGAAAGCATCCATGGCCGGCATCAGCCAGTCAAAGCAGGTATGGCATTCCACCGCAATGCGCAGCTCTCCCGCCTCGCCCTCGCGCAGGCGCGCCATATCGCGCTCGGCACCGGCCACCAGGGCCGACACCTCGCGCGCCAGCGCCAGCAGGCGCTCCCCCGCTGGGGTAAAGCGCAGCGGCTGGGTTTTGCGCTCGAACAAGGCCAGGCCGTAATGGTCTTCCAGCGCCTTTAATTGATGCGACAGCGCCGACTGCGTCAAAAACACCCGCTTGGCCGCCTGCGACACGCTGCCGCACTCGGCCAGCGCCAGCAGGGTTTTGAAGTGGCGAAGCTCTAACTGGCTTTGCGACATGAATTGCCTTAATGATTGTCAGTAAAATAATGAAATTGCCTCATGATTGTAGATGCCGCATGCTGAATGCACAACATTCATCAGCAAAGGCATTCCACATGAGCCACATTCATCTGCTAGGTTTCCCGCGCATCGGCGCCAAACGTGAACTGAAATTCCTGCTGGAACAATTCTGGCGCCAGGACATCGACGAAGCCACCCTGCTGGGCGGCGCACGCGAGCTGCGCCAAAAACACTGGCTGCTGCAAAAAGGCGCCGGCCTGGACATCAGCCCGGTGGGCGACTTCTCGCTCTACGACCAGGTGCTGGACGCCCAGGTGCTGGTCGGTGCCATCCCGCGCCGCTTCGGTTTTGATGCCGCCACGCTCAGCACCAGCCAGTACTTCCAGCTGGCACGCGGCAATGCCACGCAGCACGCGCTGGAAATGACCAAATGGTTTGATACCAACTACCACTACCTGGTGCCGGAATGGCACGCCGATACCTCCTTTGCGGCCACCCCTGCACCGCTACTGGCGCACATCGCCGAGGCCCAGGCACTGGGCATCCAGGCCAAGCCGGTATTGATCGGCCCACTCACCCTACTGTGGCTGGGTAAATGTAAAGGCAGCACCTTCGACCGCCTGAGCCTGCTGCCCGCCCTGCTGGCCACCTACCAGCAACTGTTGGCCGCACTGAACACCGCCAAAGTAGACTGGGTTCAGATAGACGAGCCGATTCTGGCACTCGACCTGCCGGCCGACTGGCTGGCCGCGTTCACCCCCACCTACCAGGCGCTGGCCGCCAGCCCGCTCAAGCTGCTGCTGGCCACCTATTTTGGCAGCGTGGCGCAGCATGCCCCCTTGCTCAAAGCCCTGCCGGTAGCCGGCCTGCACCTGGACCTGGTACGCGCCCCGCAGCAACTGGACGCCTTCCTGCCAGCTTGGCCGCAAGACAAAATCCTGTCTGCCGGCCTGATCGACGGCCGGAATATCTGGCGCGCCGACCTGGACGCCACCCTAGCGCAAGCCGAAACCCTGCACGCCACACTGGGCAAGCAGCTGTGGCTAGCGCCGAGCTGCAGCCTGCTGCACAGCCCGTTCGACCTGGCACAAGAAGGCAAGCTGGATATCGATCTGAAAAGCTGGCTGGCGTTTGCCGTACAAAAAGTCAACGAGCTCAAGCTGCTCAAACGCGGCCTGCACAGCGGCCGTAGCAGCATCGAGAACGAACTGGCCGCCAGCAACTTTGCGCGCCAGCAACGCCAGCAGCACCCGCGCATCCACCGCGCCGACGTAGCCCAAAGGTTGGCCGCACTGCCTGCCGGCAGCGACCAGCGCCACAGCCCCTACCCGCTGCGTGCCCAAGCACAGACCAGCTGGCTGAAGCTGCCGCTGCTACCCACCACCACCATCGGCTCCTTCCCGCAAACCAGCGACATTCGCGCCGCCCGCGCCGCCTTCAAACGCGGCGAACTGAACGCTGCCGGTTACGAGCAGGCGATGAAAGCCGAAATCGAGCTGGTGATCCGCAAACAGGAAGCACTGGATATCGACGTGCTGGTGCACGGCGAAGCCGAACGCAACGACATGGTGGAATACTTTGGCGAGCAGCTGGACGGCTTTGCCTTCACCGAATACGGCTGGGTGCAAAGCTACGGCAGCCGCTGCGTTAAACCGCCCATCATCTATGGCGATGTCGCCCGCCCGCACGCCATGACCGTCGCGTGGTCGGTATACGCACAAAGCCTCACGCCGCGCCCAGTAAAAGGCATGCTCACCGGCCCGGTCACCATCCTGCAGTGGAGCTTTGTACGCAATGACCTGCCGCGCAGCCAGGTGTGCCGCCAGATTGCCCTGGCCATCAACGACGAGGTACTCGACCTGGAAAACGCCGGCATCAAGGTCATCCAGATCGACGAACCCGCTGTGCGCGAAGGCTTGCCGCTACAGCGTGCCGACTGGGATGCCTACCTGGCCTGGGCCGGCGAAGCCTTCCGCCTGTCGTGCGCCCGCGTAGACGACAGCACGCAGATACACACCCACATGTGCTACTCGGAATTCGGCGATATCCTGCCCGCCATCGCCGCGCTGGATGCAGACGTGATCACCATCGAAACATCGCGTTCCGACATGGAGCTGCTGCGCGACTTTGGCAGCTTTGCCTACCCCAACGAAATCGGCCCAGGCGTGTACGACATCCACAGCCCGCGCATCCCGGCCGAGCACGAGCTGGAAAAACTGCTGGCCAAAGCACTGGACGTGATTCCGGCACAGCGCCTGTGGGTCAACCCCGACTGCGGGCTGAAAACCCGCGGCTGGCCGGAAGCCGAGGCGGCACTGCAGGCCATGGTCAACGTCACCAAGCGCTTGCGCCAACAGCTGAAGCAGCCTGCCTGACAGGTACTCAGCAAACACAGGCAGCACCACCTCAACAACACCCTTGCAGCAGGATAATCATCCTGCTGCAAGGGTATTTTCATGTGCCATACTGCCACGATAAGGACTCCCGGTCGTGTTTGGACAGGGCGCGAACCAATAGCCAAGCCCGCTTGCGCGGGCTTTTTTATTGACTGGGCTGGGAGCGACCCGTAGCCCGGTATAAGCCGCAAGCGCATCCGGGGGCCGGCCGCAGGACGGCGGGGGGAGGTGGTGAGCGGGGGTTGTCGTCAGATGTTGGTTGACTCAGCGATGTCGCGGCCAACGTTGGCCGCAGGGCGGGGGTTTTCACGATGGCTATCCGCCACTGCAAAGCACAACTGCAAAGCACAAAGCCCAGCTCGTGTGAGCTGGGCTTCGGTATCGGGCGTCTGGCGGTGTCCT
>NZ_CEETRO010000012.1:0-105162 GCF_979366545.1 Vogesella perlucida
CCGCTGCGCCAGTGGCCAGCATCACCCTGAATGCCAACATCACCGCCGACGACGTGATCAACGCCGCCGAAGCAGGCCAGCAGGTGGCCATTACCGGTACCGTCGGTGGCGACGTGAAGGTAGGCGATACCGTCACCCTGACCGTCAACAACCAGACCTACACCGGTACCGTACAGGCCGGTAACACCTTCAGCATCAACGTACCGGGCGCCGAGCTGGTAGCCGACGCCGACAAGGTAATCGACGCCAAAGTCACCACTACCGACGCCGCAGGCAACAGCATCACCGTCAGCGACACCGAGGGTTACCGCGTGGATGTGGCACCGACCACTGCTGGTGGTGCGGTAACGGGTACGGAGGACACGGCGTTTGTCTTTACCTGGGCACAGTTCAACGTGGCTGATATCGACAGTGGCAATAACCTGTCGGTCAAAGTGGCCACCCTGCCCGCGGATGGCACACTGCAGTACAACAATGGCAGCAGCTGGGTGGCTGTGACTGCTAACCAGGTCATCAGCAAGGCTGATATCGATACCGGCAAGCTGCGCTTTGTGCCGGATACCAACGAGTCGGGCGTGGATGGCTACAGCACCGCCGGAACTGGTAACCTGCAGAAGGATTACGCCAGCTTCAACTATCAGGCAGTAGATGGCAGTGGCAATAGCAGTAGTACTGCCAGCATGAAGGTTGATATCACACCGGTGGCTGACGCGCCTACCTTGAGTATCAGTCCGGCACCGTCTGCAGCACCGACAGGCCTGAAGAAAGAAGTCTGGACCGGGATGGTGATCAGTGATGGTGTCAATGACGGTAACGGTGTTAGCCCGAATCTGCTGGAGGCTGCTATTGAGAGTGCCAGCGGTACAGCCACCGTATCGACTATCACTAACGTGACGCAGGCCAGCGTTGACGTGAACACGGCCACCAGGGTGACTGGTTTGGTATATCTGGAGGCCGGCAAGACCTACACCTTCAGTGGTGTGGCGGATGACAGCTTCCGTCTGGAAGTGGGTGGTGTTACCGTGGCCAACGCCAACTGGGGCAGCAATAGTGGTAACTATTCAGGTAATTTTGTACCGACAGCCAACGGGTACTACACCCTGACCATGTTCCATCACAATGAAGCCGGCCCGGGCAATTTTGATGTGAATGTCAGCATCAATGGTGCCGCAGCACAGGACCTAAGCTCGAGTACCCTGAAGCTGTACACCGCCACGACCGACATTACTGGTGCTGGCGTGAACCTGTCGCCACTGGTACCGAATGCCAGCGGTGAAGGTGGTTACTACACCGAGGTGCAACAGAATCGTGGCAATGAAGACAGCTGGATTCCGCTGTCCCGCGTTACCAGTGCGCTGGTGGATGCCGATGGTTCGGAATCGCTGGCCTTGTCGATCAGCGGTCTGCGTCCGGGTACCCAGTTGAAGGATGTCAGCGGTGTTGTGGTGATTGCAGATGCGGCAGGCAATGTCACGCTGCCTAATGGCTGGAACCTGGCTACCCTGCAGCTCAAGGGGCCGCAGGACTACAACGGCACTATGAACCTGACCGTGAAGGCGACTGCTACCGAGCAGGTTGGTGGCAGTAGCCAGACTACCACGGTACCACTGACGGTCATTATTGATCCGGTAGCGGATGCGCCAGTGGTCACCGCCACCACGGTTGCTGTGTCGGAAGAGGGCTTGGCCGGTGGTTTGGTAGACAGCACGGGCAACCCGAGCGATACCACCAATAGCAAGACGGCCACTGGCACCATGTCGATTGTTGACCCGGATGGCGATGCCATCAGCAGTGTGGTACTGACCGCACCGACAACGGCACTGACCAGCGCTGGCCAGACTGTGACCTGGAGCGGTAGCAACACCAATACCCTGACTGCCACTGCGGGTGGTCAGACGGTGGCAACCATTACTATCGACAACAGCGGTAAGTACACCGTGAATCTGCTGAAGCCGGTAGATCACGCCACCGGTAATGGCGAGAATGTGCTGTCGCTGAGTGTGGGCGTGAAAGCCACGGCCGGTGGTGTATCTACCACCGGTACGTTGACGGTGAATGTTGAAGACGACGCCCCGGCGGTCATTGCCAGCCAGGATGCCAACATCGCCATGACCAATACCAACTTGTTGATCACGCTGGATGTGTCCGGTTCGATGGCAACAACCGACGGTGTGGCTGGCCAGACCCGTCTGCAAAGTGCCATTGCTTCGGTGAAAACCCTGCTCGACCGTTACGACGAGTTTGGTGATGTGCGCGTGAGCCTGGTGAAATTTGGTGGTGATACCGAAACGGCACAGATGGGTACGACCTGGCTGACCATTGCACAGGCCAAGACCTATCTGGATACACTGAGTGCGGGTGGTGGTACCAACTACGATGCGGCGCTCAACACCACCATGACGGCCTTCAATACCAGCGGCAAGCTGAGCAATGCGCAGAACGTGGCCTATTTCTTCACGGATGGCGTGCCGACTTTCGGTAGCGGTAGCGATGCCACGCTGACAGGTACCCAGAATGGTAACGGTGGCTCGCCGGATGGTGTGGATTCCGGCATTCAGGCAAGCGAAGAAGCGACCTGGAAGAACTTCCTGCTGAACAACCAGGTGAAGTCCTTTGCTATCGGTATGGGCTCGGGCATTACCGATACTACCTACCTGCACCCGATTGCCTACGATGGCCAGTCTTCGGTGAATACCGACGGCGTGCGTGTATCGAGCTTTGATCAGCTCGATAATGTCCTGGGTAGCACCGTGCAAGCACCGGTAGGTGGCCAGTTGGTGAACGGTGGCTTGTTGTCCGGCCTGGTGGGTGCAGATGGCGGCGCGTACATCGCTTCGGTGCAAGTAGCTGGTCGGCTTTACCTGTTCAACGGTACGGCCCAGACCGGTGGCGTGTTTGATGCCAGCACCAAAACCTGGACCATTACCACCGCCAACAATGGCAAGTTCATTGTGGACATGGACGCAGGTACCTACACCTACAAGGCACCGGATACGCTGGCAACAAGCAGCATTACCGAGACCATGAACTTTACTGTGTCGGATCGCGATGGTGATACCCAGTCGTCGGCTGTCAATGTGTATGTTGACAAAACCAACGTCACTATCGGCACCACGGCAGGTGAAACCCTGACTGGTACCGCTGCACCTGACCTGATTCTGGGGCGCGACGGTAATGACGTGATCGATGGCGGTGCTGGCAATGACAAGCTGTATGGTGCTGATGGTGTTGATACCCTGCGCGGCGGTAGCGGCAACGACCTGCTGGATGGTGGTGCCGGTGACGACACCCTGATCGGTGGTAGCGGCAACGACACCATGACAGGTGGTCTGGGTATTGATACCTTCCAGTGGACCCTGGCGGACAAGGGCACGACTGCCAACCCGGCGCAAGATGTCATTACCGACTTCAAGACCGGTGTGGGTGGCGATGTGCTGGATCTGCGTGACCTGCTGCAAGGTGAAAACAGTGGCAACCTGACGCAGTACCTGCACTTCTCGGCCAGTGGTAACGATACGCTGGTACAGATCAGCAGCAGTGGTGCCTTCACCAGCAACGGTGCCAACGCAGCCAGCGTGACTGATCAGAGCATTCTGCTGAAGGATGTAACGCTGAGCAGCCTGGGTAGCACAGACCAACAGGTGATTACCGAGCTGTTGAAAAACAACCTGAAAACCGACCAGTAAAACGGGTGTGTAATTGGGTATGTGACAAAGGAGCCGGCTTGCCGGCTCTTTTTTTGTACCTGTACCAAACGTCACACGCTATGCGGCCAAGTTTCAATACACTGGAACGGCAATTGCTATACTGCCCCTATCTTTCGCTGGAGCGCTGCTGTGGAAAACTTACCGATGCGGGATGGCTTGTCGCTAGACTCCCATTTTCAGCCCATTTATAGCCTGGCCCACCGCCGTACCGTGGGTATGGAGGCGCTACTGCGTGCCTCCGAGCAAGGCATGGCGCTGAGCCCGCCACAGGTGTACGAGCGCTATATCCGCCGTGATGATCGTGCCGCCATGGACCTGGCCGTGGTACGCGCCCATTGCCAGCACTTTGCCCGCACGCCGGCAGCCCAGCGCTGGCTGTTTCTTAATATCGACGCAGTAACGCTGGCCGACCTGAACTACGTGCAGCAGCTGCAGCAGATCATTGCCGACTCGGGCATTCCGCCGCAGCTGATTGTGCTGGAGGTGCTGGAGCAAGCACTGGAGCTGGATGCTGGCCTGCTGGAAGGCGTGGCGCTGCTGCGCGAGCAGGGCTGCTTGCTGGCGATTGATGATTTTGGTGTCGGCCACTCCAACCTGGACCGCGTGTGTAGCTTGGAGCCGGACTTCATCAAGTTTGACCGCCACCTGCTGCGCAGCGCGGTCAACCAGCAGCGCACACGCACGCTTTTGTCGCGCTTGGTACGCCTGATGCACGAAATTGGTGCATTGGTGGTGGTGGAGGGGGTGGAAAGCGAGTCTGATGTGGTGGTAGCGCTGGATTCCGGCTGCGATCTGGTGCAGGGCTACTATGTGGCCATGCCCGCCGTGGTGCCAGACCGCGATGAGCAGATTACCCCGCGGCTGGATGCCAAGTGGGACGAGCTGATGAACCGCGAGCTGCTGCGCCGCAAGCTGAACCGCCGCCAGCTGGAGCTATCACGCCAGGCCTTTGTGCAAACCGCCATTGCCCTGATGCAGGGTAACGAGTTCAGGTTGGCCGCACAGCCTATGTTGAACCTGCCGGATGTGATTCGCTGTTTCTTGCTGGATCAGGAAGGCCGCCAGCTGGGCCGTAATCTGAATGTGCGCGAATTGTCCGAGGTAAACCGCCTGCGCTTTGCCCCACTGGAAGACACTACCGGGGCGGTGTGGTCGCGTCGTAGTTATTTCCAGCACGCGATTGACCAGCCCGGTGTGTTGTATATGAGCGAGCCCTACCTGTCGATGACGGACACGCGCACCTGTGTGACCCTGTCGATGGCGATCGAGATCGACGAGCAAATGCACGTACTGTGTTCGGACGTGATGCTGCCCAAGTAAACGTGGGTAGGGCATACAGCAAAACACCGGGCCTGGGCCCGGTGTTTTGTTTGGGATAGCGCTTACGGTGCGGTAATCGGGTCGAACAAGGTCACTACCTGGCGCACGCCGGCGGTTTTGGCGGCGACCTGTGCGGCCGCTTCGCCTTCGGCGTCGCTAACCAGGCCCAGCAGGTAAACCACGCCACGCTCGGTGACAACCTTGATGGCATTGGGCGGGTAGCCTTGGCCTTCCAGCAGGCGGGTACGAACCTTGGTGGTCAGCCAGGTGTCGTTGTTGCGCTGTGCCAGCGTGGTAACCGGGGCGACAACCAGATGGTTGTAGACACGTCTGACATTGGGAATACCCCGGGCCATCAGCTCGATATCGGCTTTTTGTGCCTCGCTTTGCGCTTCGCCTGTCAGCAGGACGGCGCGGTTATAGCTGGTGGCATTCACGTGGCTGCCGGCAAAACGCTCGCTGAGCTGGCGCACCGCTTTCAGCTCGATACCCTGATCTTCAACATAGGTACCACTGGTGCGTCGGTCAGTTACCACCAAGGCACTGGCGGCCACACCGCCAGCTACCAGGGGGAAGCAGGCGCTCAGGTTGGCCGCCATCAGAGTGGCAACGGTCAGGCTTATCAGGCGGGGTGTCATTCAATCTCCTCCCAGCAGCATGTAATCGATGGCATCGCACAGGGCGTGGATGACCAGCAGGTGGATTTCCTGAATGCGGGCCGTACGTGTGACCGCTACGTTCAGGTGCAGGTCTTCGGGTGACAGGATTTCGGCTACCTGCCCCCCGTCATTACCGGTCAGCGCAATCACGCTCATGCCGCGCTCGTGGGCGGCGTAGATCGCTTCCACGATATTGGCAGACTGGCCGGAGCTGGTAATCACCAGCAGCAGGTCGTTGTGGTGGCCTATGGCCCGTACCTGCTTGGAGTAGATCAGGTCAAATTCGTAATGGTTGCCAATGGCCGTGAGCGCCGGGCTATCGTGCGACAGCGACATGGCAGCCAGGCCCGGGCGTTCTTTTTCGAAATGCCCCAGCATGCTGGTAACAAAATGATGTGCCACGGCCGCGCCGCCGCCGTTACCGCAGGCCAGGATCTTGCCTTCATTCATCAGGCTAGCCACCATTTTTTCAGCAGCTACCGCGATGGCGGGTGCCAGCTCGTCCATGACTAGCTGCTGGGTAGCGATGCTTTCGCGGAAATGCCCGCTGGCGCGATCGATCAAATCCATCGTCTATCCTTTGTACTCAGCCGGCGCAGCGCCTAGCTGATGATGTTCTTGAGCCATACCGGTGGTGCGGCGCCCTCAAACAGCACCGCATCAAAACGGCAGGGGCTATTGAGGTGATGCTGGGTTAGGTAAAGGTTGGCCGCAGCCTGTAATTTGCGGCATTTTGCCGGGCTGATGCTCGCCGCTGCACCGCCATACTGTTGGCTGCTGCGGGCCCGCACCTCGACAAATACCCGGTATTTGCCATCCTGCATGATCAGGTCTATCTCGCCAAAACGGCAATGCCAGTTGCGCGCCAGCAAGACCAGGCCTTGTGCCTGCAAGAACGAGCAGGCTTGGTCTTCAAAGAGGTCGCCGCTCGCCCGGCTCATTACTCGGCGCCAACGATGCTGCTAGGCAAATCACGCTGGACGACCCAGCTTTTGCCGATGCGCAGGTCACCACTGACCCCACCCAGACGTATCTGACCAGGGTTCTTGTTGCTGGCCAGCACCGCACCCAGCCGGTACGCATCGATACCCAGCGCATACAAACGCTCGGTGGCTTTGTTGAGCGGGTTCACCGGGCGGGCAATCAGCCGGGCCTCGGGGTGGTTGGGTATCAGTAGCCAAGGCATATCAATCAGCCGCAAGCCGGTCATGGCCGGACCCGGCTTGTGCACATTCGCCAGCGAGGTAGCATAGGCGGGCAGGTCCGGGTTCAGTACGGCGCGGGTGGCCTCTACCTCTTTGCTATCCAGTGCCAGAAAAACCGCGTCGGCAATACGCAGCTCGATATCCAGTTGGTCTGCAGCCAGGGCCGAAACGTTCAATTCGCGCGCGACTTTGCCGGTGCGGCTACGCCATTCTTCGGCAAATGCCTGGCGCAAACGCTGGGACAGGTTGTCGTTATTGAACAGGATCAGCGGCTGCTGGCTGCCATCATCGCGCATCATGCGGGCAATTTGCTGAGCCTCGGTTTCTATTGTCACCGACAGGCTCCACACCTTGCTGCCTGCTGGCGGGGGCTTATCCAGTGCATTCAGTACCAGCGTGGGCAGCTTGCTGCTTGCAGCGACTCTGGCGGCACCCTGGCGGGTGAGCGGGCCGACAATGAAGGTAGCGCCATTGGCCACCAGCTGCTGGTAAGCCGCGGCCGTGTCACTTTCGTCCCGTAGGGCGACAAAGCTGGTTTCCACGCTGCCATCTGCGCTGGCCGCCGCATCAAAGCCGGCTTTCACCACCTGTGCGGCCTCACCCAGCTGGCTGGAATCTACCGGTAGCATCAACCCCAGATGCACACCCTTGGCTTTGGCCGGCAGTTTGCCGGGCACGGCCACAGGGTTGGCCGCAGCAGGCACTGCTGCGGACGCGCTGCCTTTTGGGGGGGCAGGCTGCAGTGAGGCCTGATTTTGTTGAAGTATGTAGCCCGGGGATTGTGCAATCGCTACACTTGCCGCCAACAAGACGGCAGAGCCGGATAACCATGGAGCCAAAACGTGCAGACAGCGCTTGATCACTTGATGAATTCTGCTCGGGAAACATTTGTCGAAAGGGCATTATATGTGGTGGCAACGCCCATTGGAAATTTGGCTGATGTGACCGTTCGCGCCATTGCCGGGTTCCATGCCGCCGATATTGTGCTGGCCGAAGATACCCGCGTGACCGGCAGCCTGCTGAGCGCCTACGGCATCAGCAAAAAGCTGGTAAGCCTGCGCGAACATAACGAGCGCGAGATGGCGGCCAACGTGATTCGCTGGCTGGAAGAGGGCAAGATCGTGGTGCAGGTTTCCGATGCGGGCACTCCCGGTATCTCCGACCCCGGCGCACGCCTGGCCGAAGCCGTGTGGGCAGCCGGCCTGCGCGTGGTGCCTATCGTCGGCGCCTCGGCCGTAGTGGGCGCGATGTCTGCCAGCGGCCTGGAAACCGCACGCTTTCTGTTTCACGGCTTTTTGCCGCCAAAGCAGGGCGCACGCTGCAAGACCGTGCAGCAATGGGCGCAGGCCGATTACGCCGTAGTGTGCTACGAGGCTCCGCACCGCATTCTGGATTGCGTCGAAGACATCGTGGCCACCCTGGGCCCGGATCGCCCGCTGGTACTGGCGCGCGAGCTCACCAAAACCTTCGAGACCTTCTTGCGCTTGCCCGCTGGCGAACTATTGGCGCGCATACGCAGCGACAGCAACCAGCAGCGTGGCGAGTGCGTGCTGATTATCGATGCCGCTCCGCAAGCCGCCGCAGCAGACGATGCACTCCCTGCCGCGGCCATGTCTTTGCTGGCCGAGCTGGCGGCTGTGTTGCCTACCAAACAGGCTGCGGGTATCGTGGCGTCGCATTACGACCTGAACAAAAAACTGCTGTATGACTATGCACTGAAGCTCAAAAGCACAGAGTGATATTTACAAGTAGCACTGTCGCGTCTATACTGCGTTCCTCTGATTTTCTCGCCCGGGTGGCGAAATTGGTAGACGCAGGGGACTCAAAATCCCCCGCCGCAAGGTGTGCCGGTTCGAGTCCGGCCCCGGGCACCACGAGAAAGTCCAGCAACATCCCAAGCAGTCCATCAAACCCGCACAGCACAAGGCTCTGCGGGTTTTTTGTTGCTTTGCGGCGGCTCACTCTGCCTAGCGTTTCTATGCCCCATTTTGCGTGCCTTTCTTTGACATGCAAATGGCACTGTCTTTTCTTCCCTTGCTGGCTGCCAATATCAAGACCTTTGAGCGCTGCGTGAGCACGTTAAAGCGCTATCCGTATCGCCCTAGCATCAACCGTAGAGTTGGCCGTACGCCAATGCGTGGCAGACCGCGTATGGCGCTGGCGTTGTTGTTGTGCTTGCGTGGGTTTGGTCAGGATGACTTCTGCTTTCATGTCATTTGGGTGATGGGCATGCCCCATGTTGGCTCGTCTTGCTTGGCAATGAAGCAGATGAATGTTCTGGCACGATAGTGTCGGCTTTGTGTGCCTGGCTTAGGCGCAGCAAGGTTTGACTACCTGGCGGCTGTTTGGTGTTAGGGCATGCCGTCTCTCAAGTGCTTATTTATTCCATGCAGCTTTTGGCATTTCATGCTGTATTTTTTAGTTGAAATGAATTTTGTGAAAAATTTGTTTCAAAAAATAATAAAGTAAATACGAAGTAAAACAACTAGATATCCAATGCCGTACTTATCGATATTGGGGTGGAAAATGGCAGGCATGGTCTACACTGTGACTGTTTAGCTTATACTCCGCGGCCAAATTCATGCATGCAAACCTATGCCACTGATTGATACCCACCTGCATTTTGATGCGCCGGAGTTTGCCGCCGATGCTGCCCAGCGTTGGGCCTTGGCGCGGGCTGCTGGGGTGGTACATGCCATTGTGCCTGCAGTGATGGCGGAGTCGTTTAATCATGCTATCGACGTGGCAGAACAGTTTGGCATGGATGTGGCGCTGGGCTTGCACCCGCTTTATCTGGCCAGCCACAAGGCAGAGCACCTGCATGTGCTGGAGCAGTATCTGGCGCAGGGCAAAGCAGTCGCCGTGGGGGAGTGCGGGCTGGATTTCTACGTTCCCGGACTGGATCCGCAGCAGCAGGAGGCGCTTTTGCTGGCGCAGCTGAAGCTTGCCCGTCGTTTCGATTTGCCGGTGATTTTGCATGTGCGCCGTGCGCAAGACCGTGTATTGAAGTGTTTGCGCCAGGTACGGGTGCGTGGGGGGCTGGCGCATGCGTTTAATGGCAGTGCCCAGCAGGCACAGGCTTTTATCGACCTGGGTTTTTGCCTAGGTTTTGGCGGCGCCATGACGTATCAGGGCTCGCAGCGTATACGCCGCCTGGCTGCGGATTTACCGCTGTCTGCGTTAGTGCTGGAAACGGATGGCCCGGATATGGCGCCGGAGTGGGGGCAAGGGCTGCCGAACGGGCCCGAGAACCTGCCCCGCATTGCTTCGGTATTGGCCGAGCTGCGAGGCTTGCCGCTGGCTGAGCTAGCCGAGGCAACTTATCAGAATGTGCGTCGTGTTATACCGGCGCTGCGGCCGATAGTGTGATGACAGTAGTGGTGCTGGATAGTGAACAAGGAGAAAGCAATGTTGAAAAATGTCACGGTAACAGCACGCATCAGTATGGGCTTTGCGTTCATGCTGCTGGTTTTATTGTTGATTGTGGGCAGCAGTTTGTTGGCGTTGGGCCGGGCGGGGGGAAGCCTGGACGATCTGGTAAATCGTAGTCTGGCATTTAGCCATCACATTCAGTCTGTTCGGGCCGAGGTGGGTAATTTACGCCGCTACGAAAAAGACCTGCTACTGAATATCCAGAGCGTAGAGAAACGTAAAGAATATCTGGATAAATGGCAAGACAGTGTGGCGAAAGTGCGTAAGCACCTGCAGGCAGCAGACACCTTGGCCAGTAGCACTGAGCAGGATGCGATCAAGTCGCTATTGGGTGCTATGGAGCGTTATGAGGGCGGGCTCAAGCGTGTTGCCGGCCAAATTGACGCGGGTGGTTTGGCTACGCCGCAAGAGGGTAACAAGGCGCTGGAGCCAGTGAAAGATGCTGTGCGCGGTATGGAAAGTACCACGCGTACCCTGGTTGATAATGCCAGTGAGCAGGCTGTGGCAAGCCAGCAGGCGGTACAGGCCGAGATCGCCTCATCACGTAGTTTGTTGTTGGGGCTGAGCGTGCTGGCGCTGTTGGCCGGGATGGGCACGGCAGTGGCTATTTCACTGTCTATTCGTCGCCCATTGGGCGAGATGACGCTATTGGCTGAGCAGCTGGCGAGCAGCAAAGACCTGTCGGTGACCATTCCTGATTATGGCCGCAATGAACTTGGCCGTACGGGCCAGGCGCTGAATCACCTGATTGTGACGGTGCGCGAGTTGATAAGCGAATCGCATCAGCATTCTGCCAAGTTGGTAGGCGCATCGGATCGTTTGTCTGGCGTGAGTGATGCCATTCACGATGCTGCGGTAAACCAGTCGAATGCTGCATCGGCTAGCGCGGCTGCGGTAGAGCAGCTGACGGTGAGTGTCAGTGTGTTGGCCGATAATGCAGAAGGGGTGGAGCTGCAGTCGCGCCAGACGGCTACGGATGCACGTGCCGGCAGCGATATGGCACAAACCGCCGCAAACCAGATTCAGCATATTGCCCAGAGTATTGCCCAGACTTCCGGCACAATCGATAGCTTGAACCAGCGCTCTAGCGAGATTGGCAATATCGTGAGCGTGATTCGCGAGATTGCCGACCAGACCAATCTGCTCGCACTGAATGCTGCCATCGAGGCGGCACGGGCAGGGGAAACCGGACGTGGTTTTGCGGTGGTAGCCGACGAGGTGCGCAAGCTGGCCGAGCGTACTAGCCAGGCGACAACTGAAATTTCCAGTCGTATTGCCGGTGTGCAGCGTGATACACAGCAGGCCTTCCAGAACATGCAGCAGGCTAACACGCTGGTAGAAAGTGGCGTGGAGGGTACAGGTAAGGTTGTCCAGTCGTTGCAGCAAATATTCCAGTCATCCATCCAGGCGCAAGAGAAGGTCGCAGAGATGGTGCAGGCGATTCAGGAGCAACGCATGGCTAGCCAGGATATTGCGCAGAATATGGAACAGATCGCTCAGATGAATGACCAGACACGGCTGGCGGTGGCCGAGGCCAGTAGCTTGTCTGGCGGTTTGAAGCAGCAATCTCAGGAGCTGGATCACAGCATTACACGCTTCAAGGTATAAGCCCCCTCAGTCTGGTTCAGGTTGCCTGTTGGGCAAAATTTTCGGTATGCAGTAGTGTGGCTGGATAGATTTGTCGATAAGGTTGCCGTGTTGTTGCCAGCAAGCAAAAAGCCCGCATCAAGGATGCGGGCTTTGCGTTTGGTACGGATTTACTTGGTGGCGGGTGCCGCTGGCGTAATGCGGCGTACCAGTGGTGCGCTTGCCGGTTTGGCTGGGGCTGGAGCCAAGCGGGTTGCCGGTACCGGAGTAGGGCGTGCACCTGTGGCATCTTGCATGACCACGGCTACGCGGCGGTTGAGCGGGTCGTTGGCAGCTTTACCCGGCAGTGGCTGTGTGTCGCCGCGGCCAACACTCTCAATGCGGCTGGCTTGTACACCACGGCTGGTCAGATAGTTCTGCACGCTTTGCGCCCGGTTTTTCGACAGCTCCAGATTGGACGCTGGATTGCCAGTGCTATCGGTATGACCTTCTACCAGGAAGCGTTTCTGGGCCAGTTGTGGCATTTGCAGTGTGCTAGCCAGCTGATCCAGCATGGGTTGGCTTTCCGGGCGGATCTTGGCCGAATTCAAGTCGAATTGCACTTGCATGTTGACGGTGATGTCGCGTGTGGTGGCGACTGGTGTCGTGTTTGCCACGACAGGAGCCAGCTCCGTGCCAGTATTGAAAGAACGAGCAGGGATCTTGCTGGCATCCAGCGGGGTAGGGGCAACATAGGTGGTCGGGCAGCTTGGCGCGGTCAGATCGGTACTGACTTCTGCACCATCATCTTTTGGCTTGAGCTGCATGGTTTCCATCAGGCGGCCAGACTCACCCAGTACGCGGTAGGTGGCCAGTTGCTGATTCAGCTCGGCATTCAACAGCTCGCGGCGCGATTGGAACAGCTCGTTTTCGCTATCCAGCATGTCCAGCAATGTACGCTGGCCAATGTCGAATTGCTTGCGGTAAGCATCACGGGCTTTTTCGGTGGAAAGCTGGTGTTGACGCAGCGATTCCAGCTGGCTGCTGATACGTACCGAGTCATTGTAGGCAATAGAAACTTGCTGTCGCATGTCACGGCAGGCTTTTACCCCCAGTGCTTCAGCTTCGTCCCGGCGCTCGGTGGCCGAGGCCAGACGTGCGCGGTCGGCACCGCCACGATATAGGTTCAAGTTCATCACCAGCTCGATGGCTTGTTCGTTGGTACGGCCTTTTACACCGTCCTTGTTATTGGTGGCGGCCTTGTTGGCGCGTAGATCCACCGTAGGCGAGAAGGCACCACGGCGGACATCGATTTCGGCTTCAGCCGCACGGTAGAACGCACGGGCAGCTTGCAGCGATGGATTACTTTTGTCTGCCAGAACCATCAGCTCATTCGCTGGCGGGATCAGCCCCAGGTTCAGCCCCGGCAGCTTCAGCTCGTTGGCTGGCGCTTCGCCAGTAATGCGGGCATAGCGGGCGGAGACATCATTCAGGTTGGATAGCTCGTTCACCAGGTTGGACTCAGCCAGAGCCAGGCGGCCTGCGATTTGTTCCAGGTCTACACGGCGGCCAACCCCTTGGGTAACGCGCTGCAGAATCTGTTCGTAAATGCCTTTGTGAATGGCATAGTTTTCTTCTGCGATATTGACCAGTTTGCTGTAGCGCACTACGTCAACAAAAGCACGTACCGACTCCAGGCCTTGTGCTTCGGCGGCAGCCAGGTATTCGAAGTAGCGTGCGCGGCTGGTATAGTCGAGCTGCTTTACCTGGTTGGTAGTGATGAAGCCGGCAAACAGGTTCTGGCTCAGGGCCAGGTTATAACCGTGGCGGGTGAAGCTGCTGGTGCTAGTGCCGCCGGTGGACGTGGGTGTCTTGTTTTTTTCACGTGCGGTGGCGTAGCTCAGATCCACTGTGGGTTTGAAACCGGCTTCTGCAATGCCACGCTCTTCCAGGCTGGCGCGGAACGTGTGCCACTTCATGCGAACTTCCGCATTGTTTTTCAAGGTTTGTTCAATGGTGTCTTTCAGCTCCAATGCGTGGCTGGTCATGGGTAACGAAAGAGCCAGCAAGGCGATAAGCGTACTGCCGGAGATGCGTTTAGGGCGGAAGTTCATGAGAGCCTCATTGAATACTGTGATAATTGAACAGCTGATTATTAAGCGGTAGTTCTAAGTATTTTAAATAAAAGCTTTATGTGCTGTATTTTCGGAAGTGGATGCTAAAGTGTCAAGCTAAACGTGGCAAAACCCGCGGGCTTGCTATACGCTTGTTGCATGTTAAGACAGAAGCATGAGTTGCCATCCGGCGGAACCAGTCTATGGGTGTACCTTTAGTGTTAAGTCGTTGTAAGTGGCTGCCGGTGTGTCTGGTCCTGGCTGCGCTTGCCCTGGCCGAAATGCCCCTTGAGCGCGTGCAGCAGCTCTATGGTGGCCAAGCTGTACGTATATATCGAGAGTGGCAGCAATTACTTTTGTCTTCCCGGCGCGAAAGCAATGAACAAACCCTGTTGCGGGATGTAAACCAGTTTTTCAACCAGCGCTACCAGTTTGTTGATGATATCGATCTGTGGAAGCAGCCGGACTACTGGGCGACACCTCTGGAAAGTATGGCGCGCGGCGCGGGTGATTGCGAAGATTATACAATCGCCAAATATTTTACCTTGCGCGAGCTCGGCGTGGCACCGCAGAAGCTGCGACTGACTTATGTCAAAGCGCGTCTTGGCGGTGCTGCCAGTACCGTAACGCAGGCGCACATGGTGTTGGCTTACTACCCGGGCCCTGCGGCGGAGCCCCTGATTCTGGATAACCTCATCAGCACCATACGGCCCGCCTCGCAGCGTACAGATTTGCAGCCGGTGTTCAGTTTCAACGCCGATGGTATCTGGGTGGGAGGCGGCCCCAATCCGAACTCCAGTGTGGACAGGCTGACCCGTTGGCGCCAGCTGATCGACAAGATGAAAACCGAAGGCTTTATTTCCTGAGAGATGGCATGAAACGCGTTTCCCTGATTCAACAGCTATGGATGCTGGTTATCGCAGCGGTAGTGCTGGCGGCCGCGGGCAGCCTGACGGCCAACTTGTTTAATGCGCGTGATTATCTGCAACAGCAGTTGGCCGCGCAAAGCGCGGATGCGGCCAACTCGCTCGCTTTGCTTATTACGCAGAATCAGGCTGACCCGGTGATGGGGGAGACGCTGATCAATGCTGCATTTGACCAGGGCCATTTCCGTCAGATCAGCTGGGTGAGTGCCCAAGGCAAGGTGCTGGTGCTGAGGCAGAATGCCCAGCGTGCGGGCGAGACGCCAGCCTGGTTCCGCGAGGTGTTCACGCTGGTGCCGGCCCCGGCGCGTGCCATGGTAAGCAGTGGCTGGATGCAAGCGGGTTATATCCAGGTAGAGAGTGAGGCCGGTTATGCCTACGAGTCATTGTGGCGGGGTGCGCTGAATGTGTCGTTCTGGGTACTGTTGGCCGGTTTGCTCGTGGGTGGTATCGGTTCTCTTGGTGTCAGCACTATCCGCAGGCAGCTGCTTTCCGTGGTGAATCAGGCCAAGTCCATTACCCAGCGCCGTTTTATCACCATTCCAGAGCCGGACGGGCCTGAAATGGGGCGCTTGGCGCAAGCCATGAACGCCATGGTGATGCGCGTGAAAGCCATGTTTGAAGAAGAAGCCGTACGGCTGGAAGCCCTGCGCCGCCAGATCAACTTTGACAGTGTCACCAACCTGGCTAACCGCGGTTTCTTCATGGGGCGGCTGGGTGCAGAGCTGGCCGAGCGTGATAAAGCGGGCCGCACGCTGCTCTTGATGCGTATCGATGGCCTGGCCGAGCTGAATGCCAAATTGGGGCGCCCGCTCACCGACGAGATGCTCAGCCAGTTTGGCACGGTGTTGCGTAATCAGGATCGCTTTGGTCTGGATAGCCTGGCTTCCCGCTTGAATGGTGCCGACTTCGCCCTGCTATTGGCCAGCTCGCAAGCAGAGTTGCCGCGTCTGGAGGCGCTGCATGATGAGCTGGGTGCCTTGCTGGGCAGCTTTGCCTCGCAGGATGTGTGCCTGGCGATGGCGGCGACCGATGTACGGGATGGCGATGCCATTCGCGATATCATGTCGCGTCTAGATAATGCGCTGGCTTTGTCCGAAGCGGCAGGTGGCGTGAAAGTGACACTGGCGGACGAGAATGTCCACAAGCCATTGGCGATGACGGCGGATCACTGGAGTGCTTTGCTGGATGAGGCCATCGCTACCCGTCAGCTCAAGCTGGTACGTTTTGCCGTACGTGATGCCAATGGTGGCCTGTTGCACGAAGAAGCGCCACTGCGCTTGCACCAGGGGGACGATTGGCTGCCTGCCGGGCAGTTCATGCCCATGGCTATCCGTACTCGCCGCGTGGCGGCGCTGGACCTGGCAGCCGTGAACCTGGCACTGCAGCAGTTGGCCGCAGAACCAGTGTGTCAGGGTATTGCGGTGAACCTGGCGGCCGAGTCACTGGCGGATGACCAGTTCGTGACGAAGCTGGTCGGGTTGATTCGCAGCCAGCGTGCCGCTGCGGGCCGGTTGTGGCTGGAGATGGCCGAGGTGGGGATCGTGCAGCGTTTTGACCGCTTCCGCACGCTATGCCTGGCGTTGGCAGACCTGCCGTGCAAGGTGGGGATCGAACACTTTGGCCGGCAATTCAGTTTAATTGGCCAGCTGCACGATCTGGGCATCGACTATCTAAAAATCGACGGTAGTTTTGTGCAGCAAATTGATCAGGAAACCGGCAATCAGGCATTCCTGAAAGGGGTGTGCAATATCGCGCACAATATTGGCCTGGGCGTGGTGGCTGAAGGCGTGCGTACCGATGCCGAGCAGCAGATGTTGCTGTCTTTGGGCTTTGATGGCCTGACCGGCCCCGGTGTGAAATAAACGATTGGGGTGTGGGCCAATCGCAGGGCGAGTGTGGCAAGCCACCTCGCCCTGTTTGTTTGTCTGGCGCGTGCTGTCCTTGTGAATGCGTGCAGGCTGGTGTGTTGGCGAGGCAGGCCTGGGGGTGGCACGGACGAAAAGAAATAAGCATCCGGGGGACTTTTGTTTGCTGCGGCCAACCTTTAGCAGGGCGAGTGTGGCAAACCACCTCGCCCTGCTTGTCTGGTGCGTGCCGTGCTCGTGGATGTGTGCAGGCTGGTGTGCCGGCGAGGCAGGCCTGGGGGTGTCAGTGCGGGAGAAAAGAAAAAAGGCATCCGAAGATGCCTTTTTGTTTGCTGCGGCCAACCTTGGCTTAATTCTGCTGGATACCTGCTACCAGCCATTTGCCATTGCTGCTGTCGTCTTTTACATAGTGCCAGGTTTCGCTGAACGCTACCGCCGGGGCACCCACAGTCTCGCTCACCATGCCGTTAAAGCGCACGCTGGCAATCATGCGGCTGCTTTCCACGGTGGCCTCGACGATCTGGCAGTCCAGCTGCGGGAAGTCGGCAGGTTCGGTGTTGGCCGTGATGTCGTCTTTCAGCGCATTGAACAGGTCGGCTGTCATGTACTTGCGTACTTCTTCCAGGCTGTCGGCAGAGTTGAGGTTCTGCAGATGCAGGAAGGTGGCTTTCGCCTGGCGCAGGAAGTGCGGGGCTTCCGTGCCGTCCGGCAGGCGCTGGAACGATGCAGGTGGCGGGGTCAGGCCACTGCCGCCCATGGCGTTATTGCCGGAGCCGATTGGCGGGATGCCGTTGGCGCCTGCTGGCGAAGGCTGGAAGTGCATGGGCTGCGTTTGCAGCGGTGGTGCTCGATGGCCTGCCTGCTTGCTGGCTGCTCTACGGCGCAGGAAGGAGAGCAGTGCCAGACCCGCCAGCGAGCCGCCAATCACGGCCAGCCATGGGAAACCACCATCGTCATCGCCCATGGCAGAGCCCAGCAGGTAGCCTGCTGCGGCACCCGCCGCACCAGCGGCCACCATGCCGCCGACGCCGGAGCCTTTTTGTTGCGGGGCAACCTGAGTCGGGGTCTTGGCCGGAATGGCGTTCTGTTGCTGGAAGCTTTGGGTTGGGGTGGCGCGCTGCATGCCGGCGCTCTTGCCTTTACCCACGCGTGCGGCTTCTGCAAACGGCGTGGCCAGCACAGCAATGAGGGAGAGGGCCAGAATGGACGTCTTCGCTCGGGTAATCATTGATTCATTCTCCGGTAGGTGAGCTGACTCTGATGGTCAGGTAGCGTTTCGACTAGGCGAAACAAGGCTTAGTTCTGGGCAGGGGTGATTATTTCAAGTACCTGCACGGTATCACCCTGTACGGCAAAGCGTACGTCGCAATGCGCCAGGCGGATGCCATACACCCTGGCGGGGTCGTCCTGGTAGGCGGGGCGCGGGTCTTGTGCCAGTACCTCGTCTATCAGCCCGGCTAGCCATGGCGGTGCCAGCTGCCAAGCCTGCAGGTCAGCGTGTGCCTTGGGCTGCCACTGCACGGCCAGCAGCGGGGGAGGGCCATCGACAAAGCCGCCGCGGGCATCCGGCTTGGCTTCCACAAAGGGGATGTACGGTTTGATGTCCAGTACCGGCGTGCCGTCCAGCAGGTCGGCACCGGCCAAGTGCAGGGTGACACCTTGTTGCGTATCGATACTTTTGAGTTCGACCAAAGACAGGCCCAAACCGTTGGGCCGGTGCGTGGCACGGCTGGCAAACACGCCTACTTTGCTATTACCGCCCAGCCGTGGCGGGCGCACCAGTGGCTGCCAGCCACGGGCCAGGGTTTCGTGGAAGACAAAGGTCAGCCATACGTGCGAAAACGCTTCCAGGCCGCGTACGCAGTCGGGCTGGTTGTAGGGTGGCAGCAGGGTGAGGCTAACCGGGGCCGAGGGCGCCAACGCCGGTTGGCGCGGGATGCCGAATTTTTCCTGATACGGCGAGCTGATCAGGCCAATGGGGTGCAGTGTGTAGCTCATGCCCCGATTGTAGCGAAAGGTTGGCCGCACGGGCGTGCGGCCAACCTTGGGCGGGACGGGCCAGGAGAGGTTAGCCCGCGAAGTGACGCTGATGGCGCATGTCCAGACGGCTCATCGGCAGCAGCATGAAGAAATCGGCGCAGTTGAAATCCGGGTCCCACGCCGGCTCGCCGCACACCCAAGCACCGGCGCGCAGATAGCCCTTGATCAGCGGGGGCACGGGTACCTGGCTGTCGTCTTGTACCTCGCCCAGCGGCAAGGGCAGGTGCGGGGTGACGCGCCATTCGGCAGGTGACAGGTTCTTGCTTTCCAGCAGGCGGTACAGGCTCACTGCTTGGTGGCCGCCATCGGCCAGGCTCACGCTGGCGCAACCGGCCAGATACTGGCCACCATGCTGGCGCACGTAGTCGGCCAAACCGGCCCACAGCAGGGCGATGACGGCACCACGGCGGTAATCTTTGTGTACGCAGGAGCGGCCGATTTCGATGATATGGTCGCGGATACCGGCCAGGCGGCTCATGTCGAATTCGTGCTCGGAGTACAGGCTGGGCAGCTGGCGCGCTTTGTGTGGCGGCAGCATGCGGTAGGTACCCACTACCTTGCCTGTGGTGTTGTCTTCCACAATCAGGTGGTCGCAATACGGGTCGTATTCGTCACGGTCTATCCCTTCGGCAGCAGAGGCCAGGCTGGCCCCCATTTCCTGGGCAAATACCTGATAACGCAACTTTTGTGCGCGGCGGATATCCTTGGCGCTATGCGCCACACGCACACTCAGCTTGCTGGCGGGGGCCAGCAGAGCGGTTTCGAGACCTTGCTGCATCGTGCACTCCGGGTAGAGGTAGTGCCACCATGCTATGCAGCCAGCTTGACAGCGCCGTGACGCCAGCATGGCACGATGATGACCGTCTTTTGAAACCCGCATGACAAGCAGGGTGATTAAAATCAACGACTTATAAAGTGTGCGCTTTTGGCGTACAATAGCCGGTTTTGTTTGACCGATCTTTTCGCACAATACCTATGATCTATCCCACGACCTTTGACGTAATCGTAGTAGGCGGTGGCCACGCCGGCACCGAGGCCGCCTTGGCCGCTGCACGCATGGGCTGCAAGACCCTGCTGCTCACGCACAACATCGAAACCCTGGGCCAGATGTCGTGCAACCCGTCTATTGGCGGTATCGGCAAAGGTCATCTGGTGAAAGAGGTGGATGCGTTGGGTGGTGCCATGGCGCTGGCGACCGATATCGGTGGCATCCAGTTCCGCACGCTCAACGCCAGCAAAGGCCCGGCCGTACGCGCTACCCGCGCCCAGGCCGACCGCGTGCTGTACAAGGCAGCCATTCGCGAAATGCTGGAAAACCAGCCCAACCTGATGCTGTTCCAGCAGCCGGTGGATGATTTGCTGATCGAGGGCGACCGCGTAGCCGGTGCCATCACCGCTATCGGCATTACCTTCCGCGCCAAGACCGTGGTGTTGACGGCCGGCACCTTCCTGTCCGGCAAGATCCACGTCGGGCTGGAAAACTACACCGGCGGCCGCGCTGGCGACCAGGCAGCCTCCACGCTGGGCGAACGCCTGCGCGAGCTCAGCCTGCCGGTAGGCCGCCTGAAAACCGGTACCCCGCCGCGCATCGATGGCCGCACCATCGACTTTTCGGTGATGGAAGCCCAGCCGGGCGATACCCCCGAGCCGGTATTCTCCTACCGCGGCAGCCGCGCCATGCACCCCAAGCAGCTGCCGTGCTGGATTACGCATACCAATCAGCAAACCCACGACATCATCCGCAGCGGTTTTGACCGCAGCCCGATGTTTACCGGCGTGATTGAAGGCGTGGGCCCGCGCTACTGCCCGTCCATCGAAGACAAGATCAACCGCTTTGCCGACAAGGAAAGCCACCAGATCTTCCTGGAGCCGGAAGGCCTCACCACGCACGAGTACTACCCTAACGGTATCTCTACCAGCCTGCCGTTCGACATCCAGCTGGCTGCTGTGCGCTCCATGCGTGGCCTGGAAAACGCCCACATCCTGCGCCCCGGCTATGCCATCGAGTACGACTACTTCGACCCGCGTGGCCTGAAATCCTCGCTGGAAACCAAAGCCATCCATGGCCTGTTCTTTGCCGGCCAGATCAACGGCACCACCGGCTACGAAGAAGCCGCCGCGCAGGGCCTGCTGGCGGGCCTGAACGCCGGCCTGTACGCTCGCGAGCAGGACGCTTGGTGCCCACGCCGCGATGAAGCTTACCTGGGCGTACTGGTGGACGACCTCACCACGCTGGGCGTGTCCGAGCCGTACCGCATGTTTACCAGCCGTGCCGAGTTCCGCCTGCAGCTGCGCGAAGACAATGCCGATCTGCGCTTGACCGAGGTTGGCCGCAAGCTGGGCCTGATCGGCGATGCGCAGTGGGATGCCTTCTGCCGCAAGCGTGACGCGGTAGAAGCAGAAAAGCAGCGCCTCACCAGCACCTGGGTACAACCAGGCAAACTGCAGCCGGGCGAAGATGAAGCCATCGTCGGCCAGAAGCTGGCGCGTGAATACACCCTGGCCGACCTGCTGCGCCGCCCCAATGTAGCCTACGCCGAGCTGATGAAGCTATCGCTGGCAGGGGAGGGGGTGCAAGATGACGTGGTGGCCGAGCAGGTGGAAATCCAGATCAAATATCAAGGCTACATCGACCGCCAGAACGAAGAAGTGGCCAAGCGTGAACAGCTGGACGACGTCAAGCTGCCGCTGGATATCGACTACGCGCTGGTAAAAGGCCTGTCGAAGGAAGTGTCGCAAAAGCTGAACCAGCACCGCCCGGAAACCCTGGGCCAGGCCTCGCGCATCCAGGGCATTACGCCTGCCGCCGTCGCCTTGCTGCTGGTACACCTGAAACGCGGCTTTAGCGAAGCACGCAGCGCAGGTTAAGGCGCTTTTTGTTGCACTGCGCTCCGGGGTAGCCACTTCGGGGCGCATTTGTTTTTGATACCCGTTACAATCGGGTCAACTTACACACCTTATTCCGAACATCATGACGCATCGCGCAGAACTCACCCAGGGCCTGGCCGCTATCGGCCTGGATTTGTCCGACGCACAAATCGATTTGCTGGAAGGCTATCTGGGCCTGCTGGCCAAGTGGAACCAGACCTACAACCTCACCGCCATCCGCGATAAAGACCGCATGGTGAGCTACCACTTGCTGGACAGTCTGACCCTGGTGCCGCAGCTGGCTGGTGGTACGCGCATGCTGGACGTGGGTTCGGGCGGCGGCATGCCGGGTATCCCCACCGCGATTGCCCGCCCCGACCTGAAAGTGGTGGTGCTGGACGCCAATCACAAGAAAACCACCTTCCTGCGCCAGGCGGTGATCGAGCTGAAGCTGGATAACGTGGAAGTGATTACCGAGCGTGTAGAAGCCTACCAGCCGGCAGAAAAGTTCGACCGCATCACCAGCCGTGCCTTCTCCGAGCTGGCCGAGTTTGTGAAACTGTCGCGCCACCTGTTGGCCGCAGACGGCCAGTTTGTCGCCATGAAAGGCGTTTACCCGTTTGAAGAAATCGCCCAGCTGCCGGCCGACTTTGCCGTGGCCGAGGTGAAAAAACTGGACGTGCCGGGGCTGGATGCCGAACAGCGCCACCTGGTACGCGTGGTAGCAAAATGACAGCGCGCATCATCGCTGTGGCCAACCAGAAGGGCGGGGTGGGTAAAACCACTACCGTCGTGAACCTGGCTGCCAGCCTGGTAGAGCAGGGGCGGCGCGTACTGATTGTTGACCTGGATCCGCAGGGCAACGCCACCATGGGTAGCGGCATCGACAAGAGCGCTTTGCAAAAGTCGGTGTACCACGTGCTGATGGGTGAGCACAGCATTGAGGAAGTGCGCCAGCCAGCCAAAGAGGGCGGCTACGACGTACTGCCGGCCAACCGCGACCTGTCCGCTGCCGAAATCGAGCTGGTGCAAGAGCTGGCACGCGAGGCGCGGCTGAAAAATGCGCTGGAGCTGGTGTCCGCCGACTACGACTACGTGCTGATCGACAGCCCGCCGTCGCTGAACCTGCTGACCCTGAACGGCCTGGTGGCGGCTCAGGGCGTGCTGATCCCCATGGTGTGCGAATACTACGCGCTGGAAGGGCTGACTGACCTGGTGAATACCCTGCGCAAAGTGCGTGCGGCGGTAAATCCGCGTATCGAAATCATGGGCCTGCTGCGTACCATGTTCGATGCGCGCAGCAACCTGTCGCAGCAAGTGTCCGAGCAGCTGGCACGCCACTTTGGCGGCAAGGTGTTCGACACCGTCGTGCCGCGTAACATCCGCCTGGCCGAGGCGCCTAGCCACGGCTTGCCCGGCATCGTGTATGACCGTGCCGCCCGCGGCTCGCAAGCCTACCTTACTCTGGCGGCCGAGCTGATCGCCCGCCTCGAACCGCAAACCGCAAGTACCGAGCAATAATATGGCCAAACTCAAAGGACTCGGGCGTGGCCTGGACGCGCTCCTCTCCACCGTCGAATCAGACAACGAACGCCTGACCACCCTGCCTGTCAGCAGCATCCGACCGGGCAAATACCAGCCGCGCAGCCATATGGACGAAACCGCACTGGCAGAGTTGGCCGCATCCATCCGCTCCCAGGGTTTGATCCAGCCCATCGTAGTGCGCGAAATCGGCTTGGGTGACTACGAACTGATCGCCGGCGAACGCCGCTGGCGCGCCAGCCAGCTGGCTGGGCTCACCGACATCCCTGCTGTGGTGCGCAGCGTAGCCGACCAGTCGGCACTGGCCATGGGCCTGATCGAGAATATTCAGCGCCAGCAGCTGGACCCGCTGGAAGAGGCCAAGGGCATCAAGCGCCTGATCGAGGAATTCGGCCTGACGCACGAAGGGGCTGCCGATGCACTGGGCCGCTCGCGTAGTGCCATCAGCAACCTGTTGCGCTTGCTGGCGCTGCCAGCGCCGCTGCAAACCATGCTGCATGAAGGTCAGCTGGAAATGGGCCATGCCCGCGCCTTGCTCCCGCTGCCGGTGCTGCAGCAAATGGCATTGGCCCAAGCGGTGGTGGCCGAGCAGCTTTCCGTGCGTGAAGTCGAGCAGCGTGTACACGCCCTGGCCGAACCCAAAGTTGGCCGCAAAGCCGCTGCGGCAGCGCCGCGGGATGCCGATATCGAACGCCTGGCAGGCATGCTGTCTGATAAGCTCGGCATGAGTGTCAGCTTCCGTCATGGCAGCAAGGGCAAAGGCAAGGTCATCATTGATTATGCAAGTCTGGACGAGCTGGACGGGCTGCTGGAAAAACTGCAAGCAAAATCAACTGGCTGAGCGGATAGTGACGATTATCCAGACGACTTAACGAAGTTGACGCTTTCGTCACCCCAAGCCTATAATCGACCGATTTTTTAAGTGCCGTACATGAATAATCCGGACGCAAAACGCGTAATACGCCTGCAGGTCAGACTGACGCTGCTGGCTGTGGTAGCCAGTGTGGTGATTGCTGGACCCGCGCTGAATGTACCGGTGTCGGCACTCATAGGCGGGCTATGTGCCATCTTGCCGGCACTGGCTTATGTGCACATCGCCGGGGCGGTAAACAGGGTTTCTCCTGCAGAATTGATGCGGGCGCATTACAAGGCAGAAGCAGTCAAGTTTGTGCTGACACTTTTGTTATTTGGTGGTGCTCTCGCTTTTTTCAAGGATTTGTCGGTGGCGGGTCTGTTTGGCGGCTACATAGCAGCCACTTCCGCTTACTGGTTCGGGCTTCTGATTAAAAATTGAGATAAAGCGATGGCAAGTAACGCAACTGATTACATCAAGCACCACCTGACATTCTGGAACTCTTCGCACGAAGGTGGTTTCTCCAGCCTGCACGTGGACAGCTTCTCTGTTTCCCTGATCCTCGGCTTCCTGTTTGCCGGTGTGTTTGCCTACGTGGCACGCAACGCCAAGCTGGAAAACCCTGGCAAACTGCAGCTGTTTGTCGAATCCATCGTCGAGATGGTCGATACCCAGGTGAAAGAAATCTTCCATGCCAAGAGCAAAGTCATTGCGCCGCTGGCACTGACCATTTTCTGCTGGGTGTTCCTGATGAACGCCATGGACATGCTGCCTGTTGACCTGATTCCGATGGCTGCCCAGTGGATCGGCTTCACCTTCTTCGGTGCCGACCCTCACCATGTTTACTTCCGTGTTGTACCGTCTGCCGACGTGAACGTGACCTTCGGTCTGTCCATCTCCGTGCTGATCTGCATCATCGGTTTCTCCATCTCCGCCAAAGGTCTGGGCGGCTGGATCAAAGAACTGTTTACCGCCCCGTTCCACGCTAGTGGTCCGGTAGGCACCATCCTGCTGGCTCCTGCCAACTTTGCCCTGCAAATGGTAGAGCTGCTGGCCAAACCGATTTCTCTGTCTCTGCGTCTGTTCGGTAACATGTACTCCGGCGAGCTGATCTTCATCCTGATCGCACTGCTGCCGTGGGCTGCACAATGGCTGTTGGGCGCACCATGGGCAATCTTCCATATTCTGGTGATTACCCTGCAGGCTTTCGTGTTCATGATGCTGACCATCGTGTACCTGAGCCTGGCCGTAGAGAAACACTAATTTTTAGCAGTTTTTTCGTACCTTTTCTCAAACCATCCTTGCATTAGTCTTTAGGAGATTTAAATGGAAGCTCTCGTTTCTCAGATCCAGTCGATGACCGCTCTGGCTGCAGCTCTGATCATTGGCCTTGGTGCTATCGGTACCGCTCTGGGCTTCGCCATTCTGGGCGGCAAGTTCCTGGAGTCCTCCGCTCGCCAGCCGGAACTGATCCCGGTTCTGCAAACCAAGCTGTTCATTATCGCTGGTCTGCTGGACGCCATCTCCATGATCGGTGTGGGTGTAGCTATGCTGTACACCTTCAACAACCCGTTCCTGTCTGCAGCTCTGGCTGCCCTGAAAGCTGGCGCTTAATTTTTAAGCGAAAACGGTTGTTGTCGTAACCACACTGGAGGAAAACAAGCGTGGAATTCAACGTAACACTACTGGGCCAGGCGATCACTTTCGCTATCCTGGTATGGTTCACCATGAAGTTTGTTTGGCCTCCGCTTACCAACATGATGGAAGAGCGTGCCAAGCGTATTGCTGATGGCTTGGCCGCTGCAGAACGTGGCAAGCAGGATCTGGAAGCAGCTGAAAAGCGTGTTGCTGACGAACTTCGTCAGGCTAAACAACAAGCTACCGAGCTGATTCTGGCCGCTGAAAAGCGCGCCAACCAGATCGTGGAAGAGGCTAAGGATGCCGCTCGCACCGAAGGTGCCAAGCTGGTAACCGAAGCCAAATCCCAGATCGATCAGGAAGTGTTGCGTGCCAAGGAAGCCCTGCGCGAGCAGGTAGCTGGTCTGGCCGTAGCCGGCGCAGAGAAAATCCTGCGTAAAGAGATCGACGCTGCGAAGCACGCTGATCTGTTAGCCTCCATCAAAGCGGAGTTTTAATTAACTCATGGCAGAACTCATTACCGTAGCAAGGCCCTATGCCGAAGCGGTATACAGCCTTGCCACCGAGCAGCAGTCTCAAGCCAAGTGGTCTGACGCGCTCGCGTGGCTGGCTGCCATGGTGGCGAACCCGGACGTGACGCAAGTCGTCACGAACCCGAAACATACCGCGCAAGAGATTGAGGCGTTGTTTTTGGACGTACTGGGCGACAAGGCCAATGATGACATCAAACAGTTCATCGTTACCCTTATCGAAAACCGTCGTCTGACGCTGCTGCCTGAAATTGCCGAACAGTTTGAAGCCCTCAAGGCCCGTGCCGAAGGTGTGCTGGACGCTCAAGTAGAGTCCGCCTACCCGATGGACGAAAGCCAGCAAGCCGACCTGATCGCCACGCTTACCAAGAAGTACGGCAAAACCGTACGGATTGAAGTGCGTGTTGTCCCCGAGCTGATCGGCGGCCTGCGAGTACTGGTTGGTGACGACGTGATTGATGCGTCGGTGAGCGGCAAGCTGCAGGCAATGGCAGCAAGCCTCAAGAATTAGGAGAGATCATGCAGTTGAACCCCTCTGAAATCAGCGATCTGATCAAGGCGAAGATTCAGAACCTGGCTGAAGGTGCCGAGACCCGTACCAAAGGTACTGTGATCTCCGTTACCGACGGTATCGTTCGTATCCATGGCCTGACAGACGTGATGCAGGGTGAAATGCTCGAGTTCTCGGGCAACACCTTTGGCCTGGCCATGAACCTGGAGCGTGACTCCGTAGGTGCCGTGATCCTGGGCGAGTACGAGCACATCTCCGAAGGTCAGGAAGTGAAGTGTACCGGTCGCATTCTGGAAGTGCCGGTAGGTCGCGAACTGGTTGGCCGCGTGGTAAACGCGCTGGGTCAGCCGATCGATGGCAAAGGCCCGATCAACGCGTCCAAAACTTCCCCGATCGAAAAGATTGCTCCGGGCGTTATTGCCCGTCAATCCGTTTCGCAGCCAATGCAAACCGGCCTGAAGTCCATCGACTCCATGGTACCGGTTGGCCGCGGCCAGCGTGAACTGATCATTGGCGACCGTCAGACTGGTAAAACCGCTGTGGCACTGGATGCCATCGTGAACCAGAAAGGCACCGGCGTTGTCTGCATCTACGTAGCCGTAGGTCAGAAAGCGTCCTCCATCGCCAACGTAGTGCGCAAGCTGGAAGAGCACGGCGCAATGGGTCACACCATTGTGGTTGCTGCTACTGCTTCCGAAGCTGCTGCACTGCAGTTCATTGCACCGTACTCCGGCTGCGCCATGGGCGAATTCTTCCGCGATATCGGTGAAGATGCACTGATCGTTTATGACGATCTGTCCAAACAAGCCGTAGCCTACCGTCAGATCTCCCTGCTGCTGCGCCGCCCACCGGGCCGCGAAGCTTACCCGGGCGACGTTTTCTACCTGCACTCCCGTCTGCTGGAACGTGCTTCCCGCATCAACGAAGACGAAGTAGAAAAACTGACTGGTGGCGCTGTTAAAGGCAAAACCGGTTCGCTGACTGCTCTGCCAATCATCGAAACCCAAGCTGGTGACGTTTCCGCTTTCGTTCCGACCAACGTAATTTCCATTACCGACGGTCAGATCTTCCTGGAAACCGACCTGTTCAACGCTGGTATCCGTCCTGCTATTAACGCAGGTATTTCGGTATCCCGCGTGGGTGGCGCTGCACAAACCAAGGTCATCAAGAAACTGGGCGGTGGTATCCGTCTGGCTCTGGCCCAGTACCGCGAACTGGCTGCGTTCTCGCAGTTTGCTTCCGATCTGGACGAGGCGACCCGCAAGCAGCTGCAACACGGTGAAGTGGTTACCGAGCTGATGAAGCAGAAACAGTTCTCGACCCTGTCTACCGCCGAAATGGCGCTGACCCTGTGGTCCGTGAACAAGGGTTACTACGAAGACGTACCGGTTAAGAAAGCCCTGGCTTTCGAAGCAGCGTTCCTGGCTTACGTTCGCGCTAATCACGCCGACGTGCTGACCGCTACCGACGCTTCTGGTGATCTGTCTGCCGACAACGAAAAAGTACTGGCCAAGGCGATCGAATCGTTCAAGGCTGGCTACAGCTTCTAATCTGGGTCTTTCGGATACCTCGAGTTAAAGAAAGGTTCAGGATATGGCAGTCGGTAAAGAGATTCTCACCAAGATCCGAAGCGTGCAAAACACGCAGAAGATCACCCGCGCTATGCAAATGGTGTCGACCTCCAAGATGCGCAAAACGCAAGAGCGTATGCGCGCTGCCCGTCCTTACGCCGAGAAGGTGCGTGCTGTCATGGCGCACCTGGCTTCGGCCAATACGGATCTGGAGCACCCACTGCTTGCCCGTCGCAGCGAAATCAAGCGTGCAGGCATTATTGTGGTTACCTCGGACAAGGGCTTGTGCGGTGGCTTGAACGCCAACGTTCTCAAGCGCTTCTATGCCAAGGTAAACACGCTGCAAGAGCAAGGCGTTGAAATTCAAGCCTGCGCTCTGGGCCAGAAAGGCCTGGCAGCCTGCCAGCGTGCCAAGCTGAACGTTGTGGCAAGTGCGGTTCATCTGGGCGATGTGCCCAAGATGGAAAAACTGATCGGCCCGCTTACAGTGCTGTTGAAACAGTACGCTGAAGGCGAACTGGATGCGGTTTACATCGTGTACTCCCGCTTCATCAATACGATGAAACAGGAGCCGGCGCTGGAACAGTTGCTGCCTCTGACCGAAGAGCACATGGTTGTCGAGCACGCCCACTCGTGGGATTACGTGTACGAACCAAGTGCACCGGAAGTCATGGAGTTCCTGGTGAAGCGTTACCTGGAATCTGTCGTGTATCAGGCTGTGGCCGAGAACATGGCGTCCGAACAAGCTGCCCGTATGGTAGCGATGAAGGCCGCAACAGATAACGCGGGTAATGCCATCAAGCAACTGCGCCTTGTGTATAACAAGTCGCGTCAGGCAGCTATTACCAAAGAACTGTCTGAAATCGTGTCTGGTGCCGCTGCGGTATAACCGTCGCAGGACTGTAAAAGTTTATTGAGTTAGGAACCGATAATGAGCCAAGGCAAAATCGTACAAATCATTGGCCCGGTGGTTGACGTGGAATTCCCGCGCGACGCCATGCCAAAGATTTATGATGCCCTGAAGCTGGTTGACGCAGAACTGACGCTTGAAGTCCAGCAACAGCTGGGCGACGGCGTAGTGCGCACCATTGCTATGGGTAGCTCTGACGGCCTGAAGCGTGGTATGGCGATTACCAATACCGGTGCACCGATTTCGGTACCGGTTGGCGCTGCCACCCTGGGTCGTATCATGGACGTACTGGGTAGCCCGGTGGATGAAGCCGGCCCTGTTGCGTCTGAACACGTTCGCGCCATTCACCAGGCTGCGCCGAAGTTTGACGAACTGTCCTCCGCTACCGAACTGCTGGAAACAGGCATCAAGGTTATTGACCTGCTGTGCCCGTTTGCCAAAGGCGGTAAAGTGGGCCTGTTCGGTGGTGCCGGTGTGGGCAAGACCGTAAACATGATGGAACTGATCAACAACATCGCTAAAGCTCACTCGGGTCTGTCCGTGTTTGCCGGTGTTGGTGAACGTACCCGTGAAGGTAACGACTTCTATCACGAGATGAAAGAGTCGAACGTTCTGGATAAAGTGGCCATGGTTTACGGCCAGATGAACGAGCCACCGGGCAACCGTCTGCGCGTAGCGCTGACCGGTCTGACCATGGCCGAGCATTTCCGTGACGAAAAAGACGAAAACGGCAAAGGCCGCGACGTTCTGTTCTTCGTGGACAACATCTACCGTTACACCCTGGCCGGTACCGAAGTATCCGCACTGCTGGGCCGTATGCCTTCCGCAGTGGGTTACCAGCCTACCCTGGCCGAAGAGATGGGCCGTCTGCAAGAGCGTATTACCTCGACCAAGGATGGTTCCATTACCTCCATCCAGGCCGTATACGTACCTGCCGATGACTTGACTGACCCGTCCCCGGCCACCACTTTTGCTCACTTGGATGCAACCGTGGTTCTGTCGCGTGATATCGCATCGCTGGGTATCTACCCTGCGGTAGATCCGCTGGACTCCACTTCCCGCCAGCTGGATCCGCTGGTGGTAGGCGACGAGCACTACTCCGTTGCCCGCGGTGTTCAGACCACGCTGCAGAAGTACAAGGAACTGCGTGACATTATCGCGATTCTGGGTATGGACGAACTGTCTGAAGAAGACAAACTCGTTGTTTACCGTGCGCGTAAGATCCAGCGTTTCCTGTCCCAGCCGTTCCACGTAGCTGAAGTATTTACCGGTTCCCCGGGCAAATACGTTCCGCTGAAGGAAACGATCAAGGGCTTCAAGGCAATTCTCAGCGGCGAATACGATCACCTGCCAGAACAAGCGTTCTACATGGTAGGCGGTATCGACGAAGCTGCCGAAAAAGCCAAGACCCTGTAATCAAGGAGACGGCTCATGGCCAAGATGCATGTGGAAGTGGTCAGCACTGAACAGCTCATCTATTCCGGCGAAGCGGAGTTCCTCGTGGCTCCGGCGCAGGAAGGCGAGATCGGTGTTTACCCACGTCACGTGCCGCTTCTGACCCGTATCAAGCCTGGTGTACTGCGTTTGACAGTGCCAGGCTCCAAGGACGAGGTACTGGTGGCGGTGTCGGGTGGCATGATGGAAGTGCAACCGACCCACATCACCGTTCTGGCTGATACGGCGATCCGCGGTGAGGATCTGGACGAAGCTCGCGCCAACGAGGCCAAACGTGCCGCTGAGGATGCCCTCAAGCACGCTTCCGACGACCTGGATACGGCAAAAGCCCACGCAGCCCTGGCTGCAGCGATTGCCCAGCTCAAGGCGCTGGAATACCTCCGCAAGCGCGTGCACTAAGCGCACAACCGTGCGATGCAAGCTACAGGCTGCCACGAAAGTGGCAGCCTTTTTCATGCCCGCTTTAGGGCATAATAGTCACCTATCCAATACGAATTTCCGGGCATTTTGATATGGAATCTCTCAGCGTTGTCATCCTGGCTGCCGGTAAAGGCAAGCGTATGTATTCGGCCATGCCCAAGGTACTGCACCCCATCGGCGGCCAACCCATGCTGGCCCGTGTGATTAGCACGGCGCGCCAGTTGCAGCCGGCGAACATGGTGGTGGTATACGGCCACGGCGGCGACCAGGTGCGCGAACAGATTCGTGATCAAGACGTGGCCTGGGCACTGCAGGCCGAGCAGCTGGGCACTGGCCACGCACTGAAAATGGCGCTGTCGCAGCTGCCCAAGGTTGGTCGCACCCTGGTGCTGTACGGCGACGTACCACTGACCACTGTCGACACCCTGCAAAAGCTGCTGGATGCGGCGCACAACGGCATGAGCCTGCTCACCGACGTACTGGCCGACGCCAGCGGTTACGGTCGCATCGTGCGTAATGCGGCAGGCGAGATCGTGGCCATTGTGGAAGACAAAGACTGCAATGCCGAGCAGAAAGCCATCCGCGAGATCAACACCGGCATGATGGTGCTGCCCAACGATAAGCTGGAAGGCTGGCTGGGCGAGCTGCGCAACGGCAACGCCCAGGGCGAGTACTACCTTACCGACGTGATCGAGCTGGCCGTGCGCGACGGCATGGCCGTACCGGGAGTCACCGTGGCTGCCGGCTGGGAAGCCGCGGGCGTCAACAACAAGGTGCAGCTGGCCGAGCTGGAACGCCAGCTGCAGCAAAACCAGGCGCGGGCGCTGCTGACAGCCGGCGTGATGCTGGCCGACCCGGCCCGTATCGATATCCGCGGCCAACTCCAGCACGGCATGGATGTCAGCATCGATGTCGGTTGCGTGTTCGAGGGCCAGGTAACGCTGGGCGATAATGTAGAAATCGGCGCTTACTGCGTACTGAAAAATGTACAGATCGCCGCTGGTACCCGCATCGCGCCGTACTCGCATCTGGAAGACGCCGTAGTGGGCGAAGCCTGCCGCATCGGCCCGTACGCCCGTCTGCGCCCTGGCGCAGAGTTGGCCGCACATGTACACGTGGGCAACTTTGTCGAGATCAAGAAAGCCACCGTGGGCGAAGGCTCCAAGGTGAACCACCTCACGTATATTGGCGATGCGCAGATCGGTAGCAAGGTCAATGTTGGCGCGGGTTCCGTTACCTGCAACTACGATGGCGTGAACAAGTTCAAGACCGTTATCGGCGATAACGTGTTTGTCGGCTCCGGCACCCTGATGGTGGCACCGGTGACGCTGGAAGCCGGTGCCACCATTGGCGCCGGCTCCGTGCTGACCAAAACCGCCCCCGCCGGCCAGCTCACCGTGGCCCGCGCCAAACAGCTGACCGTACCTGGCTGGCAGCGCCCGCAAAAGCTGAAATAAGCGGCGAGACCGCACCGCCGCCACACCGCCAGCGCCCCGTGCCCTGGCGGTTTTTTCATGCCGCCGCCGGTGGCGTATCGCCCCCTTGTCATCCACCATACCGGCTGCTAATATTTCGAAAAACTTACGAACCGAAATATTTTAATGACCAAGCGTAACACCCAGCAGCGTCGCCACGCCATTGTGGCCCTGGTGCAAGAGCGTGGCGAAGTGAGTGTAGAAGACCTCACCCAGCGTTTTGCCACCTCCGAAGTCACCATCCGCAAAGACCTGGCCCTGCTGGAAACCGGCGGCCTGCTGCTGCGCCGTTACGGCGGTGCCGTGTCGCTACCCACCGAAATGGTGGCCGAAAGCGACCCGGTGAAAGTTTCGGAACGAAAGCAGGCTATCGCCCGTGCCGCTGCCGAGCGCATCCGCGACCACAATCGCGTGATTATCGATAGCGGTACCACCACCAGCGCCATGATCCCGCTGCTGGGCAACAAACGCGGCCTGATCGTGATGACCAACTCGCTGAACGTGGCGGGCAGCCTGCGCGAGCTGGAAAACGAACCCACGCTGCTGATGACCGGCGGCACCTGGGACCCGCATTCCGAATCGTTTCAGGGCCAGATCGCCGAGCAGGTGCTGCGCTCCTACGATTTTGACCAGTTATTCATCGGTGCTGACGGCATCGACCTGGCGCGTGGTACCACCACCTTCAACGAACTGGTAGGCCTGTCGCGCGTGATGGCCGAAGTCTCGCGCGAAGTGGTGGTGATGGTGGAATCCGACAAGATCGGCCGCCGCATTCCCAACCTGGAGCTGCCGTGGGCACGCATCCAGACCCTGATCACCGACGACGCCCTGGCGCCCGAAGCCAGGGAGACGATCCGGGCCAAAGGCGTGACGCTGATCTGCGCGCCCTTTACCCATTCATAATTCAAGGAGAAGTGTATGTGCGGCATCGTAGGCGCTATTGCGCGTCGTAATATTGTTCCTGTTCTGGTCGACGGCCTGAAGCGCCTGGAATACCGCGGCTACGACTCGTCCGGCATCGCCGTGCACGTAGGCAGCGACATCACCCGCGTACGCCGGGTTGGCCGCGTGGCCGAAATGGAAGCCGCCGCCCAGGCCGATAATGTGCAGGGCGAGCTGGGCATTGGCCACACCCGCTGGGCCACCCACGGCGGCGTCACCGAATACAACGCCCACCCGCACGTGTCGCACGGCCTGATCGCCGTGGTGCACAACGGCATCATCGAAAACCACGAAGAAAAGCGCGAAGCCCTGAAAGCCGCCGGCTACGTGTTCGAATCGCAAACCGACACCGAAGTCATCGCCCACCTGGTACACCAGTACTACGTGGTAGAAAAAGACCTGTTCCGCGCCGTACACCGCGCCACCCGCGAGCTTACCGGCGCCTACGCCATCGGCGTTATCGCGCTGGACCGGCCCGACGAACTGGTGTGCGCGCGCATGGGCTGCCCGCTGCTGGTGGGCCTGGGCGAAGGCGAAAACTTCATCGCCTCCGACGTCTCCGCCGTGCTGTCCGCCACCCGCCGTGTGATCTTCCTGGAAGAGGGCGACATCGGCCACCTTACCCGCGACAGCGTGAAGCTGATCGACAAAGACGACCAGCCGGTAGCGCGCAAAGTACACGTATCCGACGTGTCGCTGGCTTCGCTGGAGTTGGGTCCGTACAGCCACTTCATGCAAAAAGAAATCCACGAGCAGCCCAAAGCGCTGTCCGACACCATCGAAGTGGTGCTGGACGACGGCTTCGTGCCCGAGCTGTTCGGCCCCGCTGCGGCCAACGTATTGCCACAGCTCACCGGTGTGAAGATTCTGGCTTGCGGCACCAGCTACTACGCCGGCCTCACCGCCAAATACTGGATCGAAAGCATCGCCGGTGTGGTGTGCGACGTGGAAATCGCCAGCGAATACCGCTACCGCGACGCCTACGCCGACCCGAACCACCTGGTGGTCACCATCTCGCAGTCCGGCGAAACGCTGGACACCATGGAAGCGCTGAAATACGCCAAGAGCCTGGGCCACCAGCACGCGCTGTCCATCTGCAACGTGCGTGAATCCGCCATCCCGCGTGCGTCCGAACTGGTGTTCTACACCCGCGCTGGCGCCGAAATCGGCGTGGCCTCCACCAAGGCCTTCACCACCCAGCTGGTTAGCCTGTTTGCGCTGGCCGTCACGCTGGGCAAGGTACGCGGCCGCGTGAGCGCAGCACAAGAAACGCAATACCTGGACGAGCTGCGCCACCTGCCGGGCAGCGTGCAGCACGCGCTGAACCTGGAGCCGCAAATCAAGGCCTGGAGCAGCCAGTTTGCCGCCAAGAACGACGCGCTGTTCCTCGGCCGCGGTCTGCATTACCCCATCGCGCTGGAAGGCGCGCTGAAGCTGAAGGAAATCTCCTACATCCACGCCGAAGCCTACCCCGCGGGTGAGCTGAAGCACGGCCCGCTGGCGCTGGTAGACGAAAACATGCCGGTGGTGGTGATCGCCCCCAACGACGTGCTGCTGGAAAAAGTGAAGTCCAACATGCAGGAAGTGCGCGCCCGTGGCGGCGAGCTGTTCGTGTTTGCCGACGCCGACAGCCACTTTGTCGATTCCGACGGCGTACACGTTATCCGCACCCCACGCCACGTGGGCGTGCTCAGCCCCATCGTGCACTCCATCCCGGTGCAGATCCTGGCCTACCACGTCGCCCTGGCGCGTGGCACCGACGTGGACAAACCACGCAACCTGGCCAAATCGGTGACCGTGGAA
Organism: Vogesella perlucida; assembly: GCF_979366545.1. Taxonomy (NCBI): domain Bacteria; kingdom Pseudomonadati; phylum Pseudomonadota; class Betaproteobacteria; order Neisseriales; family Chromobacteriaceae; genus Vogesella; species Vogesella perlucida. The sequence goes on from NZ_CEETRO010000012.1 coordinate 35,353, forward strand.
TAAGGTTGGCCGCAGGCAGTGGCTACACCGAATAAAGTCTGTCGGATCCGAATAAAGTTCGTCGGAGTCTGAGTGAAGAGAGGGGGCCGTTGGCCCCCTCTACGGTTTTTGGCAAGTGAAATTTTGTTGATTATTACATTGAATTCTCATGACACCAACGTTTCGTATTGTTTCATTTATCTTTTCTATATTTTTTTTGTTCTTTGATTTAGAGATAATGCACGAACCACTCCCAAACCATTCTGCATCGGTTATGTAGATAGGCGCTAGAATTTCTTTCTTCCCTTTTATTGATATGGCAATATCGTTACCATTAAACCAATCAACAAGACAACTGCTAACAGAACCATCTAACATTGATTGCTTTATTTCCGCATAAGAATTAAATTGCACAATGTTAGATTTCTTAATTACAGTCTTGGCATATCTTTCGTGATTTGAGCCGTGCAAAACTCCAATACTATCGTTGCTTAGAGCCCCAACACTGAATTCTAATAGTATTTCTGGCGTATTGAAATATGGAATTGTGCCAATAAGATATTTACTTCGATCTGCTGTCATGGAGATGCTTGAGAAGATAAAGTCAACCTCATCTAGGCTCAAGCTTTTGAAAATTACATTCCAGTCAAGAGGGATGAATTTACACTCAAAGCCTGATTTCTCTAATATGTTTTTCACATAGTGATATTCTATCCCTGATGCAAATCCATTGCTAATATATGTACATGGGTAGTTACTGCAGTCAAAACCTATCTTAATCATTGAATATGATCCTCTCAAGGCGCCTGTAAGCATGATAATTTGATTCTAAGGCCTCGATGTTATCTGCTGAAAAGTATACTACTCCAGGGCAGGTATCCATACTGATGGTTTTTGGAATTTTTTGGTTTAAGTGAGGTATTTTATAACTATCAACGTAACCGGGTAGATTTCTTACTTCATTAATAGCACTACCAACTATGGTGTCTTTATTTGAAATCATTAGCACTGCCATGTAGAGCTGCGATGAGTTCCAATCAATTAATTTTGGCCCGTCATATCTGTTGTGGTCTGTTAATAATTTAATTAACTCTTCAACTTGGTTTGTGCCTATTGCTCTTGATACGGCTTCAATACATATTGATCCTTGTAGCCTAGCGCCAACCTCAATAAGAACTGGAGCATTTCTGCGATAGCACCAGAATACTTCTGAATGAGCTGCGCCGAACTCAATATTTAGTGCAGATAAACATTGGTAAACATAATCTACAATCATTCTTTCTTTTTTACCGTATGAGCGTTTTGGTATTAGGTATTCTTTGTCACCAATAGCGCCATGATCAATTAAATTTCTCCGCTTTTCTCTCCAAAGATCAACTACAAAATGGCTGTTGCTTTTGCTGACTGTGTTTATTATGTATTGGTCACCATGAATTCTTTCTTGAACTATGAGATTATGATTGATCTCCCCCATGGAGTTAATTTTTCCAAGAAGAGTATTAAAGGCGCGCTTAATTTCATTTTCTGAACTACAGCAGTATACACCATCAGATCCGGCACTATTTGTTGGTTTTACAATGACAGGTTTAAGCTTGTTTTTATTAAAAAAGCATATTGCATCTGATGCTCTATTTGTCATGATGCTGTCTATTGATGCTAAACCATTTTTTTTAATTGACATTTGCATTAAAAATTTATCTCTTCGCATCTTGGATGATGATGGATCATTTCCTGGGAGTTTCAATTCTCGGCAGAGCATATCTGCTAGAATAACACCTGACTCGCAGCCGGCAACTAAAAAAGTTGGCGAAAATTTTCTTATAAAATCAAGCGTACTGTCTATATTTTTATGCTTTATATTCACGATGAAATTTTCAGGCATAAAGCTAGGGGCATCAAATTCAAGAATAACATTCATAGACTGAATATGGATAAGACTAAAGCCATCCTTTATTAGCCTTTTTGCAAGGGATGCCCCTGTCGAGTAAGCATCCACAATGACTCCTATTTTTTTATGCATTTTTAGATCTCCGGAACTGTTTGATAACAAGAGTGCAAGATAAGGCGGTTATTAAAATGCATGATATGGTTTGAATGTTAGATGGTGGTGTGTTATATGCAATTTTTTGAAAGGCCAGAACAAATATTGGTGTGGTAGAAAGAATGATTTCTAGTAAGACAGGCTCTAATCGCTTAATGCACTCTTGTAGTAGTATTGATCCGGGAATAACCCCAAGCAAGGATATGTATGCGGCATGCATAATGCTATCAAAAGATATGGACATAGATTTTTCATAGACTGAAATAACTAATGCTATGAATGTAAGTAATATAAACCTGAATGCGAGCTGCTGTGATGATGATGTCTTTCTTTCAGTCAGTTGTTTCATATGAACTACAAGTTTTGAGTCGCTGAATACTGCGGCAGAACAGGCAATGATTCCAAGTATGGCAGAGTTTTTTTCTTTGAGGCTTATGCTAAATACTTGTTCGGAAAATAATAATACAACAAAGATGGTATTTGCGACGCATATTAAAAAATCGAAAGTGTCACCATGTCCTGATTTTCTATTTTTTTTGTCAAGCCAGTAGGTGAGAATTGGTGTTGAAGCTGTTATTACGCAAATGACTAAGACAGGTGGCAATGTGGAAAGTGCATAGAAAATCCCTCCCCAGCTGCCAAGTGTCCATATGTTTAAAAGAAATATGTCAAGTGCGGGGATTAACTTTTCACTCTTCCTAACAATATAGAAGCATGTCAAATAAATTAATGATGAAATTGTCATTGCTATTGCCGTCAAGGAAAATACGCTATGCGCTTGAAAAGCAGTTGCCCTATAGACGTCTTGCCATCCGTTAAGTAAATTTAGTAGTATCGTAAGTACGGTGCCATAAATAATAGAGTTATTCATAATCTATGGAGTATTGTTGATGTGTTAAATATTCCACTGGCCGCACTGCCGAGTAGATAAAGACCGGCAGCTATTGATATTGCTCTGTGTATTAAATATCCAAAGCTGGATTTGTTGGAGGAAATAATAATTCCAATTGAGACATAAAGTGCTTGGCCGGTTATTGTCCCGAGGAAGTAGTAAACTATATATGAAATGAAATTTCCGGGAGATATGTTGTGAGATGTTGAGGCTACGACTGATAACGTTGTTATTGTTGTTCCTGGGTTGATCATGGTGGCTACAAAAATGCTAGGCCAACCTAATTTTGAACTCCTTACATCCAAAATGAACGATTGTTTTAATGTCATGATTCCAAAGTATGCAATGTATAAATTTGCAAGAAATGTAAATATATAAAGTGCTGCCAATTCTAATTGCGTATTGATTTTAATGGTGGCAAGGCTGTAGAAATAAAAACATGCCGAGAATATAAAAATGTCTGCAGTGGCGACGGCTGTTGCAGATAGAATGCTTTCTCTTTTGTCTGAATTCATGCCGCTTGAAATTAGTGTTGCGGCAATTGGTCCAAACAAAAGAGAAAGCGAAAGTCCATACAAGAACATATGTGCCATTGTCTTTTTTTTATTACTTCTTCTGGAATTTTTCTTTTTTTACTCGACAGTGAGGGCACTTAAATTCTTCAGGTAAGTCTTCCCAATGTGTCATTGGTGGAATTCCTTCTGTTGGCTCTCCATCCTCTTCAAAATATACATAGTGACAGATTGGACACTCGTACGACATTTTAATCTCCCATGCTGTGTTCTATTGCTTTAGAACTTAGCTTATCATTAAGCGCTTTAAACATGTTTGCAAATCCATCCATGAAAGCCATGGCGCCAGTCATTGCATGATTAGCAATTTTTGGATCTTTATTAATGTAAGAAACTAGAATGTCCCTGCCAGTCGCTACATGCATCGGTTCTACATCGCAGTGAATTGCAAAAAAGCTTAGTACAGGATCGTCTTCCCCAGTAAGTTTATATACGTCTGAGTATTTCTTGAATCCTTCAAAGAAGTACTGAAATTCTCTGGATGATGTCATTTCTGAGGCTAAATGGTATCCTAGAGCTTCACCAATAGAGTCGCTACGATACATTCTATGAGTATTGTTACCCATGGCCACTCCTTCAGGTAGCATATACTCTTGGCTAAATATTTCTTTGTCTGTAAGACCTAGATGATTAATTAATTTCAAGAAAAGATGATGGTGAGTCGGTAGCATGTGCTTAGTGTGTTGGTGTAGACCATATTCATCAACAGAAGCATAGAGAATGTGAGCGGCTTTAGCGCTACCATTCCAAGGATCGTCTCGCATCCAGTCATCTGTTACTCTTGCAGCGAGAGAAATAATCCCAGATGGGACGTCTTTAAAAAAAGCCCACACTGTAGAGAAAAAAAGAGCTAGCTCATCTGGATTAAGAGGCCTATCCGAAATTATTCTGCCGAAATCATCGAGCTCTTGAATCGCTTGATGTCGAGTAATAGCGGTTGCAATTCTTGTGTATTCATCATCGGCAGAACCAATTCCTTTAGCTTTCTCGTTTTGGCGAACTACTTTTACGTCAGTGATGTGCATTATAAAATCTCCTATTGAAATGAATGAGTTAGATTAATTGAATATTTGGAATATTCAAAATAAGTAATACAACCATGTCATTGACTTGTCAATGAGAAATGCTGATTTGATAGTCTGTGCTAGATATTTCATCTGACAGGCCATGGATAGCCATTATTTATTTATTAAATCTGGTGATATTCAAAGGTGGCGTAGCAAGCCCGGATAAGGCGCAGCCGCATCCGGGGAGGCTTAGAGCCCAAATGCAAGAAGATGTCCACATTTGGGCGCGGTACTCGGTGATGTCTATCCCAACCATCGCCTTTACCGCGTCTTGCACGCCTTGCCGGGGTAGCCGCGACGGGTGTTGGCCTCGGGGCTTGCCAGGCGACGAGCGGGTGGTGTACCGGCACTGCTGCTAGGCAAGTCAAAGGCGGGCTTCATCTGGCAGCCCGCCTTTGTCGTTGGCGCTTGCTGGCCTTAGCGGCTGGCTTTGGCGATTTCCTCGGCTACCAGCGCTTGCAGCTGGGCATGGCCAAAGCTTGGCAGGGGCCGGCCGTTGACGAAGAACTCCGGCGTTTTGCGCACCTGCAGGGTTTGCGCATCTGCCAGGTCCTGCGCGATGACGTTGGCGATGTCCGCTGCTGCCATATCGCTTTTCAGTTTGGCCATGTCCAGCCCCACTGCGGCCAACGGTGCCCAGATCCGTTCTTTATCCACGCTGTGGTTTTGTGCCAGCGCATCCTGCGCGGCCAGTAAGGCTTCCATTGCTTCCCAGTACTTGCCTTGCCGGCGGGCGGCTTCCAGCGCGGCGACCAGTTGGTCGGACCCTGCATGGAAGGGGGCGTAGCGCAGTACCAGGCGGATCTTGCCGGGGTTGGCCGCCATCATGTCCTTGATCAGCGGGTAAAACGCGCGGCAGGTTTCGCAGGCGGGGTCGAAGAACTCGACCAGCACCACCGGGGCATTGGGGTTGCCCAGCGCTGGCGAGTGCATGCGTACCAGTGCCTCGCGGTTGACGCTGGCCTGCTGTGTGGCCTGTTCGCGCTGCTGCGCTTGGTAAAAGGCGCTTGCCGCCAGAAAGCCGCACAGCAAGACGCTGGCGGCCACGATGAAGAGGGTTTTCGGTTTCATTTGCATGCTCGTATGTGGGTTGCCAGTAGTAAGGCGGTAATGGTGAGGAAGGCGGCGGCCGATAGCAGCGGGATGGTGACGAAGCCGAACCACTCGATGACGGTGACCGAGCACGGCACGCCCTGGCTGCATGGCTGCATGGTCTCGGGGATGACGCCGGCAGCCACCAGCAGGTGGAAGCACGCTATCAGGCTGCCGGGCACGGCCAGGGCCAGCCCGTAGCGCGCTACTTTGTGGTCGTAGGGAAACAGCCCCAGTGGCAGCAGCAGTACCAGCGGAAACATGAAGATGCGCTGGTACCAGCACAGCACGCAGGGTGTCAGCATCATTACTTCGCCAAAAAACAGGGCGCCAAGGGTGGCCAGCGTGGCCAGTAGCCAGGCGGCAAATACCCGTAGCCAGGCCACAGGGGTTGGCCGCACCGGTGTGGAACGGATCAGAAAAGTCATGAATGTGCCTTGGGCGGAATGCAGACGCACCGCTGCCAGCGTACCGGCAACGGTGAGGATGGGGGTGCCGGCTGGGGCCGGCGCAAGGGTGTCAGGCGGCGGGGGGCCGGATGGGGGGCGCAATGGCGCGCATGGCCAGGGCCGATGGGGCGTGGCCTTGCTGAGGCGCCATGAAGGCGGCTGCCAAGGGGGCGTTGCCTGCCGGCTGCGGGCCGGCGTGCAGGGCGCAGCAGTCTTCACCGCACGCAGGCTGTTCCGGCTCGCCACGGTGTTTGCCCGCGCAGGTTTGTACACAGCTGCGCAAGCCGGCATCGGCACAGCTGCCGCCGCTATGGGCCAGGCTCATGGCTTGAAGCGATAGCAGCATCAGGGCCAGTAACAAACAGGTAAGGCGGACAAGGCGCATGCGGTGGCACTTAGCTCGGGTGCGGGTTGGTCGGAATAGGCTGGGCTGCAGGGTGTGCAGCCGCGTGCGCTATGACCCGGCGCGCTGGCGAGGGTTCCGGCCGAGTGCTGGCGCGGCAGGCTAGCGGTTGCGCCTCGCCCGCCGCCGGTAGCGAGCTGCCACACAAAACGATGCTGGTCGGCGTTTGCGCAAAGAGCGGGGCCTTGGCCCCGCTCTTCTTATGGTGCCGACGCGTCTGTCGGCCACGTAGCCCGGATAAGGCGAAGCCGCATCCGGGGATGCGTAGGGGCCACGTGCAAGACGTTGGCCGTATCTGTGTAACGCCCCAGCCTTTTCCGCATCGTTCAGTCCGCTCGGCCCGGTACAGATGATGCCTTACAGGTGGCGCTCGAAGTGCTGTACCAGGCGGCGCAAGTCGTCCGCTGTGGTGTGCAGCTGTTCGGCATAGGCGTGGGTCTGGCGGATGTTGTGGCTGTTTTGCTCGGTCAGCGTATTCATGGCCTCCATGTTCAACGCCACTTCGGTGGAGGTGGACGACTGCTGTTGCAGCATGTCAGCGACCGTTTGCGATGCGGTTGATACGCCATGGCTGGCCTGGCGGATAGCGCCCAGGCTGTCGCTGGCGCCGCGTACCGCCGTGGCGACCTGGCTGACTTGTGCCAGGGCGTGCTGGATGCTGCGTGTGACGTCGCCGGTGCGCTGCATCAGTACGCTGATGGATTGTTCGATTTCTTTGGTGTTGCCGGCAGTGCGCTCTGCCAGGCTGCGCACTTCGTCGGCTACTACGGCAAAACCGCGGCCGGATTCCCCCGCGCGGGCGGCTTCGATGGCCGCATTCAAGGCCAGCAGGTTGGTCTGGTTGGCAATGTCCTTGATCACCAGCGCGACATTGCCGATGTCCTGGGTGGATTGTTGCAGTATGGCAATGGCGTCGTTGGAAGCTTGAAACTCCTGCATCGCCACGCTGGTGGCTTGCTCGGTCTGCTGCATGGCTTGCTCGCCGGCCAGGGTAAGCTGGCGGGCCTCGTCGGCATGGCCAGCGCCGTTGCGCGTGGCGTGCGAAATCTCGGTGACCGATACCGATAGCTGCTCCAGCGCGGCTGCCACGCGGCTGATGCCGTCCAGCGCCTGCTCGCCGCGGCCTTTCAGCGTAGCGGCCTGCTCGTTGACGGCAGCGGCAATGCTGCCCACATCGTTGGCGCCGCCTACCACGTCGGCGATAACGGCGCGGGTATTGATGCGCATACTTTCCAGTGCCTGGCTCATGTCGCGCAGCTCGGCACAGCCTGCGGGTTGGAACGGTTCGCCGAAATGGCCTTCGCCCAAGCGGTGTATACCCTGGCGGATGTGCGACAGCGGCGCAATGGCCTGACGCCGCAGCCACAGCCCCCCGCCCAATAGCCAAGCCGACAGCAGCAGGCTCACCGCTGCCGCTACGCCATCGGGCAGGAACAGGCTGATGGGTAGCAGCAATACGGCCGGTACCAGCAGCCATAGCAGCAGGCGGTCCAGGCTGGCACCGTTGTCTATGCGTGTGGGCGGCAGGCTGGCGCGTTTGGCGCGGATATCAGCGTACAGCTGCTCAGTGGCGGCGACTTGCTGCCGGTCCGGGCTGTTACGCACCGACATGTAGCCCGTAATGCGGCCGTTTTCGCGGATGGGGGTGGCGTAGGCGTCTACCCAGTAGAAATCGCCGTTTTTGCTGCGGTTCTTGACCAGCCCGCGCCAGGGGTGGCCAGCCTTGATAGTGCGCCACATATCGTCGAAAGCCTCGGGCGGCATGTCGGGGTGGCGCACGATATTGTGCGGCTGGCCGATGAGTTCTGCTTCACTAAAGCCGCTGATCTCGATGAAGGCGCGATTGGCATAGGTAATGATGCCGCGCAGGTCGGTCTTGGTGACGATAGGGCGCTTGGGTACCAGAAAGCGTTCGGTCTGGGTGACAGGCAGGTTGCTGCGCATGGTGGGTGTCCTCGGGCTTTGACCGTGGTTATGCGTGCGGTTTTATAGTCAGTGGTAACAATATATTATAAATAAAACTATAAATAGGCAAATTGCATATGCCGAAGGGATTGTCGGTGCAACGTCGTTGCAACACACAGTGATCTCACTTGGCAAAGCATGCGGCCAACGTTGGCAGGCAGATATCCGTGAGCTATATGTCATGACGGCGGCTGTCAGCGCGGGGAAAACCTACAGCTTGTCCCTGCGCGCCATAAGGGTAGATGTGCGGCTGCCCCGCCAGGCCATGGCGGTCGGTGGTCACCCGTATGTGCTGGCCTGGCGCGTTATCTCTGGTACTTTGCACGAGATACACGCCTATGTCGGGCGCAGGTAGCCGCAGTACTGTGGTTCTGTTTGAAGTGTGCCTGGGGTAGGCCGACTGCTTGAACCATGGGGGCTGATTCATTTACTGCTGATGCTGATCGGGGTGTTGTGGCGTTGCTTGCCAGAATGGCGGTACTAGGCAGACTGTAGGGGGAGCTGCAGCGGGTGCCGTACCATCAGTGCTGCAGCCATTGGCACACAATCATGATCTGGCCGCACTACCGTGTGAGCGGTGTGCGGCCAGATTGTGGTTACCCACTTGGGTGTCGTATTACGTACAGTGATGCGGCAGCCGACAGGCCGCCACCCGGTATCTGCTTGTGGCGTATCCGGGTGGAGGTCGATGCAGGCTATGCCGGGCGCCGTGGTGTCATTTGCCGCGCTCATGCCTGTTCGAGGTGTTGGCATCGTGGTCAGGTGGCTGTATCGGGGTGTCCAGCCGCGACACCTTGGTGCCTTGCAAGGACACATTGAACATCAACCCGCCATTGGTCATGACAAAGCCGATGACCGGGGCGGTGGCGGTGTCGGTATTCACCGAGCCATCTGCGCCGATGGTCAGCAAGGCGACGTTGGCGTCCACACCCGCTGTCCAGCCATTACCCTGGCGGAAATGGTCCAGTGCCCCCTGCGTCATGAACAGAAAGACCAGCGCCTTGGACTGCGCGCCGGCCTGAAAGCCCAGCGACCCGGTCATGGTTTTGTAATAGCCGGCCTGCGCATTGCCTACGCGCAATTCACCCTCGCCATACGCACCGCCCACAACAAAGCCTGCCGTCAGTACCGATGGGAACACCAGTACCCCTTTGGCCTTGGCCACCAGTTCGCGCGAGCCTTTGGCCTGCAGGTAAAGCTTGCCCAGTGTGTCGTCCACATTGGCATGAATGGCAGCGCGTTGCGACAGGGTGCTGCGCTGATAATCGGGCATGGTGGTGGTGCAGCTGGCCAGCGCCATACTGAGCGAGAGCACCCAAACAGTTCGTTTGAACATGACAAAACCTCCGGTGAAACCGTACAAGAATTTGTGCGGGGCGGTGCAAGATCAGACAGCATCCCGCACATGGTGGCTGTGTTCGGTACGCCAGCACACATAGCCGCTGCAGATGTGCCCTAGTGTTCGCCAGAGCGGCCGTGCAGTGATGTCGGGGTCGGTGGTACGTCGCGTGGTGTGGTCGTGCGGGGAGCCTGTTTTGTGTGCTGATGACCGGTTCTGGCACGTGTTGCCGCGGTGATGGCGGCTAGAAGAAGCCGCGTACCAGTGCCTGTACGCTGCGTTGCTGCGGTAGGGCGCCGTACTGGCTACCTGGGGTGCCCTGTTGCTGTAGCCACTGCAGGGCGTAGTCGGCGCGCTCGCCGCGCCAGCGCGCCTCGACCCACAGCCGGGTGCTGTGGTCTATCTGGTCGTGGTGGTAGAGCAGGGCCAGGTCCAGGTGCGGGGTAGCGTCTTGCCAGCGGGCCTGCCAGAGCAACTGGCGGCGGGTGGCCAGCTGGCCACTACGCTGCTGCTGCAGGCGGTAGGTGTAATAGGCAGCGGGCTGTCGTGCCAGCGCCGCCCACGTTTGGGTGTCCAGTGCTGTGCCGTCGTATTGCCATTCCAGCCCCAGCGTCAGCTTGCCAGGTAGCGTGTACTGCACGCCGCTCGCCAGCTGGTTGCGCCAGCTATTGCCATCTGTCCGGCCACCGGCCCATTCGCCATAGAGCACGGTGGCCTGCCCCAGTATGCCGCTGAGGTTGGCCCCCAGCCGGCTACCGCTATCGCTGGCGTGATAGAGCAGCCACTGTGGCGACAGTGGCAGGGCAGGCTGGCTGAGGCTGAGTAGCCAGCGTGACTGGCGGTTGGGGGCGTCGGCATCCGGCAGCGCGGTTGTGCTGCTGCTGTGGCTCAGGGCGGGGGCGAGCAGCAGGTTGGCCGCACCGCCGTCCCACCATTGCTGGGCGCGCAGCATCACCGTGCCCTGGCGGTTGTCGCGCTGGCTGGCCGGGTCGGCAGAGATCACGCTGCGTACCGCGCTATCGCGCAGAAAGTCGGTAGGGTTGAAGCCGGTTGCCACACCGTTGCGCACGTTGATGCGACCCAGTGCCAGCTGGCCTGTGCTGTCCGGCTGCCAGGCGGCGTAGGCATCACTGACCGTCAGCACGTTGCCAGGCTGGCCGTTATCCGGCTGGCGCCAGTCAGCCCTGGCGGCTAGCTGCAGGCGCAGGTTATCGCTGATGGCTTGTTCGCCGCGTGCACTCAGCGACAGACGCTGGCTGCCGCTGGGGTAGCCGGGTGGCTGCCACTGGCTGTGTTCGTGCGCCAGCTCGATAAATTTCGTCCCGCTGCTGGCGGGCGCTGGGGTGTTGTCCGGCGTGGCGTCAGCCAGCGCCAGCGCGGCGGCGTCCGTGTCGGGCAGCGCGGTGTCTGCCGGGGCTTGCGCCAGCACCGGTAGGGTGGCCAGCGCCAGCGTGGCGGTAAGTAGCCGGCTCATTGGGGCTGGAAGCGTGGCAGGTAATCGCGTTGTAGCCAGGCTTCCGGTACCTCGCGTTTTACCCAGTCGCTGTAACGCATCACGGTGATCCAGTCAGGCTCCAGGCCGTCGATGATGACCGTTTCGGTGGGGCGCTCTACGCCTAGCCAGCGTTGATAGCGGCGGTAGTAGGCGGTTTTCAGCAGCTTGCCGCTGTCGGCGTAAAAGCGGGCCTTGATCGGCCGCGCACCGTCCTGGCTGACCCACATGTCGATGCGTGGGTAGTTGGCGCCGTCGCCGCTGGCGTGCAGGGTAAGTTTGTAGCTGGCACGCGGCTGGCGGTCGCCATCCAGTGTGTCTTCTGCGATGGCCGTGGTGGCGCGGTAGTCGCGTGCGAAGTTGGTGGTGACCACATCACCGTTGGAGGCCTGGCCCAGTAGCCGCTGCTGCGGCGACAGGCGGACGCTGGCCTTGCTGGCCGGGTCGTAAAACCACAGATCGCGGCCGTTGTAGAGAATGAGCTTGCCCACGTCGCGCGCGGGTGACTGGTAGCGCACCAGGCTGCGGAACTGGCCATCGCTGGCGCTGGCGCGCGAATATATGGCCAGCGTGCTGCTGTCGCTTTGCTTGCCCTGGCGGTATTCGGTCAGGGTGTTTGTCAGGCCGAAGGCGAAGTCAGGGTTACGCACGGCGTCGCTGGCGGCCAGGATGGCTTGCGGCTCGGGTGCGGCCAACAGTGTTGTGCTCAGGGCTAGCCCCAGCAGGGTCATGAGCAGTCGGGTCATGGTGTGTCCTCAGGCGTGACGCAGTGCGTCGACAATTTGCTGGCGTGCTGCGCGGCGCGCTGGCCACCAGGCGGAAAGCAGCGTCACGCCCAGCATGCCGCCCATACTGCCCAGCAGCAGTGGGATGTCCTGCCCTACGCGTACCAGGATCAGGTAAGCGTAGGCGTAGCCCGGCGGGGTCCAGCGCCAGCCGCTGTGGTTGATCAGTGCGGCAATCGCCAGTGCGGCCAGTACGCCCAGCACCACACCGGCCAGCCCCAGTAGCAGCGCCTCGCACAGGAACAGGCGGCGTATACCGGCGCGGCGCAGGCCCAGCGCGCGCAGGGTACCTATCTCGCTGGTGCGTTCTACTACGGCGCTGCTCATGGTGTTACCCAGCGTAAACAGCACGATGACCCCGATCAGCATGGCAATAAAGCCGAACATGGAATCCATGAACTGGTTGGTCTGGCCGTAGGTGGGGTTCAGCTGGGCAAAATCCAGCAACACCAGGTCTTGTCCGCCACCGTGTTGTGCCAGCAGGGTGCGAAGGCGGGCGGTGGCTAGCGGCAGGTCGGCAGTATGGTGCAGCTGTAGCAGGATGGCGGTGACTTGCGGCTGGGCCTGGCCGTATACCAGGCGCTGCGCTTGCTGCAGGTGCATGGCCATATACAGGTCGTCCAGCGCCTTGATGCCCATATTGCTGGCCTTTACCACCTGCAGGCTGGCCACATTGGGCGCGCCGCGCTGACTGGCGGCCAGCAGCTCGATACGGTTGGCCGCATCGTGGCCGGCGCTGGCTGGTGTTGCCTCCTGCTGTGTCAGTGCCGCCAGGTCGGCTGGCGTATCCTGCCCGCTGCGGCTGCCGGTCGCCAGCGGCGTGCACGGCATGTCGGCAGGTAGCAGCGCGCACAGGCGCAGCTTGCGTGCGACACCCTGGCCCAGCACCACGCTGTCGGCGGGCCGGCCTTCCAGCGCCAGCGGCTGGGCGTAGCTCACCACGCCGTACTCGTTCCAGCGCATCATGCGGTTACGGGCGGCGGCATCCACGCCGTTGACCAGCACCGAGCGCGATACGTTGGCCGCAAAGCGCCCGGCAATGCCGCCCAGCTGCAGGGTTGGCGTTACTTCGTTCAGCAGTGGGCGCAGCTGCGGGTCTTGCTGTAGTGCGTTCATCAGTACGGCGTAGTTGTGAATGCCGTAGGCAGCCGGGTTGTCGCTGCCCTCTTCAAAGTAGCCCTGGCGCTGGATCTGCAGGTGGCCGGTGTACTGCACGAAGCCGGTGAGCGTGCCGTACTGGATATTGGAACGGTAGCCGCCAAACAGCAGGATGGCGGTAAGCCCCACCACCATGGTGAGCAGGGTAGCCAGCGAGCGGCGCCGGTTGCGCAGCAGGTTGCGCAGCGCCAGTAGCAGCGTGCTCATGGCTGACCCTCCAGTGTGGTGTGGAGTTGGCCGTCGCGCAGTGGTATCAGTGCGTCGGCGGCGGCGATGATCTGCGCGTCGTGCGAGGAGAACACAAACGACACCGCGTGCTCGCGCTGCAGGCGGCGCATCAACGTAATGATCTCGGCGCCGGTGTGGCTGTCCAGGTTGGCCGTGGGCTCGTCGGCCAGCACCAGTGCCGGCTGCCCTACCAGGGCGCGGGCGATGGCCACGCGCTGGCGCTGGCCGCCGGACAGCTGGCCGGGGCGGTTGTCCATGCGCTCGGCCAGGCCCACGGCGGCCAGCATGTCGCGCACGCGCTGGCGGCGCTCGTTGCCGCCCACCCCGGCCAGAATCAGCGGGTACTCCACGTTCTCGTAGGCGCTCAGCACCGGCAGCAGGTTGAAGTGCTGGAACACGAAACCGATATGGCGGGCGCGAAAGTCCGACAGTGCGTCGTCGTCCAGTGCGTTTAGCACCTGGCCGGCGATCTCGATGCAGCCGCTATCGGCGCGGTCCAGGCCGCCAATCAGGTTCAGCAGCGTGGTTTTGCCGCTGCCAGACGGGCCAGCCAGTACAGTAAAGCAGTCGGGCTGGATGTCGGCGCTGACGCCGGCGAGTGCCGGTACGGTCACACTGTCCAGGTAGTAGGTCTTGCATACATCACGCAGGCGCACGGTAGGCATGGTGGCTTCTCAAGGTTGGCCGTAATGACGAGATGTTAGCGATGGCAGCATGCAGTGTATTGAAGGATTACGACATGCACCGCAAAAACAGTGCCCTTATAATCTTGTCATGTTCAAGATAGACCAGCCCCCGCATCCTGTCGGCAGCCCCTTGTCGGCCGCGCGCAATGCAATGTGGCTGCCCCGTGCCGGGCTGGCCGCCGCCGTGCGGGCCGTGGTACTGCGCGATAGCCGTGGTCTCACGTTACCGGATGCGCAGCGCTACACCTACTTTCCGGCATCACCCTTGTGCACCATTACCTGGTTTTTGCACGGTGACTGCCATCTGGTTCACGCCAGCTTGCCGCCGCCACCCGATAGCCGGCGTGAGCGGCTGCCCGATTTCTGCGTTGGCGGCCCGTTCAACCACCCCTGCTGCAGCTGGGTATCGGGCGAGGTTCACGCTTTGATGCTGCTCCTGCCGCCAGATGCATTGCTGGCGCTGACCGGTCTGCAGGCAGGCGAGCTGCTAAACCGTTTTGCCGATGGTAGCCGTGTCCTGGACGATGGCTGGCAGCAGCTGAGCCGTGCCGTGGCGGCCGCCGCCGACGACGAAGCCCGCATCGCGCTGATCGAGGCATTTCTTACCCCGCTCTGGGCCCTGGTGCGCCCACCGCAAAGCCTGGTCAGCCGCCTCAATAGCGACTGGCTGCAACACCTGGCACTGCGTGCGGCCAACTCTGGCTTGGGGCGCAGCGTGCGCCAGGTCGAGCGCCGCATCAAAAGCTGGACTGGCCAGTCGCTACGCGAACTAAACGGCATGGGCCGTGCCGAGCGCGCGTTTCTGGAGGGCGTTGCCGCCGAGCGCGACGGCCTCATCAATTGGGGCGAGCTGGCCGACCTGACCGGCTACGCCGACCAGTCGCACTTGTGCCGCCAGACGCGACGGGTTACCGGCTTTACCCCGGCCGAGCTGCGTCGCCGCCTGGCCGAAGACGAGGGCTGCTGGGTATACCGGCTATGGGGTCTGAGCGAGCTGCATCTGCGCCAGGACTGAAACGGCTACGCCTGCTGGCAGGGTTGGCCGCAGGCACCAAGGCGGCGTTATTTGCGAAGAGGTGCCCCAACGGGGGATAATGCCCCTTTTGCCTGTAAGGCAAACCCGAAAGGAATAGCATGAGCGCCCTACCAAACTGCCCGGCCTGTCAGTCCGAATTTACCTACGAAGACGGCAGCCTCTACGTTTGCCCGGAGTGCGCGCACGAGTGGCCACAGGATGGCGCCGCCGCGGTGGAAGCAGAAGAAACCCGCGTGATTCGCGACGCCAACGGTAACCTGCTGCAAGACGGCGATAGCGTTACCGTGATCAAAGACCTGAAAGTAAAAGGCAGCTCGCTGGTAGTAAAAGTGGGTACCAAGGTGAAGAACATCCGCCTGGTGGATGGCGACCACGATATCGACTGCAAAATCGACGGCATTGGCCAGATGAGCCTGAAGTCGGAGTTTGTGAAAAAGGCCTGATATAGCGGCCTTATCAGCGAAAAAGCTGCCAGATGGCAGCTTTTTTATTGCGCGGCGTGTATCGCTAGCGCGGGATGATGACGATGGCGGGCTGAAGCATGGCCATTTTTTTGGCGGCTTTGGCGGCCTTTTTCTCTTTCGGGTTGAGCACGGCGTGCTTTTTGGCTTCCTTGCTGCGTTGTTGCGATTTCATGGTGCCACCTCTCGCGGCGACCGGCGGTGCCGGGGTCAGGGCCAGTATAGGCCTGCCCCGGCCAGGGCCCGGTTTTATTGCGCCGTGCTGTTGCGCGGCTGGCCTGCGGCGCCCAGCGGCAGCACCATCTCGTGCCACTGCATGCCGCCGTGCAGCGAGGCCGACGGCTGCACGTACTGGTAGCCCAGGTGGGCGTACAGTGCCACGTGCTGCGGCTTGCACATCAGGTGGATGGCCTGTTTGCCGGCAGCCTGCATGCGCTGGATAAAGGCGCGCATCAGCAGCCCGGCGTAGCCACGGCCCTGGCAGGCCGGGTCGATGACCACCGACATGATCACCACGTTGGCCGCTGCCGGGTCGTGGCCGATCAGCTCCTTGAAGGCTTCGTCGGCCATTTCCACCTGGTGGGCGCAGCCGCTGTTGATGAAGCCCACCAGTACGCCGTCGCATTCCAGCACCAGAAAACCGGCCGGGTACTGCGCAATGCGCAGCGCGATTTTTTCGGCGGTGGCGGCCTCGTCGCCTTCGTAGGCGCTGCTTTCGATGGCGTAGCAGCGGGCGGCGTCGCGTGGCTCGGCCAGACGCAGGGTCAATTGCGGGGTGTGTGGCGTCATGGTGTTAGTCCATCAGTTGGCGGTACAGGTACACCAGTACCCGCGCCAGTTCTTCGGCAGTTTGCGCCTGGCCGGTATTGCCGCCATGGCCGCCGCCTTCGGTTTCAAACAGTAGCGCGTCGTGGCCCAGTGCCTGCAGGCGCGCCACCATTTTGCGCGCGTGCGCCGGGTGCACGCGGTCGTCCTTGCTGCTGGTGGTGAACAGCGCCAGCGGGTAGGCTGCGTCGCCGCGCACATGGTGGTAGGGCGAGTACGCCGCCAGCGCGGCGCGCTCGGCGGGGTCGTCCGGGTCGCCGTATTCGTCCACCCAGCTGGCGCCGGCCAGCAGCTGCGTATAGCGCAGCATGTCCAGCAGCGGCACCTCGCACACCACGGCGTTAAACAGCTCGGGGCGCTGGGTGAGGCAGGCACCCACCAGCAGGCCGCCGTTACTGCCGCCTTCTATGCCCAGCCGGCGCGGGCTGGTGATGCCGCGGGTGATCAGGTCTTCGGCTACCGCAATGAAGTCGTCAAAGCTTACTTGGCGGTTCACCCCCTGCGCCGCCTGGTGCCAGGCCGGGCCGAACTCGCCACCGCCGCGGATATTGGCCACCGCAAACACGCCGCCTTTTTCCAGCCATTGCGGGCCAAAGTTGTCCATGTAGTAGGGCATCATCGGCACCTCGAAACCGCCGTAGCCGTACAGCAGCGTGGGCGCGTTGCCGTCCTGCGCCAGCCCGGCGCGGTGCACCACAAAGTAGGGGATGGCGGTGCCGTCTGGCGCGCTGGCGTGGTATTGGGTGGCGACGTAGCCGCTGGCATCAAACGCCGCTGGCTGCTGGCGCAGCACCTCGGGCTGTCCGCCCGCCAGCAGGTCCAGCCGGTACAGGCCGGCGGGGGTGAGAAAGTCGCTGTAGCTGTAGTACAGCAGGTTGCTATGCCATGGCTGGTCGGCAAACTCCACCACGCCGCCCTGCGGCAGCGGGTTGGCGTGCGGCTGCCAGCTGCCGTCGGCCCAGCGCAGGGTGTCGAGCCGGCTTTTCACGTTGTCGATCACGATAATGGCCAGCAGGTCCAGCGTGGCTTCTACCATTTCTACCGACTGGCGCGCCCCAGGCACACACAGCGGCTGGATGCGGCCAACCTGGCCGCTGTCGGCGGCGCAGGCCACGGCTAGCAGGCTGCCGGCGGCGTAGTGTTGACCGGCAAAGGGCCAGTCTTCTGCCAGCTTGACGATCAGGTCGCCGTGGCTGTAGGCCTCGATCTCGGCACGGGGCGGCAACGGTAGCGCGATCAGGCTATCGCCACTCAGTAGGTAATAGGTTTTGCTGTAAAAGCTGTCCGAGGCTTCGACGATGTCGAACGCCGTAATGCTGCCGGGCGCCAGCGGGTTGGCCGCATCCAGAAAACGCCACGCCGCTACCATCATGGCGTCTTCGTCCAGCTGCAGCAGCGGCTGCGCGTCGGCCCAGCTTTGCCCGCGTGCCTGCAGCCATACCTCGCGCGGGTAGCCGGCGCGGGTGAGCTGGCTGTCGTCCCACGCCGGGCACACGAACACGCTGTCCAAATCGCGCCAGGCGACGTGGTTTTTGCCGTAGGGAAAGGCAAAGCCGCCCGCCACAAAGGCACCGGCGGCCAGGTCGTATTCGCGGGTGACGCTGGCGTCGCTGCCGCCGGGGGTCAGGCTCAGCAGCACGCGGGTGGGCTGCAGTGTGTAGTGCGACACGCCGTCCAGGTACCAGTCCACCTCCTCATCGGCGGCCAGCTGGTCGATGTCGATCACCGTTTGCCAGTCCTGCGCGTTGGCGCGGTAGCTGTCCAGCGTGGTGCGGCGGTAGATGCCGCGCGGGTGGGCATCGTCCTGATGAAAGTTGTACAGCCAGCCATCGTGCTCGGCAAAAAACGGAATCTGCCGCGTGTCGCGCAGGTTGGCCAGAATGCTGGCTTGCAAATCGGCAAAGCGCGGATCACTGTCCAGGCGCGCCCGGGTGGCGGCGTTCTGGGCGGCCACCCAGTCTAGCGTAGCAGCGGCGTCCAGGCTTTCCAGCCAGGCAAAATCGTCGGTGTGTAGGGTCATCGGGGCAGGGCAATAGGTTGGCCGCAAGGCAGCAATGCGCGGATTGTGCGGCAGTTTGCACGGGCAGGGAAGCGGTGGCGCATTCGGCTTGTACAGGCTTGCCACGCAGCTGGCATAATGCAGCCACCCCCGCTGCCACCGGAGCATGCCATGCAAAAAATCGCCCTGTTACTGGCCACCCTGCTGGCCACCAGCCCGCTATGGGCCCAGCCTGTTACCGCCCGCCAAGCCGCTACCTGCAAGACGCAGGCCAGCTGTGCCTATTTTGGTGATGTCTACAGTGGCGACCGCGCCTTTCGCACCGCCGTGCAGGCCGTGTTTCGCGGCAGCGGCAACAAGGCACCCAGTTGGGTTGCCGCGGGCGTGATGACACCGCTACTGCCCATCCAGCAAGGGCGCGAACTCTACCTGCGCGGCAGCGTGTGCCAGCCGCACAACTGCCCGCACCAGCTGTGGGTACTCTACCAGCCGCGCCGCCAGCAGCTGGTGGCGCGCTACACCCGCGAAGACGGCAGCGAGGCCTGGCTAGGCCGCCCGTCTGCCGCACAAAAGGCGCTGCTGCAGGACGAAAACGACCCCGCCTCGCCGCTGGCCGGCAAGCTTAGCGACAGCACACCGCTGCCGCTGGTGTTGCCGTAGGCAAGGTCACGTGGCGTGATGAACACGCCTGCGGCCAAGCTTGAGGGCTTGGCCGCGTGCCTAGCCGTACACCTTCCAGAAAAACGCGGCGGTGAGCACGCTGCCCAGCGCGACCACTATCCGCTTCAGCCATAGCGCCGGCAGGCGGCGCGCCAGGCGTGCGCCGGCGACG
Source organism: Vogesella perlucida (assembly GCF_979366545.1). NCBI lineage: Bacteria > Pseudomonadati > Pseudomonadota > Betaproteobacteria > Neisseriales > Chromobacteriaceae > Vogesella > Vogesella perlucida. The sequence continues at coordinate 54,654 of NZ_CEETRO010000012.1, forward strand.
CCGCCCAGCACGGTACCGGCCAGCATCACCAGTGCGGCCGGCCAGTCCACCAGGCCTGCGACGATGAAGGTCAGCACCGCCACGCCGGAGATCAGCACCGATAGCCAGGTTTTCAGTGCATTCATGCGGGTGAGGGTGTCCAGCGCAAACAGGCTGTACAGCGCCAGCATCATGATGCCCATGCCGCCGCCGAAAAAGCCGCCGTAGATGCTGACCACAAATTGCCCCACTAGCAGCGCGCTGGTGCTGCGGCCAACGTTGGCCGCGTGCTGGCTCATCCAGCGCGTGAGGGTGGTGCTAAAGGCAAACATGGCGGTAGCCAGCAGAATCAGCCACGGGATCAGCACGTCGAACAGCCGCGGTGATACCACGGTCACCAGCCAGCCACCGGCCAGGCCACCCAGCAGGCTGGCGGCGCTCATGCCCACCATGGCGCGCTGGCCGCTGAGCTCGCGGCGGAAGGTGAGGCTGCTGGCCAGGTAGCCGGGCCATTGCGATACCGAGCTGGTGGCATTGGCCACAATGGGCGGTACACCGGCCGCCACCAGCGCGGGGAAGGTGATCAGCGTGCCGCCACCGGCCACGGCGTTGAGGGCGCCAGCGGCAAAGGCGGCGGCAAACAAGCCCAGTGCAATGGTGAGTGTCATGCTGCCAGCTCGCGGGCGAATACCGCGACCACGCGGTCCAGCTCGCTGCGGCCAACTTGCCAGTGGGTCACCAGCCGCATCAGGCCGTCTTCCGGCCCGTTGGCCTTGATGTTGGCCGCGGCCAGCGCCGCCATCAGGCGGTGGCTATCCAGCGTGGCCGGCAGACGGAACCACACCATATTGATGTGCACATCTTCCAGATTCACCCCTACCCCCGGCAGCGCGGCCAGCTGTTCGGCCAGATAGCGCGCGTTGGCGTGGTCTTCTGGCAGGCGCGCCACCATGTCGGTGAGCGCCAGCAGGCCGGGCGCGGCCAGTACGCCCGCCTGGCGCAGGCCACCGCCCAGCAGCTTGCGGTTCTTGCGGGCGCGGGCGATGAAGGCGGCGGAGCCGGCCAGGATGGAGCCCACCGGCGCGGCCAGGCCTTTAGACAGGCAGCACATTACGCTGTCGCTGTAGCGGGTGATGTCACGTACGTCGCAGCCCAGGTGGGTGGCGGCGTTGAACACGCGGGCGCCGTCCAGGTGTACCGGCACGCCGTGCTGCTGTGCTACGTCCCACACGGCGGCCATGTCGGCCAGCGGGATGACGCGGCCGTTGCTGTGCGCGTTTTCCAGGCAGATCAGGCCGGTGCGCGGCCAGTGGATGTCTTCGCCCACACGGATGCGTTTTTTCACCTCGGCAGCCGGCAGTACGCCGTGATGGCTGGCGATGGTGCGCAGCTGCACGCCGGCAATGACGGCGGCACCGCCGGTTTCGTGCCAGACGATGTGGCAGTCGTCGCCCAGAATCACCTCGTCGCCGCGCTGGCAGTGGGTAAACAGCGCCAGCTGGTTGCCAAAGTTGCCACTGGGCACGAACAGCGCGGCTTCTTTACCCAGCAGGCGGGCGGCCAACGTTTCCAGCTCGCGCACGGTGGGGTCGTCGCCGTAGACATCATCGCCGACTACCGCGTCGAACATGGCCTGGCGCATGGCCGGGGTGGGGTGGGTGACGGTGTCGCTGCGCAAATCGATAACGGTGGGCATGCTGGCTCCTGTGCGGGAAGAAAAACGGCAACCCGCGGGTTGCCGTTGTCGTGATTCAGGCATTTGCCTGATTGTGCCAGCAGGGGCTGTGCTTATAGAAGCGTGATTTTGCCAAAACAGTGTTCAGGCGGCGTTGATGTGGTAAGCCGCCTTGATGGCAGCGGCTTTGTCATGGGCGCTTTGCAGGCCGTAGGCGGTCAGGCTGATGTCACTACCGCACACGCAAGCCAGGGTACTGTCGGGCTGCAGGCTGGCCAGGTGGTGGCGGTTTTCGTGCCCGCAGGCGGGGCAGGCGATGACCACGGTGGCCTTGTAGTGTTTGTCCAGATCGATATCAAAGCGCGGCGACTTCATCAGGATGCTCTCCCATAAAAGACAAGAACCTCCGCTGGCAGCGGAGGTTCTTTAACTTAGGAAGATGGCTGGCTTATTTCAAGTCATCTTGCTTAACGGCGGTGGCGGAAGGTGCTCAGGCCAATGGGCAGCTCGGCAAACCAGTTGATGAAGCGCATCACGTCATCGCCCTGGTAGATGCTGCCGTGCTGCGGGCACAGCATGTCGATCTTCATGCGGCTGGCGCGTTCGCACCAGTCCAGCTTGGCTTCGGTAGAGCCCATCCAGCGGCGGTGGAAGCCTTCGGCGTGGCGGATGTGCTTGTCGAAATCGCGCACGAACAGCTCGTCTTCTTCGGGTGGTATCAGGGCGGCGCCCACGTCGCCGCTAAACAGGATGCGCGCGTCCGGGTCGTACAGGTGGAAGTTGCCGGACGAGTGCAGGAAGTGCGCGGGTACGTACTCGATCTGGCCACTGCCCAGCGGCATGCTCATGCCCTCGTCCGGGATGGCCACCAGCGAGTTTTCGTCGCCGCCAAAGTGCGGGATGAAGCTGCTCCACAGCCGGCTCACATAGCAGCGGATATCCGGGTTGCACTCCAGCCACAGGCCCAGCGACGAGATGATGTCCGGGTCCTGGTGCGAGGCAAACAGGTAGCGGATGCTCATCGGGTCCACAATGGTGGACAGGGCGGCAAACACGGCGGGGAAGATCTCGCTGCCACCGGGGTCGGTCAGCAGGTTGTCGCCTTCGCGGCTGATCAGGTATTCGTTGGTGTCGATCACGCAGTCGGGCTTGGACGGGTCGCGGGCAATCACGACCCAGCGGTGGCTGCCTTCCTGATAGATGGTCTGGGCGGTCTTCATCTTCTTTGCATTCCTGTGCACAGTGCCTCGATGGAGGGCAGGATGTTTTGTATTTTCTGGTCGAATTCCTGGCTGACCTCGGCCAGGGCGCGGCCGTATTCGCGGCCGTAGGCGGCTTCGATCTTGGCCGAGCGCGAAATGGCAGTGCCAAACTGGCACAGCTTGCGGGCGTCTTCCAGGCGGTCCAGCAGGCGCAGGCGCACGTCGCGCACGCGGTGGGTGATCAGGCTGAATTCTTCTTCGCGCCGTACCATGACATCGCGCAGGGCAGGGGATGGGTCCACCACCAGGTCGGTGGCTTTTTTCAGCAGCCGGTAGCGCCGCTCCTGGCGCAGCAGGTCGGAAATCAGGTTAACCGCCAGGTAGGCATCGTTGGAGAGTTCCTGCATCAGGCCGGTGAGCTCTACCGACAGGCTGCGCAGCTCTTTCGAGATCACGCCAAAACCCAGTGCCACCTCGCCGGCACGGTGGGCCAGCAAGATGGCGTTCAGCGCCATGATGTTGATCTGGAAGGCAATCAGCACCACGCCTTTGATGCCTTCGTTCAGCCGGACAAAGCCGGCCAGCTCGCCGGACGATGTCTTGTGTGTTGGCTTATTGCTCAAAGCCCGCTCCTTACATGTGGCTATGGTGGCAGTCTAGCAAAGGGCGTCGGGCTATGCCCTAGTTCTTTCGATATACGTACGCACGTAATGGGCTGGTGTCGTACCGGCGGCTTGGTTATGCTTGGCCGTTTTGTTTGGGGAGTCTGGCATGGAAGCCGATCTGGATCGCCGTTTTGGCGGCGTCGCCCGTTTGTATGGCGAGGCGGCATTGCAGCGCTTTGCTGTGGCCAAGGTGTGTGTCGTGGGCGTGGGCGGGGTGGGCTCCTGGGTGGTGGAGTCGCTGGCGCGCAGCGGTATCGGCCATCTCACGCTGATCGACCTGGATAATATTGCCGAATCCAATACCAACCGCCAGCTGCCGGCGCTGGACCCGCTGTACGGCATGGCCAAGGTGACCGCACTGGCCGAGCGCGTGCGCGCCATCAACCCGGCTTGTGTGGTGACCGAGGTGGAAGACTTTGTTACCGAAGACAATCTGGACGCCATGCTGGGCCAGGGCTTTAACTATATCGTGGACTGCATCGACAGCCTGAAAGTGAAGGCGGCCATGGCGGCCTGGTGCGTACGCCGCCGCCAGCCGTTTGTGGTGTCGGGCGGCGCGGGCGGGCAGATGGACCCGACGCGCATTGCCATTGCCGACCTGGGGGCGGTGACGGAAGACCCACTGCTGTCCAAGCTGCGCTACACCCTGCGCCGCCACCATGGCTTTAGCCGCGAGCCGGGGCGCAAGCTGGGTGTGCGCTGTGTGTACTCCACCGAGCCGCTGGTGTATCCGCAGGTGCAAGCTTGCGATAGCGGCGAGGCCCGTGGCCCGCAGGGGCTGTCGTGTGCCGGTTTTGGCGCCAGCGTGGTGGTCACGGCCAGTTTTGGCCTGTTTGCCGCCTCCTGCGTGCTGAACGATCTGGCTGGCAAACGCCGTAAATAAGGTTGGCCGCAGCAGGTCTAGCCATCAGGCGCCATGCCCCGTACGGGGCATGGCGTTTTTCAATGGGGCAGCTGGTAGCGCTGGCGGTATTGCTGGGTAATGCGCTCGTATTCCCCGCTGGCTTTGAGCCGCACCAGCGCCTGGTCAAACTGCTGGCGCAGATACACATTGGCAAAGCCGACATGGCGCGGCGAGTTGCCCAGCAGGGCGTAGCTGACGATGGCGTGGCGCTGCCCGTTCAGGTCGGTTTGGGTGGGGTTGGCGCGAAAGATGAATTCGTCGCTGATGATCACGTCTACCCGGCGGTTCAGCAGCAGGCGGTTCAGCGTGTCCTGATCGGCGTGTTCGCTGTAATTGGGCGAGTGCGCTACCGCATTGGCAAAGTCCGCGCCAAACAGTAAACGGGCATTCTGGAAGCTGGCCACGCTATAGCGCGACAGGTCGCCCAGCTGGGTCAGGACGATGCCGTTGCTATGCAGGGCAATGGCGCGGTTACGGTAATACAGCAGGGGTTGGGAATAAAACAGCGCGTCAGAGGCAGAAGGCGTGAGGGTGATCATGGCATCGACCTGCCCTTCCTTGAGCATGGCCAGCCCCCGTGCCTGGGGTACCTGTATGACTTTGGTCTGGTAGCCGGCCTGCGCCAGGGTGGCAATGGCCAAAGAGGCCTCCAGCCCGCTGCGCCCGCCGGTTTCTACATAGGGTAGTTTGGTCAAGCCTACGGCCAGGCGCACCTCTGCTGCATGCGCGGTGAAGGCGAGCAGCCATGACATGAGGGCTAGGCATTGCATGATGACGCGCATGGGGTGGTGAGGTGGCCTGGGCTGTATGGATAAATGAATGACCGCATTATTGTTGAGTCCGCTGAATTTGTCAGCGCCATGGTCAGTCCGCCCTGCCTATACTCCTTGACAGGTGCAGGGGTTAAATCAATGAAATTCATATTGAATAGGCGTGCCGTTGTGGCCAGGTACTTGTGTGCTTTGTGGCTACTTTATGCTCTGGCGGGCTTGCTGATGCTGAACTGGCAGGCTGTGACACGTTTTGGCATGCGCTTGTGTAGTGGTTGACCGTGTTTCAGACCCGACAGACCGGAGGTATGATGTGACAGAAGTAATGAGTACAGAAGGGCGTATCGCCCAGCTGCGTGCTATGGCTGACCGTACCTTGGTATTGACGCTGTGGCTGCTGCTACTGCTAACCCTGCTGCTGGCCAGTTGGCACGATACCTGGCTGGAGGTGCTACTGCTGGGGGGGCCAGCGGCCCTGGTGCCGGCCTTGCTGGTGCGACTGGCGCCAGCAGGCGCGCGCAGTACCCGCCTGGCGGTAGCGGCTTCTTTCATGGTGTTTTCTGCACTGATGATTCACCAGAGCCGCGGCATGCTGGAGTTTCACTTTGCCATCTTCTGCTTTCTGGCTTTTCTGCTGTACTACCGCGACTGGCTGCCTATTGTGCTGGCTGCCGCCATCATCGCCGTACATCACGTCAGTTTTTATTTTCTGCAGCTCAACCAGGTGCCGGTGTTTGCCTACCCGTCGGTGGGCAGTTTCTGGGTCGTCGTGTTGCATGCCGCTTTTGTGGTGGCCGAAACCATCGTGCTGGTGATTTTTGCCCGCCGCATGTACAGCGAGAGCGTCGAGGCCGCCACGGTGGCCATGTTGGCCGAAACCATGGCGAAAGGGGATTTGCGGCCAAGTGCCATACCGGTAAAGATGGACAGCGAAATGCTGGCCACGGTTTCCAATATGCAGCAGTCGCTGGCGGTGCTGGTAGGCAGTGTGGTGCGCGAGGCTGACAGTATCCAGCAACGTTGTCAGCAGCTGGACCAGCTGTCACACACGGTAAAACAGGACGCCGCCTTGCAGCGCAGCAGCTCGCAGCAGATGGCCGAGCAGACGGCCCAGCTGGCCCAGACCCTGGGCGGCAGCAAGGACAGCGCCATCCTGGCCAGCCAGCTGACGCGGGATGCCGACCACGTAGCTGGCGAGGGGCGGGCCATTATCCGCAGCACCATGCAAGAGATGCAGCGCATGTCGGCCACCATCCAGGATACCGCCGGCCGTATCGAAACCCTGGGCAGCGCCAGCGACAAGGTGTCCGGCATTGTGAATGTGATTCGCGATATCGCCGAGCAGACCAACCTGCTGGCCCTGAATGCGGCCATCGAGGCGGCTCGTGCGGGTGAAAATGGCCGTGGCTTTGCCGTGGTGGCTGACGAGGTACGCAAGCTGGCAGAGCGTACGGCGCTGTCTACGCGTGAAATCCAGCTGGAAATAGAAGGCATGCAGGACAGCAAGCAGGTTGCGGTCAGCAGCATGAGCAGCATGGTGGAGCGGGTACAGAATGGCGTGAAACTTACCCAGGACGTGGAGGCGTCTATCGATAGTATCGCCCAGTCGGTACAGGGTGCGGCAGAGGTGGTAGCCAGCATCGCCGGCAAGCTCAGCGCGCAGGTCAGCGCGGTGGAACAAATCGGCCAGCAGATCAGCGACGTGGCAACGATCGCTACCCACAACGATGAACGCGTATTGCAAGTCGCCAGCCTGACGCACGACATGCTGGAGACGGTTGGCCGCATACAGGCGGATACCGGCAAGATCCGGGTGTAGGCCCAGGCGGGGTGTACTGTGTCAAACCGTGCCGGTCGGGCTTGCCCTGCCGGCACGGTTTTTTGTATGCCACTGGCAGTAGCTTGGCCTTGCGTTAGAAGCGGAAGCCTTGCAGCGAGCTGTTCAGCAGGCGCGAGCATTCTTCCATGCTGGCCGCTTCGGTAGACAGGCTGTCTGCCTCTTCCCGGTTGCGGCTGATTTCGCCACCCAGCGTTGCCATGTGCTGCCCCATGGTGTGGATGAGCTGGCGTATTTCCTGGCTATGGCTCACGTTCAGATCGAACGCTTGCTGCAAGGACGCCAGCAGGCTGCGGGTCTGTTCCAGCGTACTTTGCACGGTACTGGAGCAGCCGGATAGTTTGTCTGCCTCGTCGGCCTGGGCGGTAATGACGCTGGCGGTATCGCGGATGGTTTGCAGCAGTTTGCCGACAAAATTGTCGGTTTCGGCCAGCGTGGCCTGCGTTTGGCCGGCCAGCTTGCGCACCTCGTCGGCCACCACGGCAAAGCCGCGGCCGGCTTCGCCTGCGCGGGCGGCTTCGATGGCAGCGTTTAGCGCCAGCAGGTTGGTTTGTTCCGAGATGCCGGCAATGCGCTGCAGGATGCCGGTAATGTTTTGTACATCGGCCGATAGCGCATCAAAGCGCTGCGCCAGCTGGCGGTTGTCGGCCACATGCTGGTGCATGCCGTGGCTCAGCTCGCCAACCGCCCCGCGCGATAGTGCCAGCTCCTGGTCTACGCTGGCCAGCTGTTGCTGGGCCTGGCTTAGCATCTGGCTGCTCTGGTCGCTCAGGTTGCTGATGTCGCCGCTGCAGCCGTGCAGCGTGTGCAGCGACTGCTGGCTGCGGCTGGCGGCTTCGCGCATGTTCTGCGTGCTTTGGCGGACGTTTTCTGCGCTATGAAAAGCCTGGCTCGCGTTGTCGGCGACCTCGTGCAAGGTCTGGCTGACTGACAGGCACAGCTGGTTGAAGCTGTGTGCCATCTGCGCCACCTCGTCGTTGCCGCGTACATTCAGCTTGCTGCCCAGGTTGCGTTCGCTGGCCTGCCGGGCAATGTGGTGGGCGATCTTGCTGATGGAGGCGGCCAACATGCTGGCCAGCAGCCATGCGATGCCCAGCCCCAGCAGCAGCGATAGCACGCCGATCAGCAGCACTTCTTGCAATACCGCCTGGCGGCTGGCCTGAGCTTGCGCCAGTGGCACATCGGCGGCCAGGATGACCAGCTGGTTATTGATGCGGACTGGCAAAAAGATAGAGCGGAAGGTGCCGTATTTGTCAGTGTATTCATCGTACTGCACGGTCTGGCTGGCAAAAGCCTGCAACAGACCCGGGCTGGCTTCGTAGGCTTCCAGGTGGTGGCCGTAGGTATTGCTGCTACGTTCTGCCTCGCCGGCACCGTCGGCCAGGTAGACCACCTTGCCGTCTTTCTGCCACAACATATAGAGATATTTCACGCCAAACTGCCTGGCGTAGTTGTCCATGCGGCTGGCGTTGTTCAGTATTTGCTGCTGGCTGACGCTGCCGGGGGTAAACATGCTGGCCATGAACGGTTCGCCCAGCAGGGTGGGAATGGCGCGCGCGGTCGCATTCAGGCGGGTGTCGATCACGGCAATGGCTTGTTCGCTGCTACGCAGATAGCTATGTACCGAAAAAGACAGCACGGTCAGGATATTCAGCAGGGCAAACAGACAGACGAGCTTGGTACGGATACTCACACGGTGTAACCAGTGCATGCTTGATAAACCTCGGGCAGAGTGTGCGTCAGCGTTGATGTGGCGTGTAATTTGATGCCGGCATTATTTCATCAATTACCTGTGCTAAATATGATGCTATCGATATGGTGGCAAATAATTACTGCATTTAATTGAAATAGTTGTATTCATGCAATTGGGTTAATAAAGGAGGGCAGCATGCAACAGCAGAAAACCGCACTGATTACCGGTGCCGACCGGGGCATAGGCCTGGCGATTGCCTGCCGTCTGGCGGCCAACGGCTGGCGCATCGCCTTGCATGGTTTGGCGGATGAGGCGGGCCAGGCCGCTGCCTTGGCGGCGGTGCGTGCTGCCGGTGCCAGTGACGCCGCATTTTTCAGCGCGGATTTGCGCAGTGGCGACGCCACACGACAACTGGCTGAAACTGTATTGGCTCACTATGGTCAGGTAGACGTACTGGTCAACAACGCCGGCATGCAGCACGCCGCGCCCGTGCTGGAGATGCCGCCGCATAAGTGGGACGAGATTATTGCGGTGAATCTGTCCGCGGCGTTCCATTTGATGCAGCTGTGCTTGCCCGGCATGTTGGCCGCAGGCTGGGGCCGCGTCATCAATATTGCCTCGGTGCACGGCCTGGTGGCGTCCAGCGGCAAGCTGCCCTACGTGGCCAGCAAGTTCGGTATTGTGGGTATGACCAAGGCGGCAGCGCTGGAAACCGCCGGCCTGGGCGTGACAGTGAATGCCGTGTGTCCCGGCTGGGTAGAAACAGCACTCATCGAGCCGCAAATCCTGGCGCGTGCGGCGCAGCTGGGTGCCAGCCGCGACGAAGGCGCGCGCGACCTGGTGCTGGAAAAACAGCCGTCCGGGCGCATGAGCCAGCCGGCGGATATTGCCGAGGCGGTGGCCATGCTGTGCGGTAGCTGGGCGCATAACCTGACCGGTGTGGCGCTGCCGGTAGACGGTGGCTGGACGGCACAGTAAGCGCATCCGTCAGGGTTGGCCGCAGGCCGGGCATGGCAGAGGCTTGCGCTGGCGCAAGCCTGCGGCATATGCCGCAGCCGCTGGCTCTGGTAATCTAGCCCGCTAGATGACCAACCCGTCCCATCATGAGCGCACAAGATTCCCGCATTTATCTGGCTTCCGGCAGCCCGCGCCGCCGTGAAATCCTCACTGGCATGGGCGTGAGCCTGGAGCGCATCCACGCCGATATCGACGAAGCTGTCCTGCCTGGCGAAGACGCCATTACCTATACCGAGCGCCTGGCGCGTGAAAAAGCGGCAGCCGGCTGGCAAGTGGTACAGCAGTGCGGCCTGCCCGAGCGCCCGCTGCTGGCCGCCGATACCACGGTGGTGCAAGACGGTGAAATTTTCGGCAAACCGGCCGACGCCGCCGACGCCCGCCGCATGCTGCAGGCGTTTTCCGGCCGTAGCCACCAGGCGGTGACCAGTGTGGCCGTACGCCAGGGCGAGCATATCGAAGTGCGTACCAGCGTGACACACGTGAGCTTCAAGCCGCTGAGCGAAGACGAGATCCAGCGCTATATCGACAGCGGCGAGCCGTTCGACAAGGCCGGTGCCTATGGTATCCAGGGCCGCGCCGCCGTCTTCATCACCCGTATCGATGGCAGCTACAGTGGCGTGATGGGCTTGCCGATTCATGAAACCGCACAGATTCTTGGCAACTTCGGTTTCCAGTTTCCCTGATGAGCTACCCCCGGAGCCCTGCCATGCTGCATCAACCCATCCCGCTACCCCGTGACCTGCCGCGCCCGAAAGAGCAGATTCTGGTCAACATCACACCACAGGAAACCCGTGTGGCGGTGCTGGAAGACGCCGTGGTGCAAGAACTGCATATCGAGCGCGCGGCCAGCCGCGGCATTGTGGGCAATATCTACCTGGGCCAGGTCAAGCGTGTGCTGCCCGGCATGCAGAGTGCCTTTATCGAGATTGGCCTGGAGCGCGCCGCCTTCCTGCACATCGCCGACGTGCTGGAGCAGCGCCAGCACCCGTCCGAGCCACAGCGTATCGAAAAAATGCTGTTCGAAGGCCAGACCGTGCTGGTGCAGGTGATCAAGGACCCGATCGGCACCAAGGGTGCACGTTTGTCCACGCAGATCAGCCTGGCCGGGCGTTTTCTGGTGCACCTGCCACAGGAAGAACATATCGGCATTTCGCAGAAGATCGAGCAGGAATCCGACCGTCACAGCCTGAAAGCCCGCCTGGAAAAACAGCTGCCGGAGGGCGCGCCGCGCGGCTACATTATCCGTACCAGTGCCGAAACCGCGACCGATGCCGAGCTGGGTGCCGATATTGGCTACCTGTCCAAGCTATGGGCCGATATTCGCTACAAATCGCAGCATTTGCCTGCGCAAAGCTTGCTGTACGAAGACCTGCCGCTGGCGGTGCGCGTACTGCGCGACATGGTGAGCGACCACACCGAAAAGGTGATCGTGGATTCCACCGAGAACTACGGCAAGATGGTGGAGTTTGCCGAGGCTTATGTGCAGTCGGCGGTGGCCAAGATCGAACGCTATAGCGGCGAGCGCCCGCTGTTCGAGCTGCACGGCATTGAAACCGAGATCGACAAGGCGCTGTCGCGCCGGGTGAACCTGAAGTTTGGCGGCTACCTGATTATCGACCAGACCGAGGCGATGACCACCATCGATGTGAACACCGGCGGCTTTGTGGGCAACCGCAATTTCGACGAAACCATCTTCAAGACCAACCTGGAAGCCACGCTGGCCCTGGCACGACAGCTGCGCCTGCGCAATCTGGGCGGTATCATCATTGTCGATTTCATCGATATGGATAACGCCGAACACCGCGAGGCCGTACTGTCCGAGCTGGCCAAGGCGCTGGCGCGCGATCGTACCCGCGTGACGCTTAACGGCTTTACCAGCCTGGGCCTGGTAGAGGTGACGCGCAAGCGCACCCGCGAGAGCCTGGCGCACGTGCTGTGCGAGCCGTGTCCGGTGTGTCAGGGGCGCGGCGAGATCAAGACCGCGCAAACCGTGTGTTACGAGATCCAGCGTGAAATCGTACGCGAAGCCCGCCGCTTTGATGCCAAAGGCTTCCGCATTCTGGCAGCACAAAGCGTGATCGACATGCTGCTGGATGAAGAATCACAAAGCCTGGCGATGCTGATCGACTTTATCGGCAAGCCCATCTCGCTGGCAGTAGAGAGCACCTACAGCCAGGAACAATTTGACGTGGTGCTGATGTAGGCCTGGCAAGGCCGGCACGGTGCCACCCGCTGCAAGTTGGCCGCGCACCGTACACACCCCAGGGCGCGCCGGCAGGCAGCGCCCTTTTTCATGCCCGTAAACGAGGCAAGCAGAACAAGTAAAGGTAAGAGCATGACTGCAAGCACCCATGACACCCTGTGGCTGGCCATCCTGCAGGAGGCCGAGCTGGCGGTGCGCGACGAGCCGTTGCTGGCCAGCTTCCTGCACATGACGGTGCTGCGCCACGGCACGCTGGAAGACGTGCTGGCGTTTCACCTGTCCAGCAAGCTGGCCAGCCCGGTAATGGACGCGCGCGCATTGATGGAGCTGTTCCGCGAGGCCTTTGCGGCCAACCCTGCCATTATCCAGGCGGTACGCGCCGACATTACCGCCTGCTTTGAGCGCGACCCGGCGTGCGATAGCTATTCCACCCCGCTGTTGTACTTCAAGGGCTTTCACGCGCTGCAAAGCCAGCGTATTACCCACTGGCTGTGGCAAGAGGGCAGAAAGACGCTGGCGTATTTCTTGCAAAACCGTATCTCCGAGGTAATGGGCGCCGATATCCACCCGGCTGCCAAGATTGGCCACGGCGTCATGCTGGACCACGGCACCGGCATTGTGGTGGGCGAGACCGCCGTCATTGGCAATAACGTGTCCATCCTGCAGGGCGTGACGCTGGGCGGCACCGGCAAAGACCACGGCGACCGTCACCCGAAAGTGGGCGATGGCGTGCTGATCGGTGCCAATACGTCCATTTTGGGCAATATCCGTATCGGCGACTGCTCCAAGGTAGGCGCTGGCAGCGTGGTGCTGGACGACGTGCCGGCGCACTGCACGGTGGTGGGCGTACCCGCCCGCGTGGTGGCCCAGCTTTGTCCGGGCACGCCAGCACTAGACATGGACCAGCGCGTATGAGCACTCGCCCCGTCCACTTTGCCATGCCATCGCCGGCGGCCACGCTGCAGCAGCTGTGTGCTGATGGCGCGCTGCCGGGCGAGGTGCTGTGCTTTCAGGACGATTTCAGCCAGGGCCCGCTGGCCGATTGCGACTTGATCGACCCGCAGGCCCGCATGGGTTACTGGAACGCGGTGCTGTGGGCGCAAGACTGGTGGCCGCAGCGCGACGAAGACTTTGTGCAAGCCTACTGGGCCAGCCGCAAGGCGCAGCTCAAGGTGCTGGAACGGCGTGCGCCGCTGTACGCGTGGGCCGGTGGCCACGCCGGGGAATGGCTGATGCTGTGCATGCTGGCTGAGCACGCCCACGCCGATACTCCGCTGTACCACGTGGGTGTGCCAGCTCAGGGCGAGCGCAGCTGCATGGGCATCCAGCCGCCGCAGGTGCTGCCGGGGCTGTTTGCCGGTGCCCGTTTGCTGACGGCCGCCGAGCGTGAAAAGCTGGCGGCGCAGTGGCGTTACTGGCAGGAACATGGCGACGGAATACGCTACATCGACGCGCAGGGTTGCCTGCAGCAATACCCGATTGATCATTACGACAATGCGCTTGTCAATGCCATAAAATTGGCCGGCAAGTGGCCTGTGGCAAGGCTGGTGGGGGAGGTGATGGGGCGCGAAGAACAAGCCTGGCTGAGCGATAGTTTTTTGTTCTGGCGGGTGAAAAAGCTGGTGGATGCCGCTGTGCTGAAACGTGAAAATGTACCCGGTGCCATGCCCTTTGTATGCCATTGGTAAATCAAATGGGGTACTTTCGCAGGTGTTGAAGGCGGCGTAGAATGCGCCGCCTTTGCATTGGTGTGCCCGTTTACGGCCACCGTGCCGCCACACGAGGAAACCCGACATGAACGTACGCGTAGTCGATTACCGCGCGCCCGACGCGGCCGAACAGTTCACCCGTAGCCTGCACGAAACCGGCTTTGGCGTGCTGGTCAACCACCCCATCCCACAGGACCTGGTAGAAAGCATCTACCGCGACTGGCTGGCGTTTTTTGGTACCGATGAAAAGCACGACTTCGCGTTCTCGGTAGAAAAACAGGATGGCTATTTTTCGCCGGAAATCTCCGAAACCGCCAAAGGCCATACCCAGAAAGACATCAAGGAATACTTCCACATTTACCCGTGGGGGCGCATCCCGGCGCAGCTGAAAGACGACGCCATGCGCTACTACGACACCGCCAACACGCTGGCGCAAGAGCTGCTGGCGTGGGTGGAGCAGTACACCCCGGCCGATATTGCGGCCAACTACAGCGAGCCGCTGTCGCAGATGATTCAGGGCAGCCAGAAAACCCTGCTGCGCGTGCTGCGTTACCCGCCGCTGACCGGTAACGAGCCAGCCGGTTCGCTGCGCGCCGCTGCGCACGGCGACATCAACCTGCTGACCATTCTGCCGGCGGCCAACGAGCCGGGCCTGCAAGTACAGGACATGAACGGCAACTGGATCGACGTGCCCTGTGATTTCGGCATGCTGATCATCAATATCGGCGACATGCTGAGCGAAGCGTCCGGTGGCTACTACCCGTCCACCCAGCACCGCGTGGTGAACCCTACCGGCGAGGGCGCCAGCAAGAGCCGTGTGTCGCTGCCGTTATTCCTGCACCCGCGTGACGAAGTGGTGCTGTCCGCGCGCTATACCGCCGGAGCCTACCTGGCCGAGCGCCTGCGCGAGCTGGGTGTAAAAATGTAAGCCTGCGCTTCGCAAGCCATTCGCCAGCCCGGCCCTGTCACCCGATAGCGCCGGGCTTTGTTTTGCGCCCAAGGTTGGCCGCAGGCGCGGCTACAATGGTGTTTTACTTGTGGAGCCTGCCGCATGACCCAGCTTGCCGCGCCCTCAGCGCCGATCGCGCTCATCATCATCGACATGCAAAAAGGCATGCAGCGCATGCCGGCGCACACGCGCAACAACCCTGGCGCCGAGGCGGTGATTGCGCAGCTGCTAGCGGCCTGGCGCAACGCCGGGCAGCCGGTGGTGCATGTGCGCCACCTGTCGCGCACGCAGGGCTCGGTGTTCTGGCCGGGGCAGGATGGGGTGGAGTGGCAGCCCGCGCTGGCGCCGCTGCCGCACGAGCACGTGGTGGACAAACACGTACCGGACGCCTTCACCCACAGCCAGCTCGAGCGCTGGCTGCATCAGCGCGGCATTGGCCGCCTGGTGCTGGTGGGGGTCAGTACCAATAACTCGGTGGAAGCCACCGCGCGTAGCGGCGGCAATCTCGGCTTTGATGTGCGCGTGGTGGCCGATGGCTGCTACGCCTACGCGCAGCAGGACTTTGACGGCGTTGCGCACAGCGCACAGACCGTCCACGCCATGGCGCTGGCCAACCTGCACGGCGAATACGCCACGGTGCAGACCAGCACCGAGGTGTTGGCCGTGCTAGCTGGCGCCTGATGCGGCCAACTCGGCCACCATGCCGGTAGCGTCATCGCCATAGCAGGCCAGCTTGGCCGCGGGCAGCGGGTAGACGCGGTAGCCGTGGCGTGCCCAGTAGTGCTGGGCGCCTTGCACCGCCACCAGGCGGGCAAAGCGCAGGCCGCGCTCGCGCGCCTTGTCCTGCAGCCGGGCCAGCAGCCGCGGCGCGATGCCGCGACCACGGGTGCTGCGGCACAGTGCCATATCGTGGATGAACAAGGTGTCGTGACGCGCGGGCAGCGCTGCCAGCGGCTGGTTCAGCGGCGGCGGGGTGTCGCCCTGCCACGGGTGGGCGAACACATAGCCCTTTACCTGCCCGGCGTGCTCGGCCACCCAGCAGGTGTCGGGCGATAGCGCGTGGCGCGAGGCCAGGGCGTCGCGGCTTTCGATCAGGTTGGCGGGGTAGCTTTGTGCCTGGATGGCGAGAATGGCGCCAAAATCGGCGGCGTGCATGGTGCGTAAAACGATATGGCCGTGCTGCATGGACGTGCGGTGAAGGTAAACAGAGATGCCGGAAAGCAAAAAACCAGCCCGAAGGCTGGTTTTTTGTGTTGGTGGCGAATCAGGGACTCGAACCCCGGACCTGCGGATTATGATTCCGTCGCTCTAACCGACTGAGCTAATTCGCCGTGAAACCCTGCCGAAGCAGTGCTTCGCAAACTGTGGTGGCGAATCAGGGACTCGAACCCCGGACCTGCGGATTATGATTCCGTCGCTCTAACCGACTGAGCTAATTCGCCACATCTCGATGCGCTGCATCAAGGCTGCGAACTATAACCGAGCCGTTTTTGCACTGTCAATAGATTTCGTGCAAATCCTGCGGCCGGATTTACAGCGTGTAGCAGCGGTCGCCACTGGCAAAGCCTGCCCAGGCTATGTCTACCCCTTTGCCAAAGCCGATCACCTTGAAAGTTTCGCCCATCTCTACCGGTGACAGCAGGCGCTGCGCTGCCTTGGCCAGCGGCAGGTATTGCTTCACGTTGGCCGCATCCAGGTGCGATAGCAGCTCGGTGATGCCGCAGTTGATCAGGAACTGCGCCTGGCTGCAGTAGCCGATCAGGTCCAGCCCGGCGTCGATGCCGCTTTGCGCTACTGCGCTGAAATCCACATGGCAGGTAATGTCCATCAGGCCAGGCAGGTAGAACAGGTCCTGAATGGTGTGGTGGCGGTAGTGGCCCAGCAGGGTGCCCATATGGCGCTCGGGGTGGTAGTACTCGCTGGCGCTGTGGCCGTAGTCGATCAGGATGATGGCGCCGCGCTGCAGCGTGTGGCCCAGTGTGCGGACGAAGGCGCGGTTGGCCAGGCTGATTTCGCTGGTGTAGCCGGGGGTGGCGGGTATCAGCTCTGCGGCCAAGGTGGCCAGTGCCGCATCGGTAAACGGGCGGTCTTCGTAGCAGAAGGCACCGTCCAGCACGGTAACGCCGCGCTGCTGCAAGCTGCCATCCACGCCGCGGCTCACCAGCTCGCACGGCATGGCGTCCAGTACCTCGTTGCCCAGCATGATGCCGTCGAAGCTGGCAGGCAGTGTGGCCAGCCACTGTACGCGGCTGGCCAGGTGCGGCACGCGCTCGGCCAGCGTGGCGCGCTGGCGGTCTATCAGGTCGGGCGACAGGTCGACGATGGTATAGCTCACGGGTAGCTGGCCCAGTGCTTCCAGCTCGGCCAGCAGGTCGGCCGCCAGGCGGCCGGTACCGGCGCCAAATTCCAACAGGTGGCCAGCAGTTTGCGGCAGCAGCGCAGCCAGCTGGCGTGCCAGCGTCTGTGCAAACAGCGGCGATAGCTCGGGGGCGGTGACAAAGTCGCCGCCCTCGCCAAACTTGCGGCTACCTGCGGTGTAGTAGCCCAGCCCGGGTGCGTACAGCGCCTGTTCCATGAAGCGCGAAAACGGCATCCAGCCGCCGTTGTCTGCGATATCGGCGGCCAGGGTGGTGGCCAGGGTGCGGCTGATGGCCAGGGCGTCGGCTGAAGGCTGGGGCAGGGTCATGGTATCTACGTAGGCTGGCGGGTGGCAGCGTGCACGCGCACGCTGGCTGCCGTGTGCCGGCAGCAGCGGGTTCTCGTTTCTTGCGGCAACTGCCACTAGAATGGCGGATTGTCGCTAATCGGCGCGCAGACGCCAAGCGCCTTGCCGCATACACAACGCAAAAGGGGCCATGCATGACCAACTCGCTCAATGACAAAGTGGTGCTCATTACCGGTGCCGCGCGCCGCGTGGGCGCCGGCATTGCCCGCCATCTGCACAGCCGCGGTGCGCGGCTGGTGTTGCATTACCGGGGCTCGCGCACGCAGGCGCAGGTGCTGGCGGCCGAGCTGAACGCGCAGCGCCCGGACACGGTAGCGCTGGCGCAGGCCGACCTGCTGGATAGCGCCGCGCTGCCTGCGCTGGTGGCCGACGCGGTGGGCTGCTTTGGCCGGCTGGACGGCCTGGTGAACAACGCCTCCAGCTTTTACCCCACCGACGTTGGCCGCATCAGCGAGCAAGACTGGTTCGACCTGATGGGCAGCAACCTCAAAGCCCCGCTCTTTCTGGCGCAGGCCGCCGCACCGTATCTGGCGGCCAACCAGGGCGCCATTGTCGGCATTGTCGATATCCACGCCGAGCGGCCGATGAAGCGCCACCTGGTATACAGCCTGGCCAAAGCCGGCCACGCGCAGCTTATCCGTAGCCTGGCGCTGGAGCTGGCGCCGCAGGTGCGGGTTAACGGCGTGTCGCCGGGGGTGAATCTGTGGCCGGAAGACGAGGTGTCGTTCGATAGCGCCGAGCGCCAGGCCATCGAAGCCACCATCCCGCTGCAGCGTACCGGCGTGCCGGACGACATTGCCCGCGCGGTGGCGTTTTTGCTGTTTGATACCGACTACGTTAACGGCCAGATTCTGGCGGTAGATGGCGGCCGTAGCGTGGTGCTGTAAACCCGGGACCGGGGTGGTGAAAAATAAGCGCCGCCCGGTGGTACAAACCGGCCGCCGGGGGCTAAAATAGCCGGTTTTTCAATTTCTTAGCCGTACCTCATGTCCGAACCGCAACAGACTGCCGACGACAAGGCCAAAAAGGCCGTGTTCGAGGGCAATAAACTTTCCAAGCGCCTGCGCCACCACGTGGGCGCCGCCATCAACGACTTCAACATGATCGAAGAAGGCGACCGCGTGATGGTCTGCCTGTCCGGCGGCAAGGATAGCTACGGCCTGCTCGATATCCTGCTGGGCCTGCAAAAATCCGCGCCTATCAGCTTCAGCATCGTGGCCGTGAACCTGGACCAGAAACAGCCAGGCTTCCCCGAGCACGTGCTGCCGCAGTATCTGGAATCGATTGGTGTGGAATACCGCATCATCGAGGAAGACACCTACAGCATCGTCAAGCGCCTGATCCCCGAAGGCAAAACCACCTGCAGCCTGTGCTCGCGCCTGCGTCGCGGCATCCTGTACCGCGTGGCCGACGAGCTGGGTGCCACCAAGATCGCGCTGGGCCACCACCGCGACGACATGCTGCACACCCTGTTCCTGAACATGTTCTACGGTGGCAAGCTCAAGTCCATGCCGCCCAAGCTGGTGTCCGACGACGGTCGCCATATGGTGATCCGCCCGCTGGCCTACTGCCGCGAAAAAGACCTGGAACGCTACGCCGCGTTACGCGGCTTCCCCATCATCCCGTGTAACCTGTGCGGCTCGCAGCCCAACCTGCAGCGCCAGGTGGTGAAAGAGATGGTGAACGACTGGGACAAACGCTTCCCGGGGCGCGTGGAAAGCATGTTCCGCGCCCTGCAAAACGTGGTGCCTTCGCACTTGGCCGACACCAAGCTGTTCGATTTTGCCGGCCTGCAAACCGGTGACAGCCCGTTCGAAGGCGGCGATACCGCCTTCGACAAGGAAGAGTTCCGCGACCCGGTAGCCCTGGCCGAAGACGATGACGGCGAGGCCACGGCAGTCAAGCCGCGCCGCACCATCAGCATTCTGGATTCGCGCCCCAAGGCCGATAGCCAGGCAGGAGACAGCTGTGGCGGGTAAAGCACTGCACCCCTTCCGCCGCCGTGTGCGCAATAGCGTGGACGCCATGCCGGAAGTGGAAATCTCCGAAGCGGATAATATCCGCTCGCTGCACCTGGGTTCGGAAACCATCCAGAGCTCGATGGACCTGGACGACCCGGCCGACCTGGTACTGAGCTACAGCCGCGCCATGATGGGCTTTTTGCTGTGGCGCGATGACCCGTCGCACATCCTGCAGATCGGCCTGGGCGGCGGCTCCTTTGCCCGCTGGATCGACGAATACCTGCCCAACGCCGTCAGCGTGGCGGTAGACATCAACCCGCAAGTCATTGCCGTGGCGCGGGCGTTTTTCCAGCTGCCGGAAGAGGGCGACTTCTTCCAGATCGTGCAGGCCGACGGCGCGGAGTACGTGAAAGTATTCCGCGAATCCACCGACGTGATCATGGTGGACGGCTTTGACGGCCTGCAGATCGTGGATGAGCTGACTACCGAAGAGTTTTTCGAAGACTGCCACCGAGCGCTCACCGAAGACGGCGTGTTCGTCACCAACTGGTGGAGCGGCGACAAGCGCTATCACCAGTTTGTCGAGCGCCTGCTGGGGGTGTTCGAAGGCCGCGTGGTGGAGCTGCCGGCGCTCACCCACGGCAACGTGGCGGTGATGGCATTCAAGTCCACGCCGGGCAGCACCAGCTGGGATGCGCTGGAAAAGCGCGCCGACGAGCTGGAAGGCCGCTACGGCCTGGAGTTCGGCGAGTTTGTCCGCCGCCTGAAAGAAAACAACCTGCACAGCAATAACCGGCTGTTGATTTGATTTTATTTGGCCACGGACGCACACGGAAAACACGGAAGTCTTCTCCGCCCAGACCCGGCGGCTTGCCAGGCAAGGGCAGGGTCCATGTTGTTCCGTGTGTTTCCGTGGCCGAAAAGTAAAGAGGTGACAACTGCCATGATCAGTTACGACACGATTACCGACCGCAAGCTGCGCTTTGCCCTGGTGGGCTGCGGCCGTATTGCGGCCAACCATTTTGGTGCCATCGAACAACACGCCGACCGCTGCGAGCTGGTGGACGTGTGCGATACCGACCCGGCCGCCCTGGCTGCCGCCGTCGCCCGTACCGGCGCAGTCGGCCACGCCACGCTGGCTAGCCTGCTGGCCAATAGCCAGGCGGATGTGGTGATTCTTACCACGCCGTCCGGCCTGCACCCGCAGCAAGCCATCGACAGCTTTGCCGCCGGTTTCCATGTGATGACCGAAAAACCGATGGCCACCCGCTGGCAGGATGGCGTCGCCATGGTGAAAGCCGCCGACCAGGCCGGCAAGCGCCTGTTCGTGGTCAAGCAAAACCGTCGCAATGCCACGCTGCAGCTGCTCAAGCGCGCCGTACAGGAAAAACGCTTTGGCCGCCTGTACATGGTAAACGTCAACGTGTTCTGGACCCGCCCGCAGTCCTACTACGACCAGGCCAACTGGCGCGGTACCTGGGAATACGACGGTGGTGCCTTCATGAACCAGGCCAGCCACTACGTAGACCTGCTGGAGTGGATTGTCGGCCCGGTGGAAAGCTTGCAAGCCTACACTGGCACGCTGGCACGTGATATCGAGGTGGAAGACAGCGGCGTGGTCAGCCTGAAATGGCGCAACGGTGCCATGGGCAGCATGAACGTGACCATGCTGACCTACCCCAAAAACCTGGAAGGCAGCATCACCATTCTGGGCGAGAAGGGCAGCGTGCGCGTGGGCGGCCTGGCAGTAAACGAAGTGCAGCACTGGGACTTCGCCGAACCGCACGCCATGGACGACGAGATCAAGAACGCCAGCTACGCCACCACCAGTGTGTACGGCTTTGGCCACCCGCTGTACTACGACAACGTGATCCGCGTGATGCGCGGCGAAGCCGAGCCGGAAACCGACGGTCGCGAAGGCCTGAAGTCGCTGGAGCTGCTGGTAGGCATCTACCGCTCCGCCCGCGCCGGCCAGCGCGTGAACCTGCCGCTGGAGTATTGATTTTATTATTCGCCACGGAAGCACACGAAAAGCACGGACAAAGCAGGAGTGACGCCATGCTGCTGGAAGAAGATCTGACGTACAGGATACAGGGCTGTGTGTTTGAGGTTTTTCGCCAGCTAGGGCATGGCTTTCTGGAAAAGGTCTACGAGCAGGCACTACTACTGGAGTTGGCGCAAGCTGGCCTGTCTGCCCAGGCGCAATGTCCGTTGCAGGTGTACTACAAGGGTGCCGTTGTTGGTGAATATTGTGCCGATATCATCGTAGAGGGGCGCGTGCTACTGGAGCTCAAGGCGCAGGAGAAACTGATATCCGCCCATGAAGCGCAGCTGCTCAACTACCTCAAGGCAACAGGCTTGCATGTAGGCCTGCTGATTAACTTCTGGCACCCGAAGGCAGAGGTCAAGCGCTTTGTGCGATAGCTTTCCGTGCCTTCTGTGTGCTTCCGTGGCTAGATAAAAGGTTAAAAACAATGAGCTACACCGTTCACCCCACCGCCATCGTCGATGACGGCGCACAAATCGGCGCCGACACCCGCGTGTGGCACTGGGTACACATCTGCAGCCAGGCGCGTATCGGCGCCCGCTGCTCTTTTGGCCAGAACGTGTTTGTCGGCAACGATGTCATCATCGGCGACAACGTGAAGGTGCAGAACAACGTGTCCATCTACGACGCGGTGACGCTGGAAGACGACGTGTTCTGCGGCCCGTCCATGGTGTTTACCAACGTGAACAACCCGCGCAGCCACGTTAGCCGCAAAAACGAATACCGCCGCACCATCGTGAAGCGCGGTGCCACCATCGGCGCCAACGCCACCGTGGTATGCGGTCACACCATTGGCGAGTACGCCTTCATCGGCGCCGGCGCGGTGGTCACCAAAGACGTGAAGCCCTACGCACTGATGGTGGGCACCCCGGCCAAGCGTATTGGCTGGATGTGCCAGTGCGGCGAGCGCCTGCCGGACAGCATCGACCAGCACGCCTGCGCCGCCTGCGGCCAACGTTACGACATCGGCGGCAACCACTGCACGCCGGTTTGAATACAGTATTTGCCACGGAAGCACACTAAAGGCACGGAAAAAGGACACAGATCCAAGTCAGCCATGGCTTTGAGGTTTTGCCTTGTCGCCACGGTCCGTGTTTTCGTGTGTTTACGTGGCTGGGAAGTGAAAAAGTGTTCGCCGCGGAAATACACCGAAGGCACAGAAAAGGCATAGGCTGTCTGTATGTATCGTCAGTGCTTTTCGTGTGTTTTCGTGGCTAAAAAATATCCAAAGGTCCAGTCAGCATGTCCATCCAGTTCATCGACCTGAAAGCGCAGTACCAGCACCTGAAAGCCGACATCGACGCCCGCATCCACGCGGTGCTGGACCACGGCCAGTACATCATGGGGCCCGAGGTCAAAGAAGTAGAGGCGCAGTTGGCCGCCTACACCGGCGCCAAGCACGCCATCGGCGTGTGCGACGGCACCAAGGCGCTGCTGATCGCGCTGATGGCGCTGGGCGTGAAGGCCGGCGATGAGGTGATTACCACCCCGTTCACCTTCATTGCCACCGGTGAGATGATCGCCCTGCTGGGCGCCACGCCGGTATTTGTCGATATCGACCCGGTCACCTACAACCTGGACCCGGCGCTGCTGGAAGCGGCGATCACCCCGAAAACCCGCGCCATCATGCCGGTCAGCCTGTACGGCCAGTGTGCCGACTTCACCGCCATTAACGCCATTGCCGCCAAACACGGCCTGCCGGTGATTGAAGACGGCGCGCAGAGCTTTGGCGCCAGCCAGCACGGCCAGCGCTCCGGCAACCTGTGCACCATCGGCACCACCAGCTTCTTCCCCAGCAAGCCGCTGGGCTGCTACGGCGACGGCGGTGCGGTGTTCACCAACGACGATGAGCTGGCCAAGAAAATGCGTGAAATCCGCATTCACGGCCAGGACCGCCGCTACCACCACCCGGTGATCGGCCTCAATGGCCGCCTCGACACCATTCAGGCCGCCGTGCTGCTGGCCAAGCTGCCCAGCTTCCCGGATGAAGTAGCCGCCCGCGCCCGCATCGGTGCCCGCTACAGCGCGCTGCTGCAAGACGTGGCGCGCGTGCCGGTAATCGCCGAGGGCAACAGCCACGTGTACGCGCAGTACACCATCGAGGTGGCTAACCGCGAAGCCGTGCAGCAAGCCTTGCAGGCGCTGGGCGTGCCCACCGCCGTGCATTACCCGATTCCGCTGCACCTGCAGCCGGCCTTTGCCCACCTGGGCCAGGGCGAGGGCAGCTTCCCGGTGGCCGAAGCCGCCGGCCGCCGCGTGATGAGCCTGCCGATGCACCCCTTCCTGGACGAGGCGACACAAGACGCCATCGTGGACGCAGTGAAGAAGGCGCTGGGCTAATTGGCTACGTTGTGGCAAAGGTTGGCCGCAGGCGGCTTTGCCCGCCATGTGGCCACCCTGGTAAGCGGGGCGGCGCTGGCGCAGGCGCTGCCCTTGCTGTTTGCGCCGCTGCTTACCCGGCTGTACACGCCTGCAGATTTTGGCGTGCTGGCGGTGTTTGTGGCCTGGCTGTCCAACCTGGCCGTCGTGGCCACTGCCCGTTACGACATGGCGGTGGTGTTGCCCGCGGACGATGCCGACGCCGCACGACTGATGCGCCTGGCGCTAGTGATCAATACGGCGCTGTGTGCGCTGTGCCTGTTGCTGTTCTGGCCGTGGCACCAGGCCATCGCCACTGCATTAGGTCAGCCGGCGCTGGCCGTGTGGCTGCCGTGGCTGCCGCTGGGCGTTTGGCTGGCGGGCAGCGTGGCGGCGTGGACGGCGTGGAATAACCGCCAGCGCCGCTATGCGGCCAACGCCCAGGGGCGGGTGGTGCAGTCGCTGGGGGTATCGCTGTTGCAAGTGGCCGCCGGTTACAGTGGGCTGGCGGCCGCAGGCTTGATCGTGTCGCAGCTGGCCGGGCAGCTGTTGGCGCTGCTGGCGCTGGCCCGTGCCGATGTGGCTGGCCGCTTTGCCTGGCTGCGCGGCCATCGCCGTGCCAGCCTGCTGGCGCAGGCGCGGCGCTACCGCGAGTTTCCGCTGGTCAACACGCCGCACGCTTTTGTGGTGGCGTTTCAGGATTCCTTGATGCTGGCCATGTTGGCCGCATTGTCCGGCAGCGCAGTGGTGGGCCAGTACGCGCTGGTGCTGCGCGTGCTCAAGCTGCCGGCAGCGCTGGTGGGGCAAGCGGTGTCGCAGGTGGTGTTCCGCGACCTGGCCGAGGCGGCGGGCCATGGCCGTGCGCTGCGCGGTATGCTGGCACGGGCGCTGCTGATGCTGGCGGCGCTGGCCATCGTGCCGTTCAGCGTGCTGGGGCTGTGGGGCGGGCCGCTGTTTGCCTGGGTCTTTGGCGCGGGTTGGCACGGTGCCGGCGACATCGCCGCCGTACTGTCGCCGTATTTTGCCGCTGCGTTTATTGCCGGCCCGGCCTTCATGGTGCCGATGGTGCTGGGGCAGCAGCGTGCGTCGTTTGTCTTTGTGCTGGTGGGCGTGCTGGTGAACCTGGTGGCGTTTGCGGCGGTGTATATGGCCAGCCACGATGCCCTGCGCGCTTTTGGCGTGATGTCGCTGGTGATGACGGTTTATTTTGCGGCCTATGTGGCGTGGGTTTTCCGCCTGTTGCGCCGCCGGGAACAACACGATGCTTGATCGCATAACACTGCTGCTGTGGTGCAGCTGGCTACGCCTGCGCGGGGCGCAACTGGCGCCGGGCGCGCGGGTGAACCCGTCGGTACATGCCCACGCGGTCAGCCTGACGCTGGGGGCCCATGCCCGCCTGTACTGGGGCGGCGACGTGCTGGCTCACGGTGGTGGTGGCCTGCGCCTGGGTGCGCACAGCCATATGGCGCCTTATTTTTACTGCCTGATCGGTGCAAACCAGCTGCAGGTGGGCGACCACGTGGCTATCGGCCCGCGTTGCCAGTTTTTCTGCCACAGCAACGGCATTCCGGCCGATGCGCCAGCCACCCCGTTTACCGCCTGCCATGTCGATGGCGATATTCGCATTGGCAACAATGTGTTTATCGGCGCTGGCTGCATCGTGCTGCCGGGTAGCGTGATTGGCGACAACGTTGTGGTGGGCGCCGGCAGCGTGGTGAAGGGCGTGCTGGACAGTGGCTGGGTGTACGCCGGCCAGCCGGCCAGAAAGGTCAAACCGCTATGCTGACCGGCAATTCCCTGACCCTGCTGCAGCTGTTTGGCGCATTGCCTGCCATGCTGCTGGGCCGTCGCCGCCACCGGGCTGCCTTGCGTACCGGGCTGGCCCGCCAGTTTGGCGTGGCAGCAGAGCGCATCCGCCTGTTCGACAGCGGCCGTGCCGCCTTTGCCGCCTTGCTGCAGCTGCACGATGTGCAGGCCGGCGACGAAGTGCTGGTGCCGGCCTTTACCTGCGTGGTAGTGCCCAATCAGGTGCCGCCCAGCGGCGCCCGTGTACGCTTTGTCGATATTGCCGCCGGTGGGCTGAACCTGGACTGGTTGGCGCTGGATGCCGCCATCCGCCCGGTCACCCGCGTGGTGGTGGTGCCGCACAACTTTGGCGTGGCGTGCGAGGTGCCCACCTGGCTGCGCGAGAAGCACCGCCAGGTACGCTTTGTTGACGACGCCGCCCATGGCTTTGCCTCGCAGCTGGACGGCCAGTGGCTGGGCACCTATCACGACGGCGCGTTTTTCAGTTTTGAATACAGCAAAAACCTGACCGGCGGCATTGGCGGCATGGCGATTCTGCCAGCCGGTGCCAGCCTGCCGGATACCGGTTTGCCCG
Organism: Vogesella perlucida; assembly: GCF_979366545.1. Taxonomy (NCBI): domain Bacteria; kingdom Pseudomonadati; phylum Pseudomonadota; class Betaproteobacteria; order Neisseriales; family Chromobacteriaceae; genus Vogesella; species Vogesella perlucida. Next base: position 80,728 of record NZ_CEETRO010000012.1, read on the forward strand.
AGCTGCGCTGCGCCGACGAATGGCGGCTGCTGGCGACCTTGGCTTCGCACCTGTTGGCCGCACGCTGGCCGCTGGCCGGGCGCATCAGCATGGCGCTGGCACGCCGCGTGGGGCTGGTGTACCGCTCTGGCGACGACGAAGTGCTGTTTGGCGAGCCGCACCCGGCGCGGGCCATGCCGCTGCTGGCTAGCGTGCTGGTACGCCGCCAGCTGGCCAGCCTGCCCGCGGTGTTGGCGCACAAGCAGGCACTAGTGGCGCGCTACCGCGCCGCCTTGGCCACGCTACCGGCGCTGCGGCAGTGGCAGGCCAGCGACGCAACCCACTGGGTACGCTACCCGTTTGCGCTGCCGCGCCCGGTGGCCGACAAGGCCGCGCTGGCGCGCAGGCTGACTGCTGCCAGCGGGCTGAATATCGGTGTATGGTTCGACGATGTGATTCACCCGTCCGGCAGCTTCCGCCACGGCTACCGCGTGGGTCAGGCACCGCACGGCGAGGCCCTGGCCGCCACCGTGCTGAACCTGCCGGTGAACATTGCCATCGGCGTGGACGCCGCGCTGGAGCGCAAACTGGCACGGCTGCTGGCCGCGCTGCAGGCGGAGCTGGACGCATGAGTACCGTTGCCATTTTTTTAGCCACGAAAGCACACGAAAAACACGAAAATCCTGCCCTGGCAGCGTGCGTACCCAGCCGGTGGCGCGTGGGCTACGGTCTGCTTCCGTGTGGTCGGTGTGTTTCCGTGGCGAATAATCGGGTTAAACCATGAAGCTTCTTCTGATCGGCTCCGCCTCGGTGCACACCCACCGCTACCTGGCCGGCATTGCGCCACACGTCAGCGAGGTGCACCTGGCCAGTAACGGCCCGCTGCCGCCGCGCTACCATGCGGCCAACCTGGGCCGCGTGCTGCAGGTGGATTTCAGCCTGAAGGCGCTGGGTACCGCTGGCCGGCTGGCGCGGCTGATAGACGAGATCAAACCCGACATCGTGCACGTGCATCAAGCCAATAGCGTGGCCTGGCACGCGCGCCGTGCGCTGGCTGGCCGCCAGCAGCCGTGGGTGCTCACCACCTGGGGCTCGGACGTGCTGCTGCTGCCGCAGCAGAACGCGCTGATGAAAAAGATGGTGGCGGCCAACCTGGCGGCGGCGAGTGCCGTCACCAGCGATTCGCTGCACATGGCTGCCGTGTGCCGCCAGTTGGCCGCAATAGCGCGCATGGACGTGCTGAATTTCGGCATGGACGCGTTGCCGCCGCCGCCGGACATCGCCGCCAAGCCGCTATCGGTGCTGTCGTGCCGGCTGCACAAGCCGCTGTACCGCATCGACGCCATCCTCCGCGCCTGGGCGCAGGTAGAAGCCGACGCCACGCTGGCCGGCTGGCAGCTGACCGTGGCCGCCAGTGGTGACGAAACGGCCAACTTGCAGGCACTGGCGCAGCAACTGGGGCTGCAGCGGGTGGTGTTTACCGGCTTTGTGGCACCCGAGGTGCTGGCGCAGCACTACCGCGACGCGCGCGTGTTTGTCAGCGTACCGATGAGCGACGCCACCAGCATCAGCCTGCTGGAAGCCATGGGCCACGGCTGTTTGCCGGTGCTGTCCAACCTGCCGGCCAACCTGGAATGGGTACTGGACGGCGTCAACGGCGCCATCGTGGAAGACCTGGGCCGGCTGGGCAGCGCGCTGAAGACGCAGCTACGGCGCGCAGGCGATAATGCCGCCCTGGCCAGCGCCACGGCACTGAACCGCCAGCTGGTACAGACCAAAGGGCTGTACCGCGAGAACATGCAGCGCTTTGCGCAGATTTACCGGGAATTGTGCTGAGTTTTTTTGCCACGAAACAATAAAAGGCGTTGGCCACGAAACCCACAAAAGGATACGAAAAAGGCAAAGGCGTTTTTTGCCACGGAATACACGGAAGGCGCGGACAAAACCATCGTCTAGCAAAGGTTGGCCGCAGTGGTGTCGGTGTGCTTTCGTGCTTTCCGCTTTGTCCGTGGCTAAGAAAAGTTCGTGTTTTTTCGTGGGTTTCGTGGCTAAGAGATAGTAAAAGCCTTTTGCCACGAAACCCACGAAAGGGCACGAAAAAGGCAAAGGCGTTTTTTGCCACGGAATACAAGGAAGGCGCTGACAAAGCCATCGCCTAAGCAAGGTTGGCTGCTGTTGTGTCTGTGTCCTTCCGTGCTTTCCGTTTTTTCCGTGGCTAAAAAAGCAGGTGTTTTTTCCCGGCCAAAAGCTTTCCCGGCCAACGCAGTAACAAAACGAGTCGTCACCCGTAGACAGGTTTGAACAGATGAAAATTGCCCATCTCACCAGCGCCCACCCGCGCCACGATATCCGCATCTTCGTGAAAGAGTGTGCCACCCTGGCCGAAGCCGGCCACGAGGTGCACCTGATCGTGGCCGATGGCAACGGTGACGAGATCAACCGTGGCGTGCGCCTGCACGATGTGGGGCCGAAAAGTGGCGGCCGGCTGTCGCGCATGACCGGTACCGTGAAGCGCGTGTACGAGAAGGCGCTGCAGCTGATGCCCGACGTGGCGCACTTTCACGACCCCGAGCTGATCCCAGCCGCGCTGCGCCTGCAGCAGGCCGGTATCAAGGTGGTGTACGACGTGCACGAAGACGTGCCGCGCCAGGTATTGGCCAAGCACTGGATTCCCGGCATGGCGCGCCCGCTGGTGTCGCGCGGGGTGGAAACACTGGAAGACTATGCCGCGCGCCGCTTCGACGCCATTGTGGCTGCTACGCCGGTGATCCGCCGCCGTTTCGAGCAGGCCGGCGCCCGCCGTGTGGTGGACGTATGCAACTACCCGATCCTGGCCGAGCTGGTGCGCGATACGCCGTGGGCCAGCCGCCGCAACGAGGTGTGCTACCTGGGCGGCATCAGCCGCACCCGTGGTATCGAGCCCATCATTGCTGCGCTGCCGGACACCGATACCCGCCTCAACCTGGCCGGCATCTGGAGCGAGCCGGACCTGAAAGCCGCGCTGCAGCGCGAAGCCGGCTGGAACCGCGTGAACGACCTGGGTGTGCTGGACCGCGCCGGCGTGGCCGACGTGCTGGCCGCCAGCAAGATCGGCCTGGTGACGCTGCTGCCCACGCCCAGCTATGTGGAATCGCTGCCCATCAAGCTGTTCGAATACATGGCCGCCGGCATGCCGGTGATTGCCAGCGACTTTCCGCTGTGGCGCGAGATCATCGAGGACGCCGACTGTGGCCTGCTGGTGGACCCGCAAGACCCGCACGCCATTGCCGACGCCATTGCCCAGTTGCTGGGCGACGACGAACGCGCCCGGCTGATGGGCCTGTCCGGCAAACAAGCAGTGCTGGCCAAGTACAGCTGGGCCGCCGAAGGCGCCAAGCTGGTAGACCTGTACCGGGGGTTGGCCGCATGAAGCGCTCCATGCCCCTGACCTTGCTCTATATCGCCCTGCCGTTGTGGCTGCTGTTCTGCCTGGTGCAGTGGCTGTGGTACGGCGCGCCGCTTACCGCCGCCACGCTGGGCGGCCACGCCGCGCTGGCGCTGGCCTACACGCTGTGGCACTGGCGCAATGGCGCCTGGTTTGCGCGGCTGGCGGCCAACGATTACGCCGGCTGGCAGCGCGTGGCACAGGGCGGCCAGATGCGCTTTTTGATGGCTTACGGCCTGTCCAGCCGCGGCATGATGCTGGCCTGCCTGGTGGTGGGCATGCAGTGGGTAGCCAGTGGCGCCATTCCCAGTACCGAACGCCTGCTGACCCACGGCATGCTGTGGGCGCCGCTGGGCATTGTGCTGGCTTATTTTGACTGGCTGCGCATGGAACAAGCCAGCAGCTACGTCTCCTGAATCTGTCGGGCAGCCCGGCTGCCCGGAAACCGACTATGAAAATCCTGTACATCAACCACTACGCTGGCAGCCCGCTGCACGGCATGGAATTCCGCCCCTACTACCTGGCCCGCGAATGGGTGAAAGCCGGCCACGAGGTGCATATCGTGGCGGCCGACTACTCGCACCTGCGCCAGCGCAACCCGGAATTAACAGCCAAATACGCCGACCAGGACATCGACGGCATCCGCTACACCTGGTGTAAAACGCCGCGCTACGAGGGCAACGGCGCCAAACGCGTTATTAATATCTTCCGCTTTCTGGGCCGTGTGCTGGGCCTGTCCGGCCGCTACCTGCGCGACTGGAAACCCGACGTGGTAATTGCCTCGTCCACCTACCCGCTGGACACCATACCGGCGGCGTTTATCGCCGGCAAAACCGGCGCCCGGCTGGTGTACGAGGTGCACGACCTGTGGCCGCTCACGCCGGTAGAAGTAGGCGGCATGAGCCCCAAGCACCCGTTTATCCGCCTGCTGCAATGGGCCGAGGACTTTGGCTACAAGAAAGCCGACACCGTGGTGTCCATGCTGCCCTGCGCCAAGGATTACATGATGGCGCACGGCATGGCGCCGGAAAAATACGTGGTGATTCCCAATGGTGTAGACGTGGCCGAGTGGCAGGGTAAGCCCGAGCCACTGCCGGGCGAGCACCGCATGCGCCTGGCCGAGCTGAAGGCGCAAAAGCGCTTTATCCTGGGTTACGCTGGCGGCCACGGCCTGGCCAACGCGCTGGACTACCTGCTGCAGGCCGCCAGCCTGATCCGGCAAGACCCGGCGCTGGCCGACAAGCTGCAGGTGGTGCTGGTGGGCGATGGCCCCGACAAAGCCTCGCTGGTACAGCAGGCACAGGCACTGGGCCTGGATAACGTCAGCTTTTTGCCGGCCATTGCCAAGCGCGCCGTGCCAGCCTTCCTGGCCGAGTGCGACGCGCTGTACATCGGCTGGCGCAAGCTGCCGATCTACCGCTTCGGCATCAACCCCAACAAGCTGTTCGATTACATGATGGCGGCGCGCCCGGTATTGCACTCGGTAGAAGCGGGCAACGATATGGTGGCCGAGTCCGGCTGCGGGGTGAGCGTGGCGGTAGAAGACCCCGCCGCCATCGCCGACGGCATCCGCCGCCTGCTGGCCACCACGCCGAACGAACGCGGCCGCATGGGCGCCGCCGGCAAGCAGTTCGTACTGGCCAAGCACGATTACGCGGTGCTGGCGCGCCGCTTCCTGCAGGGCCTGAAGTAAGCCCGGCTATCCTGTCGCAGCCAGCTGCCTGCGGCCAACTGTAGAAAGCGCATAACACGATGAGCGAGCCTTACTGGAACCCGATGGTGCCGGAGCTGACCGTCACGGACATCGCGCGGTCGCTGCCGTTTTATCAGGCAGCCGGTTTTAGCGTGCGCTTTCGCCGCAGTGCGCCCGATTTTGTGTACCTGGAGATGGGCCAGGCGCAGCTGATGCTGGAAGCCTGGCACCCGCAGGGCTGGCACACCGGCGAGCTACAGCCGCCGTTTGGCCGCGGCATCAACCTGCAGATCGAGGTAGGCGACGTGACCGCGTTGGCCGCACGGCTAGAGGCTGCCGCTTACGCCTGCTTCCGCCCGCTGCAGGAAAGCTGGTACGCCGTGGCCGACGACGAGGAAGAAGGCCAGCTGGAAGGCCTGTGGCAAGACCCGGACGGCTACCTGCTGCGTTTTGTCGAAATACTGGGCAGCCGCCCGCGCCCACCGGAGGCCACATGAGCCAGCAGCCCCACATCCGCTTTGATTTTGCCGACGGCCTGCGCGGCCTGGCCATGCTGGCCGTGGTGCTGTTCCACTACACGCAAACGTTCTGGCAGCGCCGCGACCGCATTGCCGAGGTGATGAGCGTGCCGCCGCTGCCCGGCTACGACGGTGCATCGTTCGTGCTGCCGTTCAACCTGGGCGCAGTGGGGGTAGGGCTGTTTTTGCTGATTTCCGGTTTGCTGATTCCGCTATCGCTCACGCGCATGGGGGCGCTGCGTTTTGCCGTGTCGCGCTTCTTCCGCATCTTCCCCACCTATTGGGCGGGGCTGGCGGTGACAGTGGCGGCGCTATGGTTGGCCGCACAGCTGCCCGGTGGCGTGTGGAGCGTAACCGCGCGCGACGTACTGGGCCATGTGAGCATTGCGCTGATCGACTGGATAGGCGGCCGCAATATCGACCCGGTCATGTGGACGCTGAAAGTAGAGCTGTGGTTTTACGCCATGCTGGGCATCGCCTTTACGCTGACTGGTCGCCGCATCAAGTGGGCGATCTGGCTGCTGCTGCCGCTATTGGTATGGCTGTGCCGCTTTGCGCCGGTCAACGGCTTTCAGACCATTGTGTGTTACTTCCCGCTGATGTTTGCCGGCAGCTGGGTGTACTTCTACCAGACCGGCCACGCCGGCCGCGTGGAAACCGTGCTGCACTTTATCGGCATGCTGGCGCTGTACGTGTGGCTCACCGGCTGGGGCGACCCTGGCCTGTACGCCAGTTACGGCATCGGCGTGGCGCTGTTTGTGGCGGGGGCCTTGCGGCCGCAGCTGGTGGCGGTGCCGCTGCTCACACGTGTGGCGGGTGTGAGCTACGCCTGGTACGTGTGTCACGCCACGGTCGGTTACCTGATCCTGTTTACGCTGGCACAATACGGCACCCCGTGGTGGGCGATGGTGGCCATCGCGCTGGGGGTGACGTGGGGCATCGCGCAGGCGATTCACCGCTGGGTGGAGCTGCCGACGCAGCGGCTGGGTAAGGTGTTGTCGGACAAGTTGAAGTGAGACACGCATTGGTAGCCCGGATAAGCCGTAGGCGCATCCGGGGAACGAGGGCTTGCGCCAACGGGATGGGTGGCGTGATAGGTAGGTTGGGTTGAATGAAATGAAGCCCAACGTTCACCGCGTTACGGTTGCACGGTTGTTGCTATCTGCTGCGTCAACGTTGTGACCGCTTGAAGAGATATATGCGGCCAACCTTTGGTAGCTTGTTTGATGAACCGCTGCGCGGTGCTGTTTGCATGCCGCTGTCGAGCGGCAGCGAGGTGCTTTCTTTTGCGTGGTGGTAGCCCGGATAAGCCGAAGGCGCATCCGGGGAACTGGTAGGTTGGGTTGAATGAAATGAAGCCCAACGTTCACGGCGTTACGGTTGCATGGTTGTTGCTATTTGCTTCGTCAACGTTGTGACCGCTTGAAGTGAGGCTTGCGGCCAACCTTTGGTGATTGGTTTGATGAACCGCTGCGCGGTGCTGTTTGCATGCCGCTGTCGAGCGGCGGCGAGGTTCTTTCTTTTGCCTCGCCAAAAGAAAGAACCCAAAGAAAAGGCGACCCGGGGCTGCTCGAAACCCCGGACAAAACGGCATGCCCCAGGCGCCGCCGAACTCGCCCCTTGCTAACGGCGCGGGGCTCAGACAAATCGGCGTCTTAAAACCTGGGGCACACCCTTTTCTCCGGCTCGCGCCAACGGGATGGGCGGCGTGATGGGTAGGTTGGGTTGAATGAAATGAAGCCCAACGTTCACGGCGTTACGCCTGCATGGGGCTGCTATTTGAGCGGTAAACATTCAAGGGACGATGAGCGCTATTCATGGCGCCATCGCCCCATATCGATTACATACCGTCACCCGCTACGGGGGGCGGTGCAGGATAATGGCGGGTCGGGCTGACCTGCCGCATGAATACGGAAAAGAACATGGCTGAACAGAAGTTTTTACCCTTCGCCCTGCCGGATATCGGCGAGGACGAGATCAATGAAGTGGTCGACGCGCTGCGTTCCGGCTGGGTAACCACCGGCCCGAAAACCCGCCAGTTCGAGGCGGATTTTGCTGCCTATATCGGCGGCGGCGTGGAAGCCATCGCGGTGAACTCCGCTACCGCCGGCCTGCATCTGGCGCTGGAGGCGGTGGGGGTGAAAGAGGGCGACGAGGTGATCGTGCCCAGCTATACCTTTACCGCTACCGCCGAGGTGGTGCGCTATCTGGGCGCGCACCCGGTGTGCGTGGATGTAGACCCGGTGACCTTCAACATCTGCCCGGACGCCATCCGCGCGGCCATTACCGACAAGACCCGCGCCATCATGCCGGTGCACTTTGCCGGCCTGGCCTGCGATATGGACACCATCATCGCCATTGCGCGCGAGCACGGCCTGAAGGTGGTGGAAGACGCCGCCCACGCCATGCCCACCTACTACAAGGGCACGCTGGTGGGGGCGCTGGATTCCGATGTGACGGTGTTCAGCTTTTACGCCAACAAGACCATGACCACCGGCGAAGGCGGCATGGTGGTATCGCGTCACGCTGACATCATTGCCCGTTGCAAGGTGATGCGCCTGCACGGCATCAGCCGCGACGCCTTCGACCGCTATACGTCCAAGACCCCGGCCTGGTACTACGAGGTGGTGGCCCCGGGCTACAAGTACAATATGCCGGACACCGCGGCGGCGATGGGTATTCACCAGCTCAAAAAGATCGACGCCTTCCTGCAAAAACGCGAGGCGATGGCTGCGCGCTACGACGCCGAGCTGGCCGATCTGCCGCTGACCTTGCCCGCCCACCCGGCCGACGCCGGCAGCAACCACGCCTGGCACCTGTACCCGGTACGCCTGCAGCCGCAGGCCGGCATCAGCCGCGATGATTTCATCGTGAAAATGGCCGAGCTGGGCATTGGCTGCTCGGTGCACTTTATTCCGCTGCACCGCCAGCCGGTGTGGCGCGATACCTATGGCCTGACCCGTGAGCAGTTTCCGGTGGCGGACGCGGCGTTTGAAGCCGAAGTGACGCTGCCGCTGTACACCCGCATGAGCGACGACGACCAGACCCGCGTGATCGCTGCCGTGCGCCAGCTGCTGGGGCAGTGATGCGCGATCAGCAACAAGACAGCCAAAGCGCCGCGAGCGGCCCGGGGGCAATGCCACCAGACACGCTGCGGCCAACCCCTGCCGGCAAGCCCGGCTCGGCGCTGGCCAAGCGTCTGTTTGACCTGGTGGCGGTGCTGGCCGGCCTGTGGCTGATCTGGCCGCTGCTGTTGGCCATCGCGCTGTGGGTCAAGCTGGATTCGCCCGGCCCGGTATTCTTCCGCCAGGTGCGGGTAGGGCGCGGCGGCCAGCTGTTCCGCATCCACAAGTTCCGCACCATGAAGATCGGCGCCGAGGCCGCAGGCCAGCTGACGGTGGGCGCCGACCAGCGCGTTACCCGCGCCGGCCGCCTGCTGCGCAAGACCAAGCTGGACGAGCTGCCGCAGCTGCTGGATGTGTTGTACGGCGACATGAGCCTGGTGGGCCCGCGACCCGAGGTGCCCAAATACGTGGCGCACTACCCGGACAGCGTGAAGGACATCGTGCTGTCGGTGCGCCCCGGCATTACCGACTGGGCGTCGATCCGCATGATCGACGAGAACGAGATCCTGGGCAAAGCCGCCGACCCCGAGCGCGCGTACATCGAGCAGGTGCTGCCGGAAAAGCTGGGCTACTACGTGCGCTACGCGCAAAGCCACACACTGGCGGGCGACGTGCAGATCATCGTGGCGACCTTGTTGAAGATTGTGACCCGCTGAGTATTGTTTGCCACATAGCCGATAGAAGGGCACGGGGATATATCTGGCCATGACTTCCACGCAAGCACACGAAACAACCCTGCATGGACGCTGCGCCTGGGGTAGCCGTTTTTCCGGTGTGCTTCCGAGGTGCCTGTGGCAGAAATAGTTCGTGTTGTTTTGTGGGTTTCGTGGCCAAGAAAGTCTTTAGAGACCATTACATGCTGGAAAAACTGCTTTCCTTCTCGCGTCATCACAAGATGGCGCTGCTGATGCTGCTGGATGCGCTGCTGCTGCCGCTGGCGATGTGGAGCGCGGTACTGCTGCGCCTGGGCGGCAACTGGGACCCGAAGCTGGACCCGTATCTGTGGATATTCGCCGTGCCACCGCTGTGGGTGCTGCCCATCTTCATCAAGCTGGGGCTGTACCGCGCGGTGCTGAAGTTTCTGGACGACCGCATCGTCTACACCGTGTTTGTCGGCGTGTCGCTGTCGGTGCTGGTGTTGATGGCGGTGATCCTGATGGCCGGTGTCAGCGCCTTTCCGCGCACCTCCATCATCATCTTCTGGGTGTTCGCCATGGCCTATATCGGCGGCAGCCGCTTTCTGCTGCGTGGCCTGGTACGGCGTATCGATGCGCTGGATGCGCCACGCCGCCCGGTGCTGATCTACGGCGCCGGCCGCGCCGGCCTGCAGCTGATGGCCGGCCTGCTGGAAGGGCGCGAGTACCGCCCGATGGCGTTTGTGGACGATAACCCGCAGCTGTGGCGCCGTACCTTCCGTGGCCTGGCAGTGCACGGCCCGCACGAGCTGCCGCAACTGCTGCAGGACACCGAGGCCGAGCTGATCCTGCTGGCCATCCCGTCGGCCAGCCGTGGCCGCCACCGCGAGATTCTGGAAAAACTGGAAGCGCTGCACGTGCCGATCAAGCGCCTGCCGGGCATGGCCGACCTGGTGTCCGGCGAGGTACGCGTGACCGAGCTGCGCGAAGTCGGCATCGACGACCTGCTGGGCCGCGACCCGGTACCGCCGCAGCCGGCGCTGCTGGCGGCCAACATCAGCGGCAAGGTGGTGATGGTTACCGGTGCCGGCGGCTCCATTGGTTCGGAGCTGTGCCGCCAGATTGTGCGGCAGAAACCGGCGCGCATCGTGCTGTTCGAGGCCAGCGAGTACGCGCTGTACGCCATCGACCAGGAGCTGGCCCGCCTGGCACCGGCGGTACCGCGCGTGCCTTTCCTGGGCAGCGTGACCGACTACCCGCGCCTGCTGGCCGTGCTGCAGGGCATGCAGGTAGATACCGTCTACCACGCCGCCGCCTACAAGCACGTGCCGATGGTGGAACACAACCCGGTGGCCGGCATCGTCAACAATGCCTTTGGTACCGACACCTGCGCCCGCGCCGCCGAAGACGCGGGCGTGGCCACTTTTGTGCTGATCTCTACCGACAAAGCCGTGCGGCCAACGAATGTGATGGGCGCTACCAAGCGCCTGGCCGAGCTGGCGCTGCAGGCGCGCCACGCGGCGGGTAGCCGTACCCGTTTTGTCATGGTGCGCTTTGGCAATGTGCTGGGTAGCTCCGGCTCGGTGGTGCCGCTGTTCAAGCAGCAGATCGCAAGCGGCGGCCCGGTGACGCTGACGCACGCCGACATTACCCGCTATTTCATGACCATCCCCGAAGCCGCGCAGCTGGTGATCCAGGCCGGGGCGATGGGGCAGGGCGGCGACGTGTTCGTGCTGGACATGGGCGAGCCGGTGCGCATCATCGACCTGGCGCGGCGCATGATTCACCTGTCCGGCCTTCAGGTGCGCGACGAGCGCAACCCGCAGGGCGATGTGGAGATCCGCTGCACCGGCCTGCGCCCGGGCGAAAAGCTGTACGAGGAGCTGCTGATCGGCGACAACGTACTGCCTACCGACCACCCGCGCATCATGCGCGCGCAGGAATACCACCTGCCGCCGGCCGAGCTGGCGCAGCATATGGCCGCGCTGGCTAGCGCCTGCGAGGCGCTGGACGCGGCGCAGGCTTTTGCGCTGATGCAGGGCGTGGTGCACGAGTTCCAGGCTGCCGAGGCCACCGCCGACTGGCTGGTGCAGGCGCGCGCTGGCGCATAGCAGCACGGTATCAGTGCATCAGCGTACAAGGCCCGCCGGCCATGCCGGCGGGCCTTGTTGTTTGCTGGCGCCACGTGCTGCGGCCAGGGTGGCGGTGCTGATGCGCAATGAAAGCTACCTTGCAATACACAGTAGTGCTTGCTAGTATGCAGCCATGGATGACGGCATGCGTACCGGGGGGTTCCTTGTATTGCAAGGTAGTGTCTGGCACTGCAGGGCGCGGCAGGCAGATCTGGCACCGGCCCTATCACCATGGCGCAAGGACAGCAGGAGGGGGAGATGAAAACGCAATTACGCAAAGGCACGCTGGAGATGTGCGTGCTGGCGGTGCTGGCGCGGCACGACAGCTATGTGTACGAGATTGTCAGCACGCTGGCGCAAAGCATGGACATCAGCGAGGGCACCATCTACCCGCTGATGCGGCGGCTGCAGGCAGACGACTGGGTCAGTACCTATCTGGTGGAGTCGGCCAGCGGGCCGGCACGCAAGTATTACCGGCTGACGCCGGGCGGGCGCGATGCGCTGGCCGCCATGCGCCAGGAATGGGGCAGCTTTGTTGCCGAGATCAATGCCGTGCTGGCGAGTGCGCGGCCGCAAGGAGAGACAGCATGAACCGTGAACAATACCTGCAAAGGTTGGCCGCAGCCCTGGGCAAACTGGCCCCCGCCGAGCGCGACGAGATTCTGGCCGATTACCGCGCCTATTTCGACGATGCCGCCGCCGATGGCCGCAGCGAGGCTGACGTGTGCGCCGCGCTGGGCGAGCCGGAGCGGCTGGCGCGCGAGCTTACCGCCGAGCGCAAGCTGGCCGACTGGGAAGCCGACAAAAGCCCGGCCAACATGAAGCAGGCGCTGGGCGCGCTGGCCGGCCTGGGCGTGCTCAATGTGCTGCTGGCGTTTCCCTACCTGTTTTTGCTGACCTGGCTGGGCAGCCTGTGGCTGGGCGCGGTGGGCCTGCTGATTGCGGGCCTGGTGATCACTGGCAGCTGGGCCAGCCACAGCGTGTTTGGCTGGCCGTCGCTGGACAATATCGTGGTGAACGACAGCGGGGTGGGGCCCTGGCTGATTGCTGCCGGCCCGCGTGACGGCCAGCCGCCGCGGCTGCGCATCGAAGGTGATCATGGCGAAACGGTGCGCATCGAGCCCGACCCGGCCAGCGGCAAGCTGGTGATCGAGGCGCGCGATGGTGACGAACACTTCCGCCTGGAGCGTGACGCCAGCGGCCATCTGGCCCAGCTGCAGATTCGCGACGGCGCCGACACGGTCGAGCTCAGCGGCTTGCCCAGCGCCTCGTCCGGCAGCGTGCTGGTGTTGGGCCTGGTGCTCACCGTGCTGGGGTTGGTCGGCAGCATTTTGGGCTGGAAAGTGTTGCGCTGGGTGTGGCGCGGCACCGGCCGCTGGCTGCGCTGGCAGCAGCGCCTGGTGGCGGGCGAGGCGGCAGTGCGGTAGGCTGCGGCCAACCTTCGATACGGGAGCAGGCATGGAAACCCGCTGGCTGGAAGACTTTCTGGTATTGGCCGAAACCGGCAGCTTTACCCGCTCGGCCGAGCTGCGCCACCTCACGCAGCCGGCGTTTTCCCGCCGTATCAAGGCGCTGGAAAACTGGCTAGGCGCCGACCTGATTGACCGCACCACCTGGCCCACGCGGCTGACGCCGGCCGGTGAGCTATTGCAGGAAAAAGCGCGCCTGCTGGTGGGCGAGCTGTCCAGCACGCGCAGCTTGCTGCGCGGTTTGCAGCAGGCCGACACCGCCACGCTGACGTTGGCAGTACCGCATACGCTGTCATTCGGCTTTGTGCCGCGCTGGCTGGCCGACGAGCAGGCCACGCTGGGCGAGGTAGCCTGGCGCCTGCTGGCGCATAACGTGCACGACGCGGTGATTGCGCTGACCGAAGGCAACGCCGACCTGCTGCTGTGCTACCACCACCCGCGCCACCCGGTAGAGCTGCCGGATAGCCGCTACCACGGCCTGCGTCTGGGCAGCGAAACCCTACAGCCATTCAGCCGCGCCGAGCACGGCCAGCCGCTGTGGCAGCTGCCGGGCAGCGAGGGCGCGCCGCTGCCGTTTCTGGCCTACGGCCCCAATGCCTACTTCCGCCGCATGGTGGAGCTGATCATCCAGCGCGCGCCGCAGCCTTGTCTGCTGCAGCAGCGCTTCGAAACCGACATGGCCGAAGGCCTGAAAGCCATGGTGCTGGAAGGCCACGGCGTGGCGTTCTTGCCGCAAAGCGCGGTGCAGCGCGAGCTGGCGGCCGGGCAGCTGGCCGCCGCCGGTGGCGAGGCGTGGTCGCTGCAGATGGAAATCCGTGTATACCGCGACGCGCGGCGCGAGCTGCCGCAGCTGGATGCGCTGTGGCAAGGGTTGGCCGCACGCTACCCGGCGGTGTGAGGGCGGTGTGATGATTGGTGTCCGCTCGCTTATCTGAATAGGTCAGGTTTCCCATGGTATGCCTGCGTCAGGCAGGTACCTGATTCCGTTGGCACTCGCCACGGTGTCGAGCAGCCTTGGTTACCTTTGCTGTGCTGACTTTCGTTTGGCGAAGCAAAAGCATGTTGTCTGCCAGCCGGGTGGAACCCGCACGCCACACAGAATCCGCATGGCGGATGCCATCAGCAGTGCTCAATTAGCGACCTATTCAACGCAATAAACCGGCACGTTGGCCGCAGAAGGCTGCCTGTTGCCAGATCATGCAAATCTTGCATGATCCTATCGCCATTCGGAATTGGCCGCCGCCACGGGCCTGCCGCTACAGTGCACGCACTCCACACAAAAGCACAAAGACAACACCTATGACCACCCGCCTGGAACACGATCTACTGGGGGACCGCGAGGTCCCGGCCCACGCCTACTGGGGCGTGCACACCCTGCGAGCCATCGAGAACTTCCCCATCACCGGCCAGACCATCGCCAGCTATGGCGACCTGATCCGCGCGCTGGCGGTGATCAAGCAGGCTGCCGCGCTGGCGAACCACCAGCTGGGCATTCTGGCAGACCACCACAAGGAAGCCATCGTGCTGGCCTGCGAGGAAATCCGCGCCGGCAAGCTGCACGACCAGTTTGTGGTAGACGTGATCCAAGGCGGGGCGGGCACCTCCACCAATATGAACGCCAACGAGGTGATCGCCAACCGTGCACTGGAACTGTTGGGCCATGGCAAGGGCGAGTACCAGCACCTGCACCCCAACGAACACGTGAACATGGGGCAGAGCACCAACGACGTGTACCCCACCGCGCTGCGCCTGGCCACCTTCTGGGGCGTACAGCGCCTGCTGGCCGCCATGGCCCGCCTGCGTAATGCCTTTGACGACAAGGCCGACGAATTTGCCGACGTGCTGAAGATGGGCCGTACCCAGCTGCAGGACGCGGTACCGATGACGCTGGGGCAAGAGTTCCGCACTTACGCCGTGATGCTGGGCGAAGACGAACAGCGCCTGTACGAAGCCAGCGCCCTGATGCTGGAAATCAACCTGGGTGCCACCGCCATCGGCACCGGCATTACCGCCCACCCGGACTACACCCCGCTGGTGTGCCAGAAGCTGTCGGCGCTCACCGGCCTGGCGCTGGAAACCGCGCCTAACCTGATCGAAGCCACCCAGGACTGCGGTGCCTTCGTGCAGCTGTCCGGCGTGCTCAAACGCGTGGCGGTCAAGCTGTCCAAGAGCTGCAACGACTTGCGCTTGCTGTCGTCCGGCCCGCGTGCCGGCCTGGGCGAGATCAACCTGCCAGCGCGTCAGGCCGGTTCGTCCATCATGCCGGGCAAGGTGAACCCGGTGATTCCGGAAGTGGTGACCCAGGTGGCTTACGAAGTCATTGGCAACGACATGACCGTGACCATGGCGGCAGAAGCCGGCCAGCTGCAGCTCAATGCCTTCGAGCCGGTGATTGCCTACAGCCTGTTCCGCAGCGTGAGCCACCTGGCTGCCGCCTGCGACACCCTGCGCGATAACTGCGTGGTAGGCATTACCGCCAACCGCGAGTACCTGCTGGACACCGTGCACCGCTCGGTAGGCCTGGTCACCGCGCTGAACCCCTACATTGGCTACGCCGCTGCCACCGAGGTAGCCACCGAAGCCCACCAGAGCGGCGGCAGCGTGTACGACATCGTGCTGCGCCGTGGCCTGCTGACCCGCGAGCAGCTGGATACCGTGCTGCAGCCGGCAGCGCTGACCAGCCCGCGCTGGCTCACGCTGTAACGATTCCCTCTCTCTTGAATGTGATGTGAAGCTTGGCCGCCCTACCGCAAGGTATGGCGGCATTTTTTTGCTTGTTTTCACCCGTGCACCGCCCGATCTGGGCAAGCCAGCTTTGCGCAGTTTGTGCCAGCTTTTTGCCTGTTTATTGCGCCATCATGGTGTGTGGCGACACAAGCTTGCCTGTCGCTGCCCGCCTTGCTGGTATGCCAGGCTGTGGTGTGCCACGGTGCGGGATTTGCCTGATTACAGCGCGGCCACTTTCTGTTTTAATGCCAGCCCTGCGCGGCGACCCCGCCAGCGCAGCATGAAAAAACAAGCGCTACGGCGCTGATGTACCGCCCGGCAACGACCGGAGCGGACACTACAAAGGATTAATTTCACAAAGCAATACAGGGAAATACCGTGAAACTTAATCGATTGACCAAGATGATCCTGGCCGCCATGGTGCTGGGTATCGTGGCCGGCTACGGCTGGCGTGAAATGGCTGGCAGCGAAGAAGCGATCAAATCGTTTGCCGACCAGCTGTCCATTCTGACCGACATCTTCCTGCGCCTGATCAAGATGATCATTGCGCCGCTGGTGTTCTCCACCCTGGTAGTGGGTATTGCCCGCATGGGCGATTCGGCTACCGTTGGCCGCATCGGTGCCAAAGCCATGGGCTGGTTTGTTACCGCCTCGCTGGTATCGCTGCTGCTGGGCCTGGTGATGGTGAATGTGCTGAAGCCGGGCGTGGGCCTGAGCCTGCCGCTGCCGGAAGTGACCGCCAGCTCGGGTATCGAGAAGGGCGCGCTGACGCTGAAAGACTTCATCAGCCACCTGATCCCCAAGAGCGTATTTGACGCGCTGGCCAAGAACGAAATTCTGGCCATTGTGGTGTTCTCGCTGTTCTTCGGTACCGCTGCGTCTGCCGTGGGCGACAAGGCCAAAGGCCTGATCGACGCGATCGATGCGGTAGCGCACATCATGCTGAAGGTGACCGGCTACGTGATGAACTTTGCCCCCTTTGCCGTGTTTGCCGCGATTGCCGGCATGGTGGCCAAGGAAGGCCTGGGCATTTTGTCCACCTACGGTAGCTTCATGGCGCAGTTCTATCTGTCGCTGGGCTTGCTGTGGCTGGCGCTGCTGGGCATGGGCTCGCTGTTCCTGAAACGCCGTGTGCTGGAGCTGCTGCGCGCCATTCGCGAACCGGCACTGCTGGCGTTTTCTACCGCCAGCTCGGAAGCTGCCTACCCGAAAACCCTGGACCGCCTGAAACGCTTTGGTTGTAGCGACCGCATCGCCAGCTTTGTGCTGCCGATGGGCTACTCGTTCAACCTGGACGGCTCCATGATGTACTGCACCTTTGCCACCATTTTCATTGCCCAGGCTTACGGCATCGACCTGAGCCTGTCGCAGGAAATCACCATGCTGCTGATCTTGATGGTGACGTCCAAAGGCATGGCCGGCGTGCCGCGTGCTTCGCTGGTGGTGATTGCCGCCACGCTGGCGCAGTTCAATATCCCGGAAGCCGGCCTGCTGCTGCTGCTGGGCGTGGACCACTTCCTGGATATGGGCCGTTCTGCGACTAACGTACTGGGTAACGCCATTGCCGCCTGCGTGGTCGCCAAGAGCGAAAAAGAGCTGGGCGCTGCCCAGCCGGTGCTGGACGAAGACGACGATATCGACCCCGAGCCACGCCGCGAGCCGGACATGAAGCCGGCGTTTGCCAAACAGGGCTGATACCCTGACACTGTCGGCTGGACAACGATGGATGCATCATGAAAAGCGATGAACGCTATCTGACCCAGCCGCAGCTGGCAGAACTGGCCAGCCAGGTACAGCAGTATCTGGTCGGTGAGCACGAGGTAGAACTGGGCGGCTTTGATGCCCAGGCGCTGGTCTTGCTGGTCGCCGAGCGTCTCGGCCCGGCGATCTACAACAAGGCCCTGGCCGATGCCCGCAGTGCGCTGGATACGCGCATGGAATCGCTACAGTCGGCCCTGTGGGAGCTGGAGCGCAGCTAGTGCACTGGTACTGCCTGTGCTTGGTATACAAGGTTGGCCGCATGCCGGATGGTGTGCGGCCAACCTTTTTTCATGGTGCGGTATCAAGAAAAAAGCCTGCCAGGTGGCAGGCTTTTTGTCGGGTAGCGCGTGGCTTACCAGGCGCTATGCCATACATCCAGCAGATCGCTGACTTCTACGCTGGACACTTCGCTGCGGCCTTTCAGCCAGCCAGCCAGTGCAGCTTGTACATCGGCGGTGACTTTCACGCCGTTGACCGGAAACACGATGCCATCCAGCTGGCCATCGCTAAAGTGGCCACCAAAGCTCACGCCTTGTGCGTCTACCGCTTCCAGCCAGCCGTTCAGGAAAGCATCGTTGGCCGCATCGTCCAGGCCTGCCAGCGCGGCGACCACGGTAAAGCCCAGCTCCTGGAACTCGCCTACGCGCAGTTTCTTGCGTTGGCGTGGCGACAGGCGTTTCAGGCGGTTTGGGGAGTTCGGGTTGGTCATGATTGGGACTTTCACTCGGTTTAGCGGCCTACATGATAGCAGCTTCGTCGCCTGTATTTTCGTTAAACCGTTTGTACAGATAAAGTGATAGCATTTGCATAATATGCAAATGGAGACGATAAGTGCGTAAACATCTTCTGGGAGTGCTTTCACTCATGCTTACCGCTTGTGGGGGCGGTGGTGCCGGTGGTGGCAGCAGCAATACAGTGGGCAGTGAGATCGTGGATGTGGCCGCTTGTATCGCGGGTAATTGCAATTTGTCAGCCAATAGCGTGGCGATAAACAGTCGCAACACCATACTGACGGTACAGAACACGCGCAGCATGGAGGCTTACGTTACCCTGCGTAACGTGGGGAGCAACCCAGCGGTTGCCATGATGAGTCTGGCCGAAGGGGCCAGCAATATTGCGACAGGGACGTTGGCGACCTACACCACGTCAAGTATCCGTTTGCAGAATAATGTCCCGTCCAAGGTGGATACCTTTAACCGCAAACTCGCCAGTTTGCTGAATAACGGCCAGCAAGCCGACTCAGCTACCAGTAGCGGCAGCGTTGTCCAGGCGAGCGGCGTACCGGCAGGCCCGCTGACTGTTGGGACTTCTGTTGCCAGCTGGAATGCGCAGGTTTCCGATGCAGATGCGGCGTTTTCTTCTACGCTGGAAGGCCAGGCAGTGCTGGGCAATGGCCAAAGCGTGAATGTGTGGGTGGCGGCAAATAGCAATATCAGCAGGGCCCAGGCTCAGAGAATGGCAGATATCTTTGCCAGCCAGATTTACAACCCTGTCGTGGCTCTAGCTGGGGAGCCGTGGGGGGCAGTGCCTACCGTCGCTCAGAATAGTTTGATCGCTGGCGGCGCGCGCGATATCCACATCGTACTGCACGACATCACGCCGGATGCCCAACCTTTGGGTGTGATTGGGTACTTTTGGGGCATCAATAACTTTACCCGTGCTTTTCTGTTGCAACACCCCGAAACTGCCGCACTGAAGAGTAATGAGCAGCTGGTGTTTTTCATGGATTCTGCAACCTATGGTTATGCAGGGGATCCCGACCCGCTGAACAGTAACAACAAGCTGCTGTGGAACGAAACCAATCCGACCCCTGCTATCGCCATTACGACACTGGCACACGAATTCCAGCACATGGTGCAGTTCTACCAGAAGGTAGTGCGCCATGCGGCCAACCCGCTGCCGGTACCCGCAGACGACACGTGGCAGAACGAGTTGGCATCGCAGACATTAGCCTATGTACTGGGGCAGCAAATGTATGCCAACCAAGGTACCGGCAATAATGACATCAATCCTAGCGAGATGGGCTACTACAACCCGCATCTATACGCCAGTGGCGAGTTTGCCCGCTCTTTGGGCTATGGCGGTTGTCTGATGACGGCGTGGGGTGAGAGCAGCTTCGACCCATGCTCTGCAGCGCTTCACTATCCGCAGGCGCTGAGCTTTGGTATGTACCTGGTGCATCAGTATGGCCCCGGTATTCTCAAGGAGTGGATTACCAGCAACAAGAGTGGCGTGGCGGCGATTGAAGCGGGTTTACAAGCCCGTGGCGAGACGGCCGGCTTCTACAATGTGCTGAAAAAATGGCAGCAATCGGTGTTCCTGGCTGCCAA
Source organism: Vogesella perlucida (assembly GCF_979366545.1). Taxonomy (NCBI): domain Bacteria; kingdom Pseudomonadati; phylum Pseudomonadota; class Betaproteobacteria; order Neisseriales; family Chromobacteriaceae; genus Vogesella; species Vogesella perlucida. Next base: position 100,521 of record NZ_CEETRO010000012.1, read on the forward strand.
CCCGGTATTGAACCTGCCCGGTTATGGCTTCCCGGCGCGTAACGATACGGTGAGCGGTCAGAGCTTTGCGCTCAGAGCGGTTTATCCTTTCCGCTATAGCAAGACTTATCGCCTGGATGTCAGCCCGCTGTTGTCGCTGCCAGAGCCGCTTACCCCTTATCGCATCAAGGTGCAAACCCGCGTGGTGAGTGGTGACAAAATCTGGTTACCCGCTAATGCCAGCCTGACATTGATTACCGATAGTGGTTTGGCATTCTGATTGTGCTGCCCTGTAAATGAATAAGCCCCCGCACGGAACCGTGCGGGGGCTTATTGCTTAATGTCTGAAAATTACAGACCCAATTCCTGCCAAATACTATCGATACGTGCCGATACTTCAGCACTCATATTGATGGTCGTACCCCATTCGCGGTGGGTTTCCCCAGGTAGCTTGTTGGTCGCGTCCAGCCCCATTTTGCCGCCCAGGCCGGAAACCGGGCTGGCAAAGTCCAGGTAGTCGATAGGCGTGTTCTCGATCAGTGTGGTATCGCGTACCGGGTCCATGCGGGTGGTAATGGCCCAGATTACTTCTTTCCAGTCACGCGTATTCACGTCGTCGTCTACTACCACAATGAACTTGGTATACATGAACTGGCGCAGGAAGCTCCAGCAGCCCATCATCACGCGCTTGGCGTGGCCGGGGTACTGCTTCTTGATGCTGATCACGGCCATGCGGTAGCTGCAGCCTTCCGGCGGCAGGTAAAAGTCCACGATTTCGGGAAACTGCTTTTGCAGGATGGGCACAAACACTTCGTTTAGCGCCACGCCCAGAATGGCTGGCTCGTCTGGCGGTTTGCCGGTGTAGGTGCTGTGGTACACCGGGTTCTCGCGCATGGTGATGCGGTCGATGGTGAATACCGGAAAGCTATCCTGCTCGTTGTAATAGCCGGTGTGGTCGCCGTACGGGCCTTCCAGCGCCATATCATTGGGGTGGATGTGGCCTTCCAGCACGATTTCGGCACTGGCAGGTACTTGCAGGTCGGAGCCGATGCACTTCACCAGCTCGGTGCGGCTGCCACGCAGCAGGCCGGCAAACTGGTATTCGGACAGCGTATCCGGCACCGGGGTCACCGCGCCCAGGATGGTGGCCGGGTCGCAGCCCAGCACCACGGCAACCGGGTAAGGCTTGTCAGGGTTGGCCGCACGGAATTCACGGTAGTCCAGCGCACCGCCACGGTGTGCCAGCCAGCGCATGATCACGCGGTTGCGGCCGATAACCTGCTGGCGGTAGATACCCAGGTTTTGCCGCTTCTTGTGCGGGCCACGGGTAACGGTGAGGCCCCAGGTAATCAGCGGTGCCACGTCACCAGGCCAGCAGTGCTGGATAGGCAGGCGCGACAGATCCACCTCATCGCCTTCCCACACAATTTCCTGGCAGGGTGCTTTGCGTACTTCTTTGGGTGCCATCGATAGCACCTGTTTCAGCAGCGGCAGCTTGTCCCAGGCGTCGCGAAAGCCTTTTGGTGGCTCCGGTTCTTTCAGGTAGGCCAGCGTCTGGCCGATTTCGCGTAGCGCCAGCACGTCATTGGCACCCATGCCCATGGCCACACGCTTGGGGGTGCCGAACAGGTTGGCCAGCACTGGCATGTCGTAGCGCTTGTCGCCTGCCTGTGGCTGGGTAAACAGCAGGGCAGGGCCGCCGGCTTTGAGCACGCGGTCGCCGATTTCGGTCATTTCAAGATGGGGGGAAACAGGGTAGGGAATGCGTTTGAGCTCGCCCTGTGCCTCAAGCTGGGACATGAAGTCCCTCAAGTCGTGATATTTCATGATTTTTTCATGATCTAGCGCAAAAACGATGGTGCGGCGCAAGGTTAATCTTGGTTCTGACGTCGCAAGCTACTGTCCGCAGTGAATCAAGTCAATAAGCGGGCAAGCAAGCGAACCACTTTTACTAGCTACCCGCTTGGAGATAATGATGAAAAAGCTTGCTATTGCTGCTCTGGCTACCCTGCTGACCACCAACGCTTTTGCTGCCCAAGGTGACATCCTGGCCCGTTTCCGCGTGGCCAACGTGAACCCTCAGACTTCTGTTGATAGTCAACTCGCTCAGCTGGGTGTTGATGTTAAAGACGACACCATCCCTGAAGTTGACTTCACCTACATGGTCACTAACAACGTCGGCGTTGAGCTGATCCTGGGTACCTCCAAGCACTCTGTTAACGCAGGTTCGACTGAACTGGCTACCGTAAAAGTACTGCCGCCGACACTGACTGCTCAGTATCACTTCAATCCGCAAGGCGAATTCCGTCCATACGTAGGTGCTGGCCTGAACTACACCCGCTTCTACGGTCTGAAAAACAAGACGTCTACCATTCTTGATGTGAAGAAAAACAGCTTCGGCCCAGCGCTGCAAGTTGGTATCGACATGCCGCTGACTAAAGATGTGTTCCTGAACCTGGATATGAAAAAAATCTGGATCAAGACCAAGGTCAGCACTGGTGGCACTCAACTGGGCACCCTGGACATCAACCCGCTGGTTACCAGTATCGGTATCGGTACCAAGTTCTAATAGTTGCCGTATCGTATGAAAAAGGGCACTCCGGTGCCCTTTTTGTTTGTGCGCCAGTCCTCGCGGCTGGCCATGGCCCAGCTTGTCAGTCTGTAGGGTGCTGGGTATGCTGTTCGTGTTCATTCACCCGGAAGTGCTTGCTCAATGACCGCGCAGTCAGGCCGCGCCACCCATAGCCACGTTGCGCTTTACGCTGCAACCGTCAATGCCGTGGTGATCTTCTTTCTCAGCCTGTACCCCTTTAGTGGCTGGGCCTACTCGGGGCGGCCGTTCTTCGAGTTTTTGTCCTACCCGCTGCCGTTTTATGTCCGTTTTTTTGATAATGCGGCCAACGTTGTCATCTATATTCCCTACGGTTTTAGCCTCGCGCTGTTGCTGCTGCCACGCTGGCAATCGTTTCTGCTTGCGCTCTTGGTAGCGAGCCTTACCAGCATCGGTGTGGAGTTCTTGCAGGAATTCCTGCCCATGCGGGTAGCGTCCAACCTGGATGTGCTGTGCAATGTGGCCGGAGCCTGCATCGGCGCCACGCTCGCGGTATCGCCACTATTTCGTCGCCAGTGGCACCACCTCAAACAATGGCGCCGTCGCCATTTTGCCGAGCATAGTGCGGTTGATTACGGGCTGCTGTTGCTGGGCTTGTGGTTCATCACCCAGCTTAACCCGGCCATGCCGCTGTTTGGCGTGGTGGCTTACCCGCAGGGCTTGCCGCAGCCATATGTGTCCCCATTGGACAACCCCCGTCTGTTCCTGTTTCTGGTCGAGGCCGGCGGTGCCATGGCCAATATGCTGGCGGCCTGCCTGTTCATGACCAGCCTGCTCAGGCAGAAAACCGACCGCTTCAAGGCGATCCTGCTACTGCTCGCCACCATCTGGTTATGCAAGATGCTGGCTGCGGGGGTGCTGCTCAAGCCATTTGCACTGTTTCAGTGGATCAACCCGCATCTGGTGACAGGCCTGACCGCTGGCTTCCTGTTGCTGTGGTTTTTTGCCGGTCGGTCACGGTTGGTACAAACCATCACGGCCATACTGGCATTACTCTTGGCCCAGTTTGCCGCCACACTGTGGCCGCTCAGCGAGCTACAGTCCGATTTTCTCTCGCTATTCCGTTGGCCCTATGGCCATCTGCTCAATATGAGTGCCCTGCTGGATTTTCTATCGGACCTGTGGCCGGTGGCCGCCATGGCGTGCTTGCTGCTTTCCTGTTACCAGCAGCTAAATACGCTGCAAATCAAGCAATGAGGTAATGCGCCAGTCCACCCAGGACGGCTTGCGGTACTGGTGGCTCAGCCATACCGTGCGCATGCCCAGACGCTTGGCCGTTTTCAGGTTGGGAGCAGAATCTTCCACCATGATGCAATGCCCCGCGCGAATGCCTGCCTGTCGCAGTACGCTGGTGTAGGCTGCCATCCGGGGTTTCGGTGTCAAACCAAAGCTATCCATGCCAAAGCAGCCCTCTAGCTGCGTTTCAATACCCAGGTGGCGCACAATCGACTCTACATAGTGTTGCGGACCATTGGAAAACACCCATTTGCGTCCCGGCAAACGCTTCAGCCATAGCGGTAGCTGTGTGCTGGTTTCAATCAGGGGTAACAAGCTCTCCATTGGGTGCGTCTGCATCAGGAAATGCCTCGGCGCAATGCCATGGTGCCGTTGCAGCCCGGCAAGCGTGGCACCATAGCGTGCCCAGTAGTCAGTGCGCAGCCGGTCCGCCTCTGTGCGACCAACCCCCACGTGGTGACAGATATAGCGGGTCATATACTCGTTAATCATCGGGAAAACAGCCGCGCCAGCATGGTGCAGCGTGTCATCTAGGTCAAAAAGCCAGTGTTGAGTATGCGTGGTGATCGTCATTTCGCCATGAGTCCAATCGGAAAGCGCCTAAGTCTATGCAGCCTTGCAAAAAAAATCCCGCAGTTTTTGCTGCCCAATCAGTAGCTTGTCCATGTGGCAGTAAAAAACTTCGCGATAAGTGTTGACGCCCTTCGCTCGTCTGGGTATAGTTCGCCTCCTCAGCTGACGACGCAAACGAAACAAGCAGTCAGCACCGCTCTTTAACAGACCAAATAACCGATAGGTGTAAGTGTCTGGCTAAGC
>NZ_CEETRO010000013.1:0-82309 GCF_979366545.1 Vogesella perlucida
AGCTCAGCACCGCCACCCTCGGCTGGCAAGACCTGCAAAACCGCGCCGAATACCGCGTGGAAAGCCAGAGCATTGGCGCCAGCAGCAGCGCCAGTGCCAGCGGCAACCTCGCCGCCAACGCGCTGGGTAACGCCGGCACCATTCTGGGCGGCGGCCACACCCAGGGCAGCGCCAGCAGCACCACCCTGGCCGCCATCAGTGCCGGCAGCCTTGCCGTGCGCGACAGCGCCGCGCAGCAGCAAGACACCGCCACCCTGCGCCGCGACGCCAGCGGCACCGCCAACGGCCTCAGCCCCATCTTCAACAAACAAGCCGAGCTCGATCGCCTGCAAGCCATCCAGCTCATCGGCGACATCGGCCAGCAAACCCTGCAGATCGCCAACAGCCACAAACGCGCCGAGCTGAACGCCGCTACCGAGCGCGCCAAAGCCGACCCCGCCTACGCCAACAGCGCCGACTACCAGCAGCTGCAAGCCACCTGGGGCAAAGGCGGCAGCGTGCAGCAAGCCATCACCGCCGTCACCGCCGCGCTGCAAGGCCTGGCCGGGGGGGACGCCAGCGCTGCCATCGCTGGGGCTGCCGCACCCTACCTGGCCAGCCAGATCAAGCAGCTCACCACCGAACCCGCCACCGGCCAGGTCAACACCGCCGCCAACGCCATGGCGCACGCCCTGCTGGGCGCCACCCTGGCCGCCGCCAAAGGCGACAACGCCGTGGCCGGTGCGGCCGGCGCGGGCAGCGCCCCGCTCATCGCCGCCACCTTGGCACAAAACCTGTACGGCAGCGACGCGGCCAACCTGAGCGAAAGCCAGAAAGACACCGTGGCCGCGCTCACCACACTGGCCGGTAGCCTGGCGGGTGGCTTGGCCGGCGGCAACGCCGCCTCGGCGCTAGCGGGTGGGCAGGGGGCGAAGAATGAGGTGGAGAATAACTCGCTCAACACCCGTGCTGCCGCCACCCTGATGCAAACACTGCGCGCCTGCGCGGGCCGTTGTGATGTGGCGCAGCTCAGTCGGGAGATACAGCAGCAAGAACAATACTGGGATAAGGTCGTGGCCGAGCGTTGTGGCGGCGGCGGTGCCAGCCTTGCCGTGTGTGCCAGCACCCTGAATGGCTTGCAGGAAAGCCTGTCCTTCATCTCCAGCGCACTGGGCATGGCCAAGACCCCGCAGGAGCGGGCGCTGCTGCTGGTCACTTACAACGAGCAAGTACGCGACATCAACACAGCCACGGCGCAGTTTGAGAAACTGGGCGCCTCGGCGAGCGTCATTGACGTATTCATGACGCAAACGGCGCAGATTCTGCCAGATCTGGCGTTGTCGGTTGGTGGTAACGGCCGGCCCGCGCTGGCGGTGAAGCCGGCGGCGGGGCAGCAGACGGTGGGCGCAGAGAGCGCGCCAGCGGCAGTAGGGCAGAAGCCGGTACCGGCTGGGGGTAGGGTTGATGCTGTTGCTGGAGAAGTTCCTAATTCTGGCGCAGGTATTGCGCGAAGCAGTGGTGTTTATGAAAATCCGTCTGCTTTAGTTCAGTCAAGAGTAGATACTTTGCTATCGCAGATACCGGCTAATTCTCAAGGGCGAATTACTATGGGAGTTGCTGTTGTAGAAGACAAAAATGGTTTTCGATCTGTGGTAATTAGTACCAGTGAGCCACGTGGGTATTTACGTCCAGGTGTAACACTGCAGTCTGGTGAGAAAGTTGTTGCAGGAACTGGCCATGCGGAGGCTGATATTGTTTCATATGCAAATGCAAATGGCCTTAAGGTTGTTAGTATTGGTGCTACCAGGCCAGTTTGCAATTCATGTCAAGATATTATTACTCCAACGGGGGCTGGTATTGTAACTCCGTTGAAGCCATCGTCGAATGAGGTGAAATAATGATGCGTTTAGAATTGGTTGCTAAAGATATAACGGTGAAACTAAATAGTTCTAGCTTGGACAAAATACGAATTGCTAGCATTGTTGCTTGTCAGCTAGCTTTGGATGAGGTATTAATTTCGAATGTCTATGTGATTAATGCATTTGACCAGCTGAAGCGCGATGGTTCCTTGCCTGCGGATGTGATTGATAAATTGAATGAAATTGTGTTGTCTTTGGATGATCAATATTTTGAGCTTCAGGAAAGTTTTGATGATAATGTTCGCGAAAAGGCACTTATTTTATTTATGCAAGCGCGAGCCGTTTCGGCTATATCATTCGCAGCAGGTGATGAAATTGTTACTTCTTCAATGGAGTCTATTTATGAAGCATCTGCAGCAGTTACTGATGTGGATGGGTTATTTGAAAAAGTCATGCAAGTGCTTGCATAGGTACTGAGCGTCTTGTGGGTTGATCATATTCAAGCAGGGCTGTTGTGCTCAGCGGTGGCGTGGTAGACGCCGCACAAACCGCCGTCAGCGCCGCCCAGGCCGCAGGTAACAGCAACAACAGCAGGTTGGCCGCACTGCAAAGCGTCAAAGCCGGGCTGGCGGGCTACCAGGCAGTACAAACCGCGCAGCAGGGCGGCGGTAGCGGCGAGGTGGCCGACCCGTCCTTTGTCGGCGTGTCGGTCTCGCTGGGCAGCCAGTGCAGCCAGAGCCAGAGCCAGACCAGCAGCAGCAACGCCAGCAGCAGCGAGCTCAACGCTAGTCGCAATGTGCACATCACCGCCACCGGCGACGGCAGCAAAGGCACCGACGGCGTCGCCCAAAGCGGTGACCTGGCGGTGATCGGCAGCAGCATCAAGGCGCAGAACGTCACGCTGGACGCCGCCCGCGACATCACCCTGCAGTCTGCGCAAAACCGCAGCGACACCACCGGCAGCAATAGCAGTAGCGGCGGTGACGTCGGTGTCAGCGTCGGGGTAGGCAGCGGCAAAGCGGGTATCAGCGTATTCGCCAACGCCAACCGCGCCAGCGGCAAAGAAAACAGCGACACCGACAGCTACACCGAAACCCATATCACCACCGGGTAAACCCTCACCGCTGAACGGCGGGCGCAACACAACCCTCTCTGGTGTGCAGGCCCGCTGGCTATTCAGTATTAGTGGCATCATTTCTATCGGCAATCTTCGCTAACGCCAGCCGTGTCACGACCAAGAAAACGCCAACGCCGGTAGTGCCCGCTCAGCCCGCATCTCCGGCGGGCAAACACCCATCGCTTCATTCCCCACGCTCCCTTATTGCCGTAGCAACAAGCTTGTGGCCAACGTTGGCCGCCGTGCCGTGTTTGCGCGGAAGGGCAGGCTTGACGCTTGTCTTAGCGCAGCTTTTCCAGCATCTGGTAGTACCACATGCCGGCGGCCAGTAGCGGGTTGCCCAGCTTGCTGCCTAGCGGTACGCGGATGTGTTTGCAGGCGGCAAAGGTGTCGAACTGACTCAGGGTGCCGGTGATGGCTTCGGCCATGATTTCGCCCATGATGTGGCTGGTGGCCACGCCGTGGCCGGAGTAGCCCTGGCAGTACCATACGTTGTCCGACAGCTTGCCCAGCTGCGGGATGCGGTTCACCACAATCCCCATGGCGCAGCTCCACTGGTAGTCGATTTCCACCCCTTTGAGCTGCGGGAAGGTGCGCTCGATGCAGGGGCGCAGCTCGGCGGCGATGTCGCGCGAGTCGCGGCCGCTGTAGTTGGCGCCGCCGCCAAATAGCAGGCGGCCATCGGCGGTCATGCGGTAGTAGTCCAGCACAAAGCGGCAGTCGTATACCGCCAGGTCGTGGGGGTTCAGGGTTTTGGCAAGTTCGCCCAGCGGGCGGGTGGTGACGATGCCACCCATGGCAGGGAAGATCTTGCCGCCCAGTTTGTCCTGCGCCAGCTTGTGGTACACGTCACCGGCCAGCAGGATGTGGCTGGCGTTGACGCGGCCTTGCGCGGTGACGATGGCGGGGCGGCTGCCGTGCACGATATCCAGTACTTCGGTGTGTTCATAAAGCTGCACGCCCAGGCTGGCAGCGGCGCGGGCTTCGCCCAGGCACAGGTTGAGTGGGTGCAGGTGCAGGTTGCGGCGGTTTTTCAGGGCGCCGCAGTACAGGTCGGTGGCCAGGTGTTCGCGCACGCCGGCGGCGTCCAGCAGGGTCACGTCGTCGCCCATGCCGCGGCGTTGCGCCTCGTGGTAGCTGTCTTGCAGCTCGGCCATGTGGGCTGGTTTCATGGCAGCGTGCAGGTGGCCGTGCTTGAGGTCGCAGGCGATGCCGTAGCGTGCCACACGCTGCTGGATGATGTCGTGGCCGCGCCAGCGTAGCTGCCAGATAAAATCGTCTACGTCCTGGCCCAGGGTTGGCCGCATCTGCTGGCGCATGGCGCCGTCGCCGGACAGGCTGCCGGTTACCTGGCCGCCGTTTCGGCCGCTGGCACCCCAGCCTATCTTGTTTTGCTCCAGCAGCACCACGCGCAGGCCACGCTCGGCCAGCTCTACGGCGGTGGCCACGCCGGTAAAACCGCCGCCGATAATGGCGACGTCGGCGTCTACGGTGCCTTGCAGCGTGGGGTAATCGCTTTCTTGTGTGATGGTAGCGCTGTAGTAGGAGGGGCTGCGTGGCTGGCTGGCGGGCTGGTGGCGTGCGTTCATGGTGGTTCCTGTGGCGGTGGTGCGCTGTGCAGCGTTAACAGGCCCTAGCTTGCGACAGGATGATGTGTGAGTTAAATCATCACTTTCTTATGTAAACTTTTACTTTTTCTCAACTGATGCGCTGCGCCCTAGCGTACCCGTGGCAGCTCGTCCCATTGCGTGGTCCAGCGTGGCGAGCGCAGCTCCTGGCGCATGGCCCAGCCGTCGTGCAGGTTTTCTGCGGCCAACCTGAGCGTGCCATGGCCAAACTGACGGTTGATGCGGTCCAGTGTGTGCATGAGCTGCTGGCGGCGCGGGTTGGCCGCGCTGCCCAGCAGGCTTTGCTGGCCATGTGTGGTGCTGTCCAGCCCCATCAGTACCACACCGGCTTTTTTGTAGCTGCAGTCTTCACGATAAATCTGGCGCAGGCCGGCCAGCGCCGCGCGCGTGAGGTCGGCGCTGTCGCTGCTGGGGCCAGGCAGGGCGACCACAATCCAGCCACGGTATTGGCGATCTTGCTCGCGAAAGCGGTTGGTGCGGATGCTGACGCCTATCAGGTTGGCCAGGCCGTGCTGGCGGCGCAGCTTTTCGGCGCAGCGCGCGGCGTGGTGGCTGATGGCGCTGGCCAGGGTGTCGAATTCGCTTACCTGCCGGGCAAAGCTGCGGCTGGAGATGAGCTGCTGTTTGTCGGTCTGAATGTCGTCGGGGCCGATGCAGGCTTCGCCGTTGAGCTCGGCCACGGTGCGGGCCACTACCACATTGAACTGGCGCTGGATGCTGGCCGCATCGGCGTGTTTGAGTGCCAGTGCACTGTGTACGCCGCAGGCGGCCAGGCGGCTGGCCAGCTGCCGGCCTATGCCCCATACCTCGTCCACGGCTAGCCGGCTCAGCAGCAGGTCCTGGTAGTGCGGTGTCAGCCAGTCCCAGCCGAATACCCCTTGGCATTGCGGCCGTGTCTTGGCCACGTGGTTGGCCAGCTTGGCCAGCGTTTTGCTGCTGCCTATGCCCACGCAGCAGGGGATGCCGACGCGCTGCAGGACGTCGGCGCGCAGCTTGGCCGCATGCTGGCGTTGATCGGGGATGCCGTCCAGGCCAATAAAGCATTCATCGATGCTGTACACCTCCTGGCTGACGCCCCAGCGTGCAATCACCTGCATCATGCGCCGGCTCATATCGCCGTACAGGGCGTAGTTGGAGCTGAATACTGCTACGCCATGGTGGCGGCACAGTGCTTCCACCTGGTGGTAAGGCGCAAAGCCGGGGATGCCCAGTGCTTTGGCTTCGGCGCTACGCGCCACCACGCAGCCGTCGTTATTGCTCAGCACGATGATGGGCTTGCCGGCGAGGTCGGGGCGGAACACGCGCTCGCAGCTGGTATAGAAGCTGTTGCCGTCTACCAGGGCAAGGCTGCTCATGGCAGCAGGCGCCGTACGCAGGCGCTGACCACGCCCCAGATGTGCAGCTCCTGGCCGGGGCCGATGTCGATGGGCGGGTAGGCGGGGTTGTCCGGTAGCAGCGCGGTGCGGCCGGCCTGCTGGTGCAGGCGCTTCACGGTAAAGTCGCCTTCTACCACCGCCAGCACGATGTGGCCGTGGCGGGCCGCCAGGCTGCGGTTGATCACCAGCAAGTCGCCGTCGAGTATGCCCGCACCCTGCATGCTGTCGCCGCTGACCCGCACCATGAAACAGGCGGCGCTGTCGTCTATCAGGTAGCGGTTCAGGTCCAGCTGGCCTTCCAGATAGTCGTCAGCAGGCGAGGGGAAGCCGGCCGCGACCCGGCTGCCGTATAGCGGCAGGGGGCAGGCGGTAGCGGCGGGGTGGGGCAGGTAGCAGGCTGGCATGGCGATCTCCTTTTCTTGATTATGTACAAAATCAAAAGCCACGCCAAGTGCCCGCTGACTAGCCTGTGAGCCAAAGGCAGTACGCTGCGCTATTGATAAATGCCACCGCTGCTTTGTTGCTGTGGGCGGGCAAATACTGGCCGATTAGTGCAAATGACGCTCAGGGGGCCGCGTGTTACAGTACAGGCAAGCAGATTGTGGGGCGGCACCGCGGCCGCCCCTTGTTCATGGCGCACAAGGCTGTGAACTGTCCCCTGAATACCGCAAAGGAGCTTGTTGTCGTGGTAAACATTGCCGAATTCGAACCCCGTGCCGTCTGGGAACACTTCCAGACCCTGTGTGACATCCCGCGCCCGTCCAAGCACGAGCAAGCGCTGCGCGACTACCTGAAAGGCTGGGCCGAGCTGCGTGGCCTGGACACCGCCGTGGACGAGGTGGGCAACCTGGTGGTACGCAAACCCGCCACGCCCGGCATGGAAGACCGTATCGGCGTGGTGCTGCAAGGCCACCTGGACATGGTGTGCCAGGCCAATACCGGCACAGTGCACGACTTCTTCAATGACCCGATCCGCCCTGTGCTGAAAGACGGCTGGCTGATCGCCGAAAACACCACGCTGGGCGCCGATAACGGCATCGGCGTGGCGCTGGGCCTGGCCGTACTGTCGGCCGACGACATCGCCCACGGCCCGGTAGAAGTGCTGATGACGCTGGACGAAGAAGCTGGCATGGGCGGCGCGCTGGGCCTGTCGCCCACGCTGCTGCAGGGCCAGATGATGATCAACATCGATACCGAGGAGTGGGGCGAGTTCTACATGGGCTGCGCTGGTGGCATCGATGTGAACGTACGCCGCACTTACGCACAAGAGCCGCTGCCGGCTGGCTACACCGCGCAGCAGCTGGTGGTATCCGGCCTGGTGGGCGGGCACTCCGGTGCCGACATCCACCTGGGACGCGGTAACGCCAACAAGGTGCTGATTCGCCTGCTGGTCGAGCTGGCTGCAACGCTGCCGCTGCGCCTGGTGTCGTTCAATGGCGGCACCGCCCGCAATGCGCTGGCGCGCGAAGCTTTTGCCGTGGTGGCCTACCCGGCAGCGCAGGCCGAGCAAGTGGCCGCTGTGATCGACGCCTACCAGGCGCTGATGCGCTTTGAGCTGGCCGGCGTGGACGAAGGCGTGGCCATTGCGGCCAACCCCGCCGCCGCCAGCAGCATGATGGCGCAAGCCGATCAGGACGCCATTCTGGCCGCGCTGCACGCGGCACCGCATGGCGTGAAACGCATGAGCCAGCGTGTGGCCGGCGTAGTGGAAACCTCCAACAACCTGGGCGTGATTGCCATCGACGAGGGCAAGGTGTTTGCCAACCTGATGGTGCGCTCGCTGCTGGATAGTGGCTTCCGCAACCTGGCGGCCGAGATCGTGGCGCTGTTCAAGCTGGCCGGTTTTGCCACCGAAACCGAAGGCGGCTACCCCGGCTGGGCGCCGAATCCGTCATCGCCGCTGTTGGCCCTGTTCCAGCGCGTATACCGCGAGCAGTTCGACGCTGAATCGGGCGTGCAGGTGATTCACGCTGGCCTGGAGTGCGGCATTATCGGCGCCAAGTACCCGCACATGGATATGGTGTCGTTTGGCCCGAATATCCGTGGCGCGCATGCCCCTGGCGAGCGCGTGGAGGTGGCCTCGGTTGGTCACGCCTGGCAGCTGCTGAAAGCGGTGCTGGCGGCGGTACCGGCCAAAGCCTGAGCGTAGCCTGGCGGTAGCCTCGAGCAACACCCCCTTGCTGTCGTGGCAAGGGGGTGTTGTTTTTGGCGGGCGCAGGTTGGCCGCAGGCGTGAAAAAGCCACCCCGTGGGGTGGCTGTGTATTGGCGGCCTTGCGGCCAACCTTAGTTGGTGCGGAAGCGGCTAAAGCTCTGGCGAATCTCTTCGGTCAGCTCGCTCATGCGGGCGGCGGCGCGGGCGGCTTCGTCGGCGGCTTCGCGGTTACGGTGGGCAATGCTGGTAATGCGCTCCACCTCGCGCGATACCTGCTCGCCGGAGCGGGCCTGCTCAGACAGGGCACTGGCTATCGACAGCACGCTCTGGCCCACGTTTTCGGTACCGTCCTGGATAGCCACGATGGATTCGCCCGCGCGCTGGCCCTGGGTGGCGCTGCTATGGGCGCGCTCTACCGACTGGTTCATGGCCTCTACAGCTTGCTGCGAGCTCACGCGGATGGCGCCGATCATCTGGGCAATTTCGCCGGTGGCCTTGGTGGTGCGCTCGGCCAGTTTGCGTACTTCGTCTGCCACCACGGCAAAGCCGCGGCCTTGCTCGCCGGCGCGGGCGGCTTCGATGGCGGCGTTCAGGGCCAGCAGGTTGGTCTGGTCGGCTACGTCACGAATTACCGACACAATGTTGTCGATGGTTTGCGACTGGCGGCCCAGCTCGTGGATGCTGCCGGCGGTGCTCTGGATCAGGGTGCTGATGGCGTCCATTTCTTTTACGGCACCCTTGATGACTTCTACGCCGTTGCGGGCATCGCCGCTGGCGTTGCGGGCGGCCATTTCGGCGCTACCTGCACTTTGGTGCAGCTCGCGCACGCCGACGGCCATTTGCTGGATAACTGTTGCCATTTCGTCAGCGGCGCGGTTCTGTTCTTCGCTGCGGTTCATCAGGCGCTGCATGGTGTCACGCAGTTCTTGCGAGGCATTGCCGCTTTCCTGCACGCTGCGCTCTACGGTGCGCAGGGCGTCGTTCAGCTCGCGCGTCATGCGCGACAGGTTGTACAGCAGGGAGCTGTTGTCGCCCTTGCTCAGGCTGACTTCCACGCCCAGGTTGCCATGGGCGATTTCTTTCATCACGGTGGCGGCGTAGTCCGGCTCGCCGCCGATCTGGCGGGTAAGGGTGCGGGCAATCAGCAGGGCCACGACCACGCTGGCACCGACGCTAGCGATGATGGCAATGATGGCTGCCACCATGGTGTCGCGCAGGGTACTGGTGGTGGACGATTTTTGCTCTTCCATCACTTTGGTATGGTGCGCAATCAGCTTGTCCAGCTGCATGCCGAGCAGGCCTTCTTGTGGCTCCATTTTTTCGCTGACAATAATGGAGGCATCCCATTTTTGCTTGGTAATCATGGGGATAAGCTTATCGGTAAGCCGGTTGAATTCGGCTAGCGATTTGCCGATCTTCTCTACCAGTACCAGCTCTTCCGGGTCGGACGAGATTTCCTGCATGAGCTTGAACTGCTGGTTGGCGGTGATCACGGATTTTTTCAGGATCGCCATTTTTTCTTCTACCAGCTTGTCGTCACTTTCCAGCAGGATGGTGCGCGCCGCGTTGGTAGAGGCCAGCAGCGAGCCGCTGAGCGTACGCGAGTACTGGATCACCGGAATGCGGTGTTCTACCAGCTCGGAAACCCGTGTCTGAATCACGGTGAGCCGGAAGAGCGTGAAGGCAGAGCCCAAGACCAATAGCAGAATGACAGCACCAAAGCCTAAGCCCAGGCGCTGTGCCAGCGTCAATTTCCCCATGATTTTTATCCTTGCAGATGTGCTTTGATTGGGTGACGGCGGCTATCGTTGGGCCGCCTGTTTTTTATGTGTTTTGATATTAAAACGGACAGGGCGGTTTTTAAAGGACTGAATAGAAAATAGCGCGGTGCTGATGGCATTTTCAAATAGAAAAAGCCATGTGCTGGACATGGCTTGCAGGGGTGGGGCGCGGGTGCGTTACGCTGCCGGCTGGCTGCGTAACTGCTGAATGTGTTCTGTAATCAAAAAGTAAGCGATGGAGCGTTCCGGCGGGATGACGGGCAGCGCATCGATATCGAACCAGGCGGCATGTTCGATCTCTCCGGGTTGCGGTGTGATATCGCCACTGTGGTATTCCGCCACAAAGGCCAGCATCAGCGAGTGCGGGAAGGGCCACGATTGCGACATGGCGTAGCGCGGCTTGTGCAGGCGTACACCTACCTCTTCGAAGGCCTCGCGGTGCACGCAGGCTTCCAGGGTTTCGCCAGGCTCGACAAAGCCGGCCAGCGCGCTGTACATGCCGGGGGCAAAGTGCGGGCTGCGCGCCAGTAGCACCTCGCGGCCACGGGTAATCAGCACCATCATGGCGGGCGACAGGCGTGGGTAATACACCTCGCCGCAGGCTGGGCAGTGGCGGCCTTGGTCGTGCAGGTGTGCTTGCAGCGGGCCGGCACAGGCGCCGCAGTAGCGGTGGGTCTGGTGAAAGCGCCGCAGCTGGGCAGCACGCGCCAACAAGGCACTGGTGTCGGCAGGCAGGGTGTAGAGCGCCTGGCGCAGGGTGACTTTCTGCCAGCCTGCCGGGGCGGGGCCAATCAGCTCGGCGCTGTACAGGTTGGCCGTATCGTTATGGCCGATATAGCAGGCCGGGCTGTGCGGGCCGGGTGGCGTGGCCGGCAGCTGGCTGTCTTGCAGGTACAGGCTGTTGCCGTCGAACAGGCACCAGCGGGTGGGTAGGTGCGGGTCGGGCTGGGTGGGCAGGTGCAGGCTCATGGATAGCGGCAGGCTTGGGGGCTGGGCTGGCCATTCTACGCTGCGCAGCAGCGCATGCCCACTTGCTGGCGCATCTCAGGCTGCCAGTGCCGGTGTGTGCGGCTGCGCGGGGGCGCCTTGTCGTGCGTGGCCATCTGCATTGAGTTGTATCAGCCAGTGGGCGTGTGTCTGGTGGGCCTGGCTGTCTTGCAGGGCGCAGATAATGGTACGGCCACGTAGTGCCAGTGCGGCCAGGCTGCGTAGCAGTATGTCGCGGCTGGCGGGTGTCAGCAGGCTGGCGGGCTCGTCCAGTAGCAGCACGGGAGCGTAGCCGGCCAGCGCTTGCGCCAGGCAGGCCAGCTGGCGTTGTGTCGGGTTCAGGGTGTGCAACTTGTGCTGCGCCAGCTCGCTGATGCCCAGGGTGTGCAGTGCCTGGCTGACGGCTTCGTGGTCGATGGCTTGCGGTCTGGCCAGCCAGTGCGGGCGGCGGCGAGCTTGCATCACAAAATCGCCCAGCCGCAGCCGGCTGTGGGTGGTGGTCTGTGTGCTCAGGCGGGCGATGTCCACGCGGCCGTGCGAAAGCGGCTGGCCGAAGAGTTGGCCGCATAGCTGCCCTTGGCACCCGGCTAGCGTATCCAGCAGCGCGGTGCTGTGCTGGCTGTTCGGGCTGCTGATGAGGGTGAGCCGGTTGGCGGGTATGCGCAAGCCATGGCATGGCTGCTGGCAGCCTGGTGAGGGCGTGCAGGTGTGAATGTGTTGAATGTCGTAGGCAAGCTCGAACATGGCGTTTTCCTGTGCAAGGGGTGCACGGGCGCTTGCCGGGCGGTGGCAGGCGCATTGCTATTTGATAATAAATATCATTTGCAAAATAAGCAATGCGCTGCCGGCAGGCAATCAGAAACGGGGCAGGTTTTGCTGGCAGCGGCGTGCCTCGTCTTGCAGGCGGATGAATAGCTCGGCCACGGTGGGGACGTCGTCAATCAAGCCTTGCACCTGGCCAATCAACTGCACACCTTGCTCGTGGTTGCCCTCCTCGATGGACAGGCGGATGGATTCGGTAGCAGCGCCAAACTGCGCCAGCTGGCGTAGCGACTGTGGCTGGGTGAGCAGGCCGCCAACGACGACCTTGGCCACCGGCATATGCATTTTGCGGCTGATACGCATGGCGCGCCAGGCCGCGGTAAGCAGGCCCAGCGGCTTGCGGGTGGCTTTGCGGGCGGTAGCGGAATCCATGACCCGGCACCACAGGCCGTCAAAATTCTTGGAATAAATAGTATCGGCCACGCTGCGCTCGCGAATCATCTCTTTAGTGCGTTGGTGTACCGGGCTTTCGCGGGTCATGGCCAGGCGGCTGCCCATGGCAATGCCGTCTGCGCCCAGTGCTAGTGCGGCGACCAGCCCGCTACCGGTGCCAAAACCGCCGGCAGCGATAATAGGCAGGCTGGATACCTTGCGGATGGCGGGGATCAGCACCAGCGAGGTGACTTCGCCGCCGTGCGCGGCTGCTTCGTGGCCGGTCACCAGCAGGGCGTCTACGCCGGCTTTTTCTGCCGAGATGGCGTGTTTTTCGGTGACTACCGTGGCGATGACCTTGCCGCCGTATTCGCGCGCGCGCTTGACGATCCAGTCGCCCTTGCCCAGCGAGAAGTTGATCACCGGCACTTTTTCTTGCAGTGCGACTTCGGCGTTTTCCCGTGCACCTGGCATCATCAGCGTACAGCCGATGCCGAATGGCTTGTCAGTCAGCTCGCGAATGTGGCGGATGGCGGCGCGGGTTTGTTCTGCGCTGAGCGGGCCGGTAGCCAGGATGCCCAGGCCGCCTGCATTGCTGGTGGCTGCCACCAGCTCGGGCACGGCAATGTAGCTCATGCCGGGGCAAACCAGGGGGAGGGAAATGCCGAAGGTGTCGGTGAGGCGGGTTTGCATGATGTGTCACTCTGTCTGTGCGGTGCGGTATTCTTGTCAGAATTCCGATAATTTTTCAAACGGACGTTTGACATGTACCTCGTTCTGATAGGTTGGCTGTATGTGGTGCTGATGTTGGCCGTAGCACAAGAGAGCGCAATCCGCAGCGGCATCATCGTGTTTTTTCTGGGGGTTTTGCCCACCTGGCTCATTTTGTGGATAGTGCGCCGCCGCCATCTGCGCAAGCAGAACCCGGACGGGGATATCTGAACGGCTTGAAGGCGGCTGTTCGATAGTGCTAGAATTGCGAGTTCCCTCAATTTTTGGGGGATATCACGCACATCCGTACCAAAGGGTGCCCGCTAGCGGGTTGTCTGTACGGATGGAGGCATAACCCTTTTGGAGATTCAGAATGTCCACCAATGTGACCATGCGTCAAATGCTTGAGGCCGGCGTACACTTCGGCCACCAAACCCGCTTCTGGAACCCGAAGATGGCTCAGTACATCTTTGGCAGCCGCAACAAGATTCACATCATCAACCTGGAAAAAACCCTGCCGCTGTTCGTGCAGGCTCAGGAATATGTGCGTCGTCTGACTGCCAACAAGGGTAACGTTCTGTTCGTGGGTACCAAGCGTCAGGCGCGTGAGATCGTCCGCGAAGAAGCCACCCGTGCAGGTGCGCCGTTCGTGGATCACCGCTGGCTGGGCGGCATGCTGACCAACTACAAGACCGTGAAGCAGTCCATCAAGCGTCTTGAAGACAAGCGTGCTCAGCTCGAAGCTGGCGATCAGTCCGGTTTCAACAAGAAAGAACTGCTGGACCTGCAACGCGACGTTGAAAAACTGGAGCGTTCGCTGGGCGGTATCAAGGATATGAAAGGTCTGCCGGACGCGATCTTCGTAATCGATACCGGCTACCAGAAAGGTGCTGTTGTTGAAGCCAAAAAACTGGGTATCCCGGTAATTGGTGTTGTTGATACCAACAACTCGCCGGAAGGCATCGACTACGTTATCCCGGGTAACGATGACTCCAGCCGCGCTATCCGCCTGTACGCTCGCGGTATCGCCGATGCTGTTCTGGAAGGCCGCGCTCAGGCAATCCAGGAAATCATCGCTGCTGAACCGGCTGCTGCCGAGTAAGCAGAAAAGGGGCGAAAGCCCCTTTTTTTAGACCTCAGTTTCAACGTATCCGAATATATTCAAGGAGTTCACCATGGCGGAAATCACCGCAAAGATGGTATCCGACCTGCGCAATGCGACCGGTCTGGGCATGATGGAGTGCAAAAAGGCACTGGTAGAAGCTGAAGGCGACCTGGCAAAAGCAGAAGAAATCCTGCGTATCAAGTCCGGTGCCAAAGCCTCCAAAATGGCTGGCCGTGTAGCCGCTGAAGGTATCATCGGTTCTTTCGTGGCTGGTGGCGTTGGTGCCCTGGTTGAAGTGAACTGCGAAACCGACTTCGTTGCCAAAGACCCTACCTTCATCGCCCTGGCTACCGCAGCAGCGCAAGCTGTTGTAGAAGCCAACCCTGCCGATGTTGAAGCACTGTCTGCTGTTGTGATCGACGGTCAGTCCGTAGAAGACATCCGCAAGGCTGCCATTGCCAAGCTGGGCGAGAACATGACCATCCGCCGTTTCGTACGTTACGAAACCGACGGTGCCATCGCTACTTACCTGCACGGCGCGAAAATCGGCGTGATCGTTGACTTCAAAGGCGACGAGCAAATCGGTAAAGATGTAGCCATGCACGTTGCTGCATCCAAGCCTATCTGCGTATCCAAAGCCGAAGTGTCTGCCGACACCCTGGAACAAGAGCGCAAGATCTACACCGCACAGGCTGCCGAATCCGGCAAGCCGGCCGACATCGTTGCTAAAATGGTTGAAGGCCGCGTGAACAAGTTCCTGGCTGAAGTGACCCTGCTGGGTCAGCAGTTCGTCAAGAATCCTGACATCACCGTAGAAAAACTGCTGGCCGAAAAAGGCGCTTCCGTAAAAGCATTTGCCATGTTTGTCGTTGGCGAAGGCATCGAGAAGAAAGTGGTTGACTACGCTGCAGAGGTTGCTGCTGCTGCCAAGCTCTGATCGCTAGCTTAAGCTGATCGAATCAACGGCACCCTGCAAAACAGGGTGCCGTTTCGCAAATTAAAGAATCTCCAACCGCATGCCAGAGGTAATCATGAGCCAATCCCCCGCCTATAAACGCATTCTGCTGAAACTTTCCGGTGAAGCCCTGATGGGTGATGACAGCTACGGGATTAACCGCAACACCATCCAGCAGATCGTTGGCCAGATCAAAGAGGTCGTCGACCTGGGTGTGCAAGTAGGTATCGTGATTGGTGGCGGTAATATTTTCCGCGGCGTAGCGCCTGCGGCAGCCGGCATGGACCGTGCCACGGCAGACTACATGGGCATGATGGCCACTGTCATGAATGCGCTGGCGCTGAAAGATGCCATGACCAAAGCGGGTCTGATTGCCCGCGTACAGTCCGCACTGACCATGCAGCAGATTGCCGAGCCGTACGTGCGCGGCAAGGCCATGCAGTACCTGGAAGAAGGCAAGGTCGTGATTTTTGCTGCCGGTACCGGCAACCCGTTCTTTACCACCGACACCGCAGCAGCGCTGCGTGGTATGGAAATGAACGTAGACATCATGCTGAAAGCCACCAAGGTAGATGGCGTATACACCGATGATCCGAAAAAGAACCCGGACGCTGTGCGCTACCAGACCCTGACATTTGACGAAGCCATCTCGCGCAACCTGAAAGTCATGGATGCAACGGCTTTTGCCCTGTGCCGTGACCAGCAGCTGAATATCAAGGTATTCAGCATCTTCAAGCAAGGCGCGCTGACCCGCGTGGTGCTTGGCGAAGACGAAGGCACGCTGGTACACTGCTGATTTTAACGAATCCTCATAGGCGGAAACGGCGCAGAGCCGCTTTCCGCCTTGTTTTTCAGAAAGACAACGGGAGTAATCATGATCAATGACGTGAAGAAGTCGGCCGAGCACAAAATGCAAAAAACGCTCGAAACCTTCAAGACCGATCTGGCCAAAGTGCGCACAGGTCGCGCACACGCCGGCCTGTTGGACCACGTTATGGTGGACTACTACGGTAGCGATGTGCCTGTAAACCAGGTAGCCAACGTTACCAACATCGATGCACGTACCCTGGGTGTGCAAGCCTGGGAAAAGAGCATGGTTGCCAAGATCGAAAAAGCGATCCGCGATAGTGACCTGGGCCTGAACCCGTCCTCCATGGGCGAGCTGATTCGCGTGCCGATGCCTGCGCTGACCGAAGAGCGCCGTCGCGACCTGATCAAAGTGGTGCGTGCCGAAGCCGAAGGCGCACGCGTAGCAGTTCGCAACGTACGCCGCGACGCCAACAACGACTTCAAGAACCTGCTGAAAGACAAAGCCATTACCGAGGACGAAGAGCGCCGCGGTCAGGACGACATCCAGAAGCTGACAGACAAGTACATTGCCGAAGTAGATAAAGCGCTTGCTACCAAAGAAGCTGAACTGCTGGCCGTATAAGGGGTAGCCCTTGTTTGCAAGTTCTACTCAAGATGTGACCGAGGCACCTGCGGTGCCTCGGCATATCGCCATCATCATGGATGGCAACGGGCGCTGGGCCAAAAAGCGCTTCCTGCCCCGCGTGGCCGGTCACAAGCGCGGCCTGGATGCCGTGCGCGATACCGTCAAGGCCTGCAGTGAGCTGGGGGTGGAGTTTCTGACCCTGTTTGCGTTCTCTACCGAGAACTGGCGCCGCCCGGAAGAGGAAGTCAGCTTCCTGATGGAACTGTTCTTTGTGGCACTGGAGCGCGAGGTGGAGCGCTTGCATCGCAATAATATCCGCCTGAAAGTCATTGGTTCGCGCGAGCGTTTCTCCAGTGCCATTCTGGCGCGTATCGATGCGGCCGAAAGCCTGACGGCGGCCAATACCGGCCTGACACTCACTATCGCAGCTGATTACGGCGGGCGCTGGGATGTGTTGCAGGCGGTAGCGCGGCTACAGGCCCAGGGTGTGCTGCAGATAGACGAAGCCGCGCTTGCGGCCAACCTGTCTACGGCCTACGCCCCCGAGCCGGATCTGTTTATCCGCACTGGCGGCGAACAGCGCATCAGTAACTTCCTGCTATGGCAGCTGGCGTATAGCGAGCTGTATTTCACCGACCTGCTGTGGCCGGACTTCGACCGCAAGGCGCTGCACGACGCACTGGCATCTTTTCATTCGCGTGAGCGCCGTTTTGGCCGCACCAGCGAACAGCTGCCCGAAGCGCAACGCCGAGGCTAATTCATGCTGAAAACGCGTATTCTCACGGCGCTCGTCCTGCTTCCATTGATGCTGGCGGCGCTGTTTTTCTTTCCTCCCCACGCCTGGGCGGCTTTTTCGTGGCTGATTATTGGCTTGGCGCTATGGGAATTCTGCCGCATGGCGGCTATCGCTGGCATGCAACAATGGGCCTATCTGGCTGGCTGTACCGCATTGGCTGCCCTGGCATGGTGGGCGGGCTATATGCCGGGTGCGCTGCTGATGAGCACCTCGTTGCTGGTCTGGCTGGTGCTGGCGCCCATGTGGCTGCGCAAACGTTGGCCGATTCCCACCGGTATGCCGGCCATGTTGCTGGGCGTGTTGCTGATGTTTCCGGCCTGGTTTGCCTTTCTGGCCTGGCATCCGGATAACTCGGCCATTAGCGGCAAGCAGCTGCTGGCGGTGATGGGGCTGGTATGGGTGGCCGATGTGGCCGCTTATTTCGCCGGCAAGACCTTTGGCAAACATAAACTGGCACCGGCCATCAGCCCCGGCAAGAGCTGGGAAGGTGTGGCGGGTGCCGTGGTGGGTGTAGCGGCCTATGTCTGGTTTGTTAACGATCTGGGCTGGCTGAATATCCCGCTGCCGCTGGCAGTATTGCTGCCCTTGGCCATGGGCCTCACTGCGGTGAGCGTAGTGGGGGACCTGCTGGAATCCTGGTTCAAACGTAGCGCCGGTATCAAGGACAGCAGTAGCCTGCTGCCGGGCCACGGCGGCGTTTACGACCGTATCGATAGCCTGATTGCCGTTCTGGCCGTATCGCACGCGCTGCGCTTGCTGCTTGCATGAGTACTGCATGACTATTCAACTGATAACTGTACTGGGCGCGACCGGTAGCATCGGCACCAACACGCTGGACGTGGTGGCCATGCACCCGTCGCGCTATCGTGTTTTTGCCCTGGCGGCACATAGCCAGGCCGACAAGCTGTTTGCCCAATGCCTGCAACACAACCCGCGCTACGCTGTGCTGGTGGACCCGCAGGCAGCGCAACGCCTGCGCGGCCTGCTGGCCGACGCCGGTAGCCAGACCCAAGTGCTGGATGGCGAGGCGGCGCTGACCGAGGTGTCTACCGCTGCCGAAGTAGATATGGTGATGGCGGCCATCGTCGGCGCGGCCGGGCTGCGGCCAACCCTGGCGGCTGCGCGGGCGGGTAAGCGCATTCTGCTGGCCAATAAGGAGTCGCTGGTCGTGGCGGGCGATCTGTTCATGCGTGCTGTGCGCGAGGGTGGTGCAACGCTGCTGCCGGTAGACAGTGAGCACAACGCCCTGTTTCAGGCATTGCCTGCCGGCTTTGACGGTGACCTGGCCGCCGCGGGCGTAGTAGAGCTGATTCTTACCGCATCTGGCGGGCCCTTCCGGCACCATACGCTGGCGCAGCTGCAGCACGTTACCGCCGACGATGCCTGCAAGCACCCGAACTGGGTAATGGGCCGCAAGATTTCGGTAGATTCTGCCAGCCTGATGAACAAAGGGCTGGAAGTGATCGAGGCGCATTGGTTGTTCCGCACGCCGCCTGAACAAATCAAGGTGGTGGTGCACCCGCAAAGCGTCATTCACTCCATGGTGCGCTATCACGATGGCAGCATCCTGGCGCAGCTGGGCTCGCCTGATATGCGTACACCCATCGCCTACGCCATGGCCTGGCCGCAGCGTATTGCCGCGCCGGTACAGCCGCTGGACTTCCTGACCATGGGTGCACTGACCTTCGAAGCACCCGACCTGCAGCGTTTCCCTTGCCTGAAACTGGCATTCGACTGCCTGAAAGCAGGTGGCGATGCCTCTGCCGTGATGAATGCGGCCAACGAGGTGGCAGTCGCCAGCTTCCTTGCCGGCCGCATCGGCTTTTTGCAGATCCCGCAGCTGATCGAGCGGGCGCTGGCGCAGAGTGACCTGGCGCTGAGCCGTGACCTGGAAAGCCTGCTGGCCAAGGACGCGGCTACGCGTGCCTTGGTGGGCGAGTGGGTGGCGGCATGACCATCTTGGCCTTTCTGCTGGTCATTGGCGTACTGGTTACCTTTCACGAGTTTGGCCATTTCCTGGCCGCACGCTTGTGTGGCGTGAAGGTGCTGACTTTTTCCATCGGCTTTGGCAAAACCATCTATGCCCGTACCGTGGGGGATACCGAATGGCGCCTGGCGTGGATACCGCTGGGCGGTTATGTGCGCATGCTGGACGAGCGCGAGGCGCCGGTAGACAGCCAGGATCGCCATCGCGCGTTTAACCAGCGCCCGGTGTGGCAGCGCATGATCATCGTGCTGGCCGGCCCGGTGGCCAACTTGCTGCTGGCAGTGGTGCTGTTTGCCATCACCATGAGCGGCGAGCAAACCCGGCTGCAGCCATTGGTGGGTACCGTGGCGGCGCAAACCGCTGCCGCGGCTGCCGGTGTGCGTGCGGGTGACCGTATTGTCAGTGTGAATGGCGCCCCCGTGGCAGACTGGGCGGATGCCCGCCAGGCCATGGGCATGGCCATTGTGAATGATGGGCAGCTGGCCTTGGGCCTGCAGCGGGCAGGGCAGCCGCTGGTGGCCCGTCTGGACCTGCCAGCATTCGGGCTGGAAAAATTCGACCAGGCCACCATGGGCAAGCTGGGCGTGATGCCTGCGCGCTATCTGCCGCAAATCGGCGCCGTGCTGCCGGATGGTGCGGCGGCGCGGGCTGGATTATTGGCGGGTGACAAGCTGATAGCGGTGGGCGGCAAACCTGTAGCCAGCTGGGAGGCTTGGGTGCTCTGGGTGCACAACCACCCGGGCGAGCAGTTTGTCCTCACCGTGCAGCGTGCCGGCAAGCTGCTGCAGCTGCCACTACGCCCGGACAGTATTGATCAGGATGGTGTCAAGGTTGGCCGCATTGGTGCCGCGCCGGCGGTGGACGAAGCCTGGCTTGCCAGCCTGCAGCAGCGCGTCCAGGTACCTGCTAGCGAGGCCGTGCCGGCTGCACTGGCGCGCACGTGGGCGCTGTGCCATAGCACGCTGGGTACGCTGGCTGCCATGTTGACTGGCGGTGTGTCGCTGGACGCCCTGAGCGGCCCGATCACCATTGCCGAGTACGCGGGCAAAAGTGCCGGTATCGGGATTGTTGCCTTGCTGGAATTCATGGCGCTGATCAGTGTCAGTCTTGGGGTATTCAATCTGCTACCCGTGCCAGTGCTGGATGGCGGGCACTTGCTGTATCATGTGGCAGAACTGATTCGGGGGCGTCCGCTTCCCGATCGCGTGTACGAAGTCGGTCAGCGTCTGGGGATGGCTTTCATTCTGACAGTCATGATGCTGGCCCTGTTTAATGACTTCGCCCGGTTGCTGGCCGGCTAGGATCATAACAACTATGAACAAACGCTTTCTTGCAGCCGCTGTAGCCGCTGCCTTTTTGTCCCCGGCCTGGGCTGCGGACAGTTTTGTTATCAAGGACATTCGTGTTGAAGGCCTGCAGCGTACCGAGCCGGGTACCGTCTTCAACTACCTGCCGCTGAAAGTGGGAGATACCTTCACTCAGCAGCGTGCATCAGAGGCCATCAAGGCCCTGTTTGCTACCGGTTTCTTTAACGATGTACGCGTCGAGTCGGACGGTGATGTGCTGGTGCTGGCGGTAAGCGAGCGCCCGGTCATTGCCCAGCTGCAGGTAAACGGCAGCAAGGAGTTCCCGAAAGAGCAACTGATCAAGGCCATGAAAGACAACGGTCTGGCCGAGTCGCGTATTTTCGACCAGGGCCTGTTGGACCAGGCTGTGCAGGAGCTCAAGCGGCAGTATTTCAGCAAGGGCAAGTACTCGGCTGAAATCCAGACGCAGATTACCCGCCTGGAACGCAACCGCGTGGCGGTGACGCTGGATATCGTGGAAGGCATGACTGCCAAGATCAAGGATATCCGCATTGTAGGCAACCGTGCCTTTAGTGAAGATACCCTGCTGGACGAGATGTCGCTGACACCATCCGGCTTCATGACCTGGCTGTCGCGCTCGGACCGCTACTCGCGCCAGCAACTGTCGGCTGACCTGGAAAAGCTGCGTGCCTACTACTTGAACCAGGGTTACGCCGAGTTCAATATCGAATCCACGCAGGTGGCCATCAGTGCGGACAAGCAGGACATGTACGTGACGGCCAACCTGTCCGAAGGCAAACAATACAAGATTTCCGATATCCGCCTGGCGGGTGACCTGCGCGTGCCTGAAGCAGAGCTGCGCCAGCTGATTACCATCAAGCAAGGTGCGCTGTTCAACCGTGAAGAAATCAATGCCTCCATTACGGCCCTGACCGAGCGCCTGGAAGCCGATGGCTACGCCTTTGTCAGCGTGAACCCGGTGCCGGAAATCGACAAAGAAAAAAGCACGGTAGCGTTGACTTTCTTTGTTGATCCGGGCCGCCTGACCACCGTGCGCCGCGTCAATATCGCTGGCAATACCCGCACCCGCGATGAAGTGATTCGCCGCGAGCTGCGCCAGCTGGAAAGTGCGCAATATAACGGTGCCGCCATCAAGCGCAGCAAAGAGCGTCTTGAGCTGCTGGGCTACTTTGAAACCGTCAACATCGAGACCCCGGCTGTGGTGGATACCGCAGATCAGGTGGACATGAACGTGGTGGTGAAAGAGCGCGCTACCGGCTCGATTAACGCTGGCATCGGCTATGCCCAGGGCGATGGCTTGCAGCTGAGCGCCTCGGTGTCGCAAGCCAACGTACTGGGTTCGGGCAAGTCCTTGTCGTTCAGCTTCTCCAACGGTAAAACCACCAAGAACGCCACGCTGTCGTTTACCGACCCGTATTACACGGTAGATGGCGTGAGCGTAGGCTACGATCTGTACCGCCGCGTGTACAACCCGTCGGCCAACGATACCAACAAGTACAAAACCAGCACCACCGGTGCCGCGGTACGTTTTGGCGTGCCGGTAACCGAATTCGACCGCATCAACTACAGCTTCGGGGCGGAAAATACAGCCATTACGCTGTATAGCGATAGCCCGCAGCGCTACAAGGATTTTGTCAGCCAGTACGGCCGCTCCAATATCACGCTGCTGTCGTCTGCCGGCTGGTCGCGTGATACCCGTGATAGCGCCCTGTGGCCAACGCGTGGTTACAGCATGGGCGTCTATCTGGATGCCGGCATGCCAGGCGGCGATATCCAGTACTACCGCATGTCGCATAACCAGGCATGGTTCTGGCCGCTGTCGAAAAACTTTACCCTGGCTGCCAGCGGTGAAGTCGGATACGCCAATGGCTACGGCAAAACCAAACGCCTGCCATTCTTCCAGAACTATTATCTGGGTGGCCTGGGTTCGGTGCGCGGTTATGAAAACGGCAGCATGGGCCCGCTGGATACCAACGGCGATGCGCTGGGTGGTACACGCAAGATCACCAGCTCGCTGGAGCTGCTGTTCCCCTTCCCGGGGATGCGTGATAACCGTAGCTTGCGTACCAGCCTGTTCTTTGACGCAGGTACGCTGTGGGACCCGAAAGAAGCCTCGGTGAGCGCCACGGACGGTCTGCGTTATTCTGCTGGCTTGGCCATGACCTGGCTGTCGCCTATTGGCCCGCTCAAGTTCAGCTATGCCTTGCCGCTGAAAAAAGAAAGGGGCGACCAGTTGCAACGCTTCCAGTTTACGATCGGCCAAGTGTTCTAAGGAGTGAGCATGTCATTCAATCGCCTGCTGCTGGCACTGCCCTTGGTGCTGGCATCGACCTGCGCGAGCGCAGCCGACATGAAAATCGGCTACGTCAATACAGAGCGTGTTTATCGCGAAGCTGCCCCGGCGCTGAATGCGCAGAAAAAGCTGGAACGCGAGTTTGCCAATCGTGAGGCCGAGCTGAAAAAGCTGGCTGCACGTGGCAAGGAGCTGGAGCTGCAGCTGGCAAAAGGTAAACCGGCAGATAGCGAGCGCCGTGCGATGGAGCGCGAGTTGGCATCGGTAGACCGCGAGTATCAGGCCAAATCGCGCGATTTTCGCGAAGACCTGAACCAGCGCCGCAATGAAGAGTTTGCCGCCGTGCAAGAGCGGGCTAACCGCGTGATCAGACAGCTGGCCGAGCGCGAGCAGTTCGACCTCATTCTGCAGGATGTGGTGTATGTAAGCGGCAAGCTGGACATTACGGCCAAGGTGCTGAAAGAGCTGGAAAAATAAGCCGTAAGGCTTCTTACAACACTCGAAGCCGACGCCAAGTCGGCTTCGTCATTGCTAGAACCCATGAAACTATCGCACATTGTGGCCGCCCTGGGCGGTGAGCTGCGCGGCGAAGACCGCGACATCGACCGCCTGGCCTCCATGGAAGAGGCGGGCGCCGGCCAGATCACTTTTCTGGCCAACCCCAAATACCGCAGCCAGCTGGATAGCACCGCCGCCGGTGCGGTGATCGTCAAGCCTGCGCTGGCAGACGCCGCCAGCAAGGTTGGCCGCAGCCTGATTCTGGCCGCTGACCCGTACCTGTATTTTGCCCGCGTCGCTACGCTGCTGAACCCGCCGCCTGCCGCCGTGCCTGGCGTGCATCCGCGTGCCGTAGTGGGCGAGGGCAGTGTGGTGGCGGCCAGCACCGAGGTGCGTGAAATGGTCAGCATCGGTCGCCATGTCACCATTGGCGAGCGCTGCATCATCCACCCGGGTGTGGTTATTGGCGATCATGTCACCATTGGCGACGATACGCTGATTTACCCCAACGTCAGCATTTACCACGGCTGCCGACTGGGTAACCGCGTCATCCTGCACGCGGGTGCCGTGATCGGTGCCGATGGCTTTGGCCTGGCGTGGAATGCCGACCGCTGGTTCAAGATTCCGCAAACCGGCGTGGTGGTGATTGGCGACGACGTAGAGGTCGGTGCCAATACCACCATCGACCGTGGCGCGCTGAAAGACACCATTATTGGCGAAGGCGTCAAGCTGGATAACCAGATTCAGCTGGCGCACAACGTCCAGGTGGGCGCACACACCGCCATGGCCGGCTGCGCCGCGGTGGCTGGCAGCACCAAGATTGGCGCGCGCTGCACCATTGGCGGTGCCGCCCGTATCATTGGCCACCTGGATATTGCCGATGGTACCCACGTGGGTGCCGGCACCCTGATTTCCAAATCCATCCGCCAGGCCGACGCCTATACCGCGGTGTACCCGATGGCTACCCACAAAGAATGGCTGGCCAATGCGGCGCACCTGCGTCACCTGGGCGAGCTGGTTACCCGTGTCAAACAACTTGAAAAAGCGCTGCAACAAGCGCAAGACAATAAGGATTCCCAACCATGACTGAAGCCGTGAGCACCGACGCAGCCGTATCCATCGACGTACGCGAGATCATGCGCTACCTGCCGCACCGCTACCCGTTCCTGCTGGTAGACCGTGTGACCGAGTTTGTTGCCAACGAGCGCATCAAGGCCATCAAGAATGTGACCATCAACGAGCCGTTCTTCATGGGCCACTTCGAGCAGTATCCGGTGATGCCGGGTGTGCTGATTATCGAGGCGCTGGCACAGGCCGCCGGTATCCTGTCGATCCGCAGCGAAGGCGAGCGCCCGGAAAACGAGCTGTATTTCTTTGTGGGTATTGATAACGCCCGCTTCAAGCGCCAGGTAGTGCCGGGCGACCAGCTGACGCTGGAAGTCGAGCAGCTGGCCATGAAGCGCGGCATTGCCAAATACAACGCCCGTGCGCTGGTAGACGGCCAGGTGGCCTGTGAAGCGCAAATCATGTGTGCCAAACGCGAGGTATAAACATGGCCATTCATCCTACCGCCATCATTGCCGATGGCGCGCAGATTGCCGACGATGTTGAGATCGGCGCCTACAGCATCATCGGTGCCAATGTCAGCATCGGCAGCGGCACCTGGGTTGGGCCGCACGTGGTGATTGAAGGCCATACCAGCATTGGCAAGAACAACCGTATTTTCCAGTTCTGCTCGCTGGGCGCCGTACCGCAAGACAAGAAATACGCTGGTGAGCCTACCCGCCTGGAAATCGGCGACGGCAATACCATCCGCGAGTTCTGCACTTTCAATATCGGTACCGCGCAAGATGTCGGTGTGACGCGTCTGGGCAATAACAACTGGATCATGGCCTACGTGCATCTGGGCCACGACTGCCAGATTGGCGATAACACCATTTTTGCCAACAACGCCACGCTGGGCGGTCACGTGCACGTGGGCGATTGGGTGATTCTGGGTGGCTTTACCAGCGTGCACCAGTTCTGCCACATCGGCGATCACGCCATGACGGCTTTCTCCAGCGCTGTAGCGCAGGATGTGCCGCCGTACGTGATGGCACACGGCAACCGTGCCGTGCCGGCCGGCATTAACGCCGAAGGCCTGAAGCGTCGTGGCTTCAGCCCCGAGCAGATCCGCAGCATCCGCAATGCCTACAAGGCGCTGTACCGCAAAGGCCTGCCGTTTGACGATGCCCGTGCCGAAATCGAAACCGACGCCGCTGCCGGCAAGGACGAGTTGGCCGCATTTGTGCGCTTCTTTGCCGCCGCCAGCCGCGGCATTATCCGCTAGACCATGACAGACAAGCTGTTTACCCGCCCGGGTGCGCTCAAGGTGGCCATGGTCGCCGGCGAGGCCTCGGGCGACCTGCTGGGCGCCCACTTGATGGACGCGCTCAAGGCGGCGCACCCCGATGTCGAGTTTGCCGGCATCGGCGGCCCGCGCATGCTGGCGCGCGGCTTTAGCAGCCAAGTGCCACAAGAGCGCCTGGCAGTGCGCGGCTACGTGGAGGTGCTGTCGCGCCTGCCCGAGCTGCTGCGCATCCGTCGTACGCTGCGCGATACGCTGCTGGCCGAGAAGCCTGACGTGTTCATCGGTATCGATGCTCCCGATTTCAATCTGGGGCTGGAAAAGTGGCTGAAACAGGCCGGCCTGCGTACCGTGCACTACGTCAGTCCGTCGGTCTGGGCGTGGCGGCCGGAACGCGTGGTGAAAATCGGTGACAGTGCCGACCAGGTGCTGTGCCTGTTCCCCATGGAAAAACCGCTGTACGACGCCGCTGGCGTGCCGGCCACGTTTGTCGGCCACCCGCTGGCCAGCGAGATCGATATCGCGCCGGACCAGAACGCCATGCGTGAACAGCTGGGCCTGCCCAAGGCCGCGCCGGTATTTGCCCTGCTGCCGGGTAGCCGCAAAAGCGAGCTGGAATTTATGGGTGGCCTGTATCTGGATGTGGCTCGCCAGTTGCTGGCGCGCTATCCGGATGCACAGTTTCTGGTGCCGTTGGCCACGCGGCCAACCATGGACCAGTTCGACCAGCTGCTTACCCGCCACAAGGCGTGGGATCTGCCTATCCGCAAGCTGTTTGGTCACGCCCAGATGGCGATGATCGCCGCCGACGTGGTGCTGGTCACCAGTGGCACCGCCACGCTGGAAGTGGCGCTCACCAAAAAGCCGATGGTCATCAGCTACAAGCTGTCGTGGCTGACCTATCAGCTGGTGAAGCGCAAGCTCAAGCTGCCGTATGTGGGCCTGCCCAACATCCTGGCCAAGCGCTTTGTGGTGCCCGAGCTGCTGCAGAAAGACGCCACAGTCGACAAGCTGACCGCGGCGGTAGCCGAGCTGTACGACAACCAGGACAGCCGGCAGGACATCATCGATACCTTTACCGCGCTGCATCACAGCCTGAAAGCCGACTCGGCACGGCTGGCCGCCGAGGCCATCCTGAAGGTGGCGCGATGCTGATCTGCGGTGTGGACGAGGCAGGTCGCGGCCCGCTGATCGGCTCGGTGTTTACCGCTGCGGTTATCCTGGATCCGGCGCGGCCGATTGCCGGCCTGGCCGACTCGAAAAAACTGAGCGAGGCGCGGCGTGCGGCGCTGGCGCTGGAAATCAAGGAAAAGGCGCTGGCCTGGCATATTGCCCACGCCAGCGCGGCCGAAATCGACCAGCTCAATATTTTTCAGGCCACCATGCTGGCCATGGTGCGTGCGGTGGATGGCCTGGCCATCACCCCTGGTAAGGTGCTGATCGACGGTAATAAAATCCCCAAAACGCTGACCTTGCCCGCCGAGGCCATCGTAAAGGGCGACGCCAAGGTGCAGGAAATTTCCGCTGCGTCCATCCTGGCCAAAACGGCCCGCGATGCCGAAATGATCGCGCTGGACGCGCTGCATCCGCAGTACGGTTTTGCCCGCCACAAGGGCTACCCCACGGCAGAGCACATGAAGGCGCTGGCGCAGCACGGCGCACTGGCCGAGCATCGCCGCAGCTTTGGCCCGGTGCGTCTGCAGCTGGCAGCCGAGCAGGGCACCCTGTTTTAAGGTTGGCCGCATGCGCAAAGCCAGCTTTCCGCCGGTAGTCGATCCCGACACCCGTATCCTGATCCTGGGTTCGCTGCCCGGCGATGCCTCGCTGGCGGCGGCACAGTATTACGCCCACCCGCGTAACCAGTTCTGGCGGCTGCTAGGCGCGGTGGCCGGCTGCGAGTTGGCCGCCTTGCCTTATCCGCAGCGCTTGGCGACCATGCAGGCTTTGGGCGTGGGGCTGTGGGATGTGGTGGCCGAAGCCACGCGCCGTGGTAGCCTCGATAGCGATATCCGCGACGCGCGCGCCAACCCGCTGACCGAGCTGGTGGCCACGCTACCCGCCTTGCAGCTGGTGGCGTTCAATGGCCAGACCGCCGGTAAAGCCGCATCCACTTTGGCGGGCTGTGGGGTGGATGTGCTAGTGCTGCCGTCCAGCAGCCCTGCGCATACGCTGGCTTTCGATAAAAAACTTCAAGAATGGCAGGCGCTGCGCCGATATATGGTTTAAGCCTATTTCGCGGTGCCTGCTATGAATCGCTATTGCATCTGGTTTGTTACGCCGGGCAACCCGGTAAGCCGCCATGCCGAAATCACCCTCGGCGGCACGATTCATAACCACCATGTGCTAGAAGACATCGAAAAGCGCCTGGCAGCCAGCCTGCAGCTGCCGCACATCCTGATTACCGACTGGAAGCGCTTTGAAGACCCGCCGGTGGCCAAGCCTGTGGCGGCTTAGGCCCGCTGCCGCCTTACCGTACAAGCCGCGTCTGTGAGAAGATGCGGCTTTCGTCATTCATGCTATCCGACTCATGCAAACCGTAGAGCAAACCCGCGACTGGCTGCTGGCGCGTGCCCGCGTGCCGGCCCGTACCGACGTGGTCGACCTGCTGCCAGCTGCTGGCCGTGTGCTGGCGCAAGACCTGGTGTCTACCCTGGATGTGCCCCCTTGTGACAATAGCGCCATGGATGGCTACGCCGTGCGTGCTGCCGACGCCGCAGCCACCCTGCCGGTGAGCCAGCGCATCCCCGCAGGTAGTGTGCCGCAGCCATTGCTGCCGGCCAGCGCTGCGCGCATCTTTACCGGTGCCCCGGTGCCGCCACAGGCCGACGCGGTGGTGATGCAGGAGCAGGCCGAGGTGCAGCCAGATGGCAGCGTGTGCTTTACCGCGCCGGTGAGCGTCGGGCAAAACATTCGCCGCCGTGGCGAAGACATTGCCGAGGGGCAAACCGTGCTGGCCTGCGGCCAACGTTTGCGCGATGCCGATCTGGGCCTGGCCGCATCGGTAGGCGTGGCGCAGCTGCAGGTGTACAGCCAGCTGCGCGTGGCGGTGTTCTTTACCGGTGACGAGCTGGTGGAGCCCGGCACGCCGGCCGGTGCCGGCAAAATCTACAACTCCAACCGCTACTGGTTAGTACCGGCGCTGCGGGCGCTGGGCTGCCAGGTGCTGGATCTGGGCATCATCCCCGACACGCTGGCCGCCACGCGTCAGGCACTGCGCGACGCCGCTGCACAGGCTGATGTGGTGATGACTTGCGGTGGCGTGTCGGTAGGCGAGGAAGATCACGTCAAGGCAGCGGTGGAGGCCGAGGGCGAGCTGCAACTGTGGAAAATCGCCATCAAGCCCGGCAAGCCGCTGGCCAGTGGCCGCCTAGGCGAGGCCGACTTTATCGGCCTGCCGGGTAACCCGGTGTCCGGCTATGTCACCTTTGCCGTGCTGGTGCGTGACTTCCTGCGCGCGCGCATGGGCGAGGTGGTGCCCGCTTGGCAGCCGCAGTATCACCTGCCCGCCGCGTTTGACTGGCGCAAACCCGATAGCCGCCGCGAAGAATACCTGCGTGTGCGCGTGGCACAGCAGGGCGGCCAGCTGGTACTGCAGCGCTACCCCAATCAGGGCTCTGGCGTGCTGACATCCTGCGCCTGGGCCGACGCCCTGGTGCGCCTGCAGCCAGGCCAGCAAGTGCAGCCGGGTGATGTGCTACCGGTGTACGCGCTGTGACACGGCTGGTTTTCGCACGCGGCGGGCAGTGCATTGCCGAGCTGGACGCCAGCCCCGGCGATGCACTGATCGACGTAGCGCGTTTTCATGATATCCCGCTGCACTGGCGCTGCGGCCAGGGCACCTGCGGCACCTGTGCCGTGCGCCTGCAGCACGCTGCACAGCCACAGCAGGTGCAGGTTGGCCGCAAGGAACGCAATGTGCTGCTGCGCGCCGGGCTGTGCAGTGCCGCCGAGGCGGCCAGCGAACAGTGGCTGGATGCGCCGGGAACGGTGCGCCTGGCCTGTCATTTGTACGTGGGCGACGTGCCTTGGCACATTACCCTGCCAGACGATTAACCCGCTTTAGCCGAGGTAAACCATGCCCAAGAAACTGTCCGTCAATGCTGTTAGCCTGGCGCTGGATAGCGCCCAGCTGGTGCACGATAACCTGTCTGGTGCCGTGGCTATCGGCGACACGCTGTGGGTGGCCGGCGACGAAGCCTGCGGTCTGGACCGCTTGCTGCGCGACCGCACTGCAGAGAACCTGCACTTTGTGGCAGACCGTCACTACCCGCTGGCTGACTATCTGCCGCTGCCAGATAGCGCCGATATCGAGGCCGATCTGGAAGGCCTGGCCGTAGCCGATGGCTATCTGTGGCTGGTGGGTTCGCACGGGCTCAAGCGCAAGGCGCCGCAGCCGGCGCGTGATGCGGTGGACAACCTCAAGCGCCTGGCCACGGTAACGCACGATGGCAACCGCTGCCTGCTGGCGCGCATTCCCCTGCTGGAAGAGGGTGGCGGTGTGTACTCGCTGCAAAAAACCACGGCAGACGGTCGCACGGCAGCTACGCTGAAAGGCAAGAAGAAATTTAACGAACTCACTACTTTGCTGGCCGACGACCCGCAGCTGGCCCCGTTCATGGCCATACCCGGCAAGGATAACGGTTTTGATGTGGAAGGCCTGGCAGCGGTAGACGGCAAGCTGCTATTGGGCCTGCGCGGGCCGGTGCTGCGCGGCTGGAGTTGCCTGCTGGAACTGCGTTTGGAAGAACGCAAGGGCGAGCTGCGCCTGGCGCCGCTGGACGACAGCGGCCAGCTGTATCGCAAGCACTTTCTGCCGCTGGCAGGCCTGGGCGTGCGAGACCTGCACCTGGATGGTGACGATCTGCTGCTGTTGGCCGGCCCCACCATGGTGCTGGATGGCGCTGTGCGGGTGTTTCGCTGGGTGGGTGCGCGGGCCGCACTGGCCGGCGTCACGGCAGGCGAGGGCGCAGCGCTGTGGTGGGAAGGTGTGGCCGAGCATATGGTACTGCCGCACGGCAAAGGCACCGACCGCGCCGAGGCGCTGTGCAGGCTGCCGCCACACTGGGCCGGGCCGGATACCTGGCTGGTGCTGTACGACGCGCCATCGGCCAAGCGCAAGCCGCAGCCGGGCTTGGTGTACGGCGACCTGATGACGCGCTAGGGCGCGGCAGGAAAAAGCTGCGTACAATGCGCGGCTGTTAAATGACGAAGCAAGTAAAGGAAAGCACCATGTCGCGCAAGAAAAACGAAATCGACGAGCTGGACGACGAAACCCTGGCGCTGCTGGCCTGGTGTACCGAGGTGGAAACCCACCTGGTGGCGGCGGGTGCCACCGAGGCAGAAGCGCAAGACCACATCGAAGAGCAGGCCGAGTGGTATACCGACATGTTCTACGATGGCCTGAGCCCTGCCGAGGCAGCCAAGCAGGCGCTGGCATGAGCCAAAGGCTGGCCGTTATCGACTTCGAGACCACGGGCATCGGGCCAGGCCCTGATGGCCGTGCCACGGAGATCGGCATAGTGCTGCTGGAAAACGGCCAGGTGGTCGACCGCTATCAAAGCCTGATGAATGCTGGCGTGTGGGTGCCACCCATGATCCAGCAGCTCACCGGCATCAGTAATGCCATGCTCAAGGCCGCGCCGCCGGCCGCGCAGGTCATGCGCGAAGCGGCGGCCTTTGTTGGCACGGCGCCACTGGTGGCGCATAACGCCAGCTTTGACCGCAAGTTCTGGGACTACGAGCTGGGTTTGCTGGGGCTGCAGCGCCAACAGGACTTTGCCTGCACGCTGTTGCTGTCGCGCCGCCTGCTGCCCACAGCGCCGGATCACAAGCTGGGTACGCTCACGCGCTGGGCGGGCCTGCCGGTTACGGGGCAGGCGCACCGGGCCTTGGCCGATGCCGAGATGGCGGCCAACTTGCTGCAGTATTTGCAGGCCACCTTGCGACAAAAGCACGGCCTGGCGCAGGTGAGCCATGGCTTGCTGTGCAAGCTGCAGAAAGTGACCGCGGCCAAAGTGCCGCAGTATCTGCGCGAGCTGACTGTGAGCGCCTGAGTGCCCGCACGTGGCCGCTAGTAAAAAGCCCCGCATCACACTGCGGGGCTTTTTGTTGCCAGCTGCCGGCTTTATGCCTGGCCGCTGACGGTGTCGCCGCTGACAAAAAAATGGCCGCCGGCCACGTGGTGCAGGCTGCGCAGCGCGTCGTGGCCATCAAAATGCCAGCGGCCATGGCTGAATACGCGGCTATCTGCCTGGGCGGCGACCACTTCGGCGATAAACAGGTCGTACTGCTGCTGGTTGTGCGGCTCCTGAATGATGCGGCATTCCAGATAAGCGCTGCAGCCTTGCACCAGCGGGGCGGCAATGCGCTGCGCCGGCATGGCCTGCAGGCCGCTGGCGGCAAACTTGTCGCAGTCGGCACCGCTGGCGCTGCCGGCGGCTACCACGGCCTGCGCCTGGTAGCGGCAGGGCACGTTCAGGGCAAATTCGCCGGAGGCTTCCATCAGTTTGCGGGTGTGGGTGGCCTTGTCGATCACCACCAGTATCTTGGGTGGGTCAAAATCCAGTGGCATGGCCCAGGCGGCGGCCATCACGTTTTGCTGGCCGGCGTGGGCGCTGCTCACCAGCACGGTAGGGCCGTGGTTGAGCAGGCGGTAGGCTTGTGCTAGCGGCACATCTTGCAGTGTGTTCATCATTCAGGTTCCCAAGTGGTCGTTGTCGCGGGCGTGCCAGTGCCCGCTCTTGCCGCCCTGTTTTTCCAGCAGCCGTACCCCGGCAATCTCCATGCCGCGATCCACGGCCTTCAGCATGTCGTATACGGTGAGCAGGCCGGCCATCACGGCGCTGAGCGCCTCCATTTCCACGCCGGTGCGGCCAACGGTTTCCGCGGTAACGGTAATGTGCAGGCGGCAGGCAGCGTCTTCGGGGTGGAAGTCCACTGCCACACGGCTCAGGGCCAGCGGGTGGCATAGCGGGATCAGGTCAGCGGTGCGCTTGCTGCCCTGTATGGCGGCAATGCGGGCAATGCCGATTACATCGCCTTTTTTGCTGCTGCCGGATTGCAGCAGGGCGTAGGTGGCCGGCTGCATGGTGATATGGCCGGTGGCGACGGCTACGCGCCGGGTTTCTGCCTTGTGGCCTACGTCTACCATGTGCGCCTGGCCATGGCTGTCAAAATGGGTGAGGGTGGACATGGTGTCTTGCCTGTATCAAGGTGCAATCGCCGGTACGATACCGGCACTGCAAGCTGGCGGCAATGAAGGCGTGCGGCATGGCTTGCTGGTGGCGGTTTGGCCTGGTCTTGCGCGAGGGCTATGTGCCCCGATGGCTGGCGGGACAGGGCGCTGGCATCACGCACTGTTCAATTTGACGCTGCATGCTATACTCGCCCCTTGCTTTAGCCGCCTGGTTTTGCCTGCCCTGCAGGTAAACACGCTGCTTAACAATACAAAATTCATGGCGCAGGAAAGCAAATTCAGCATGGTTCCCCGAGCATTTCTGCTCAACCCGTTGGGCTTTCCCGCTTCTGGCTTCAACCCCACACCTTTTGAATCTAAGGATTGGACATGCAAGTACAACTGGAAACGTTGAGCGGCCTCGAGCGTCGCATGAGCATTGCACTGCCGCTGGCTGCAATCGACGCACAAGTAGCCGAGCGCCTGAAGCGCGTTGCCCGCACTGCCAAAATTCAGGGTTTCCGCCCAGGTAAAGCACCGGCCAAAATCGTTGAAGCAAACTACGGCGCACAAGTGCGCGAAGAAGTGCTGGGCGAACAGGTTCAGCAAAGCTTCTACAAGGCTGCTGTCGAGCAAAAACTGCGCGTAGCCGGCTACCCGCGTTTCGAACCGGCTCAAGGCGATGCAGAAAACTTCAAGTTTGCTGCCGCTTTCGAGGTTTACCCGGAAATCACCATCGGTGAGCTGGCTGGCAAAGACATCGAAAAGCCAAACACCGAAGTGACCGATGCCGAAATCGACAAAACCGTTGATATCCTGCGCAAGCAACGTACCCGCTTCAACCGTGTAGAGCGCGAAGCGGCTGACGGCGACCGCGTCATCATCGACTTCAAAGGCACCATCGACGGCGTAGCCTTCGAAGGCGGCAGCAGCGAGAACTTCCCGTTCATGCTGGGCCAGGGCCAGATGCTGCCAGAATTCGAAGCCGGTGTGATTGGCGCGAAAGAAGGCGAAACCAAGACTGTTGCCGTGAACTTCCCGGCTGACTACCACGGTAAAGACGTGGCCGGCAAAACTGCCAGCTTCGAGATCACCGTGAAAAACGTTGCCGCTGCCGAGCTGCCAGAAGTGAACGAAGAGTTCGCCAAGCTGCTGGGTATCGCCGATGGCGACGTGGCTAAAATGCGCGCTGAAATCCGCAAAAACGTGGAGCGTGAAGTCAAGCGTCGCCTGTCTGCTCAGGTAAAAGAAAACGTGATGCAGGCCCTGATCGACGTGACCCCGATCGACCTGCCTAAGGCTCTGGTAGAGCTGGAAGTTGGCCGTCTGATGGATCAGGCCCGCAAAGACCTGGAACAACGTGGCATGCAGCTGAAAGACATGCCGCTGCCGGCAGACCTGTTCACCCAGCAAGCCGAGCGCCGCGTAGCGCTGGGCCTGATCCTGGCTGAAGTGGTAGAAGCCAACAAGCTGGAAGCCAAACCGGAACAAGTCAAAGCCCTGGTAGAAGAATTTGCCGAGAGCTACGAGCAGCCGCAAGACGTGATCGACTGGTACTACGCCGAAACCGGCCGCCTGGAAGGCCCGACTTCGATGGTGCTGGAAGACAATGTGGTTGAATTTGTGCTGGGTCGCGCCAATGTTATCCAGAAGGATGTTTCTTTCGAAACCCTGATGGGCAACAACGCCTGATCTGTTTAACTGATACCGGAGAGGTCGATGAAATCGATGTTTGAACCGCAAGGTATGGGCCTGGTGCCCATGGTGGTGGAGCAAAGTGGCCGTGGCGAACGCGCCTACGACATTTTCTCCCGCCTGCTGAAGGAGCGTATCGTGTTCCTGGTCGGCCCTGTTACCGACGAGTCGGCCAATCTGGTGGTAGCACAGCTGCTGTTCCTGGAATCGGAAAACCCGGACAAGGACATCTATCTGTACATCAACTCGCCAGGCGGTTCCATTACCGCCGGCATGTCGATCTACGACACGATGAACTTCATCAAGCCGGACGTTTCCACCCTGTGCATTGGCCAGGCGGCCAGCATGGGCGCCTTCCTGCTGTCGGCAGGCGCCAAGGGCAAGCGTTTTGCGCTGCCGAACAGCCGCGTGATGATCCACCAGCCGCTGTTGTACGGTGGCGGCCTGAGCGGCCAGGTGACCGACATCGAAATTCATGCCCGCGAACTGGTGAAAACCAAGGCGCACATGAACGAGCT
This sequence comes from Vogesella perlucida, assembly GCF_979366545.1. Lineage (NCBI taxonomy): Bacteria > Pseudomonadati > Pseudomonadota > Betaproteobacteria > Neisseriales > Chromobacteriaceae > Vogesella > Vogesella perlucida. The sequence continues at coordinate 34,917 of NZ_CEETRO010000013.1, forward strand.
GCTGGCCAAGCATACCGGCCAGACCATGGAACAAGTACAAGCCGATACCGAACGCGACAACTTCATGTCTGCCGAGCAGAGCCGTGAGTACGGCCTGATCGACAAGGTGCTGAGCTCGCGTCTGGATGCGGCCGTTTAATTCGGGATGTCTATCTGATGGCAGATAAAGGCAGTAAGGACAAGCTGCTGTACTGCTCTTTTTGCGGCAAAAGCCAGCACGAAGTGCAGCGACTGATCGCCGGCCCGCAGGTCTACATTTGCAATGAGTGTGTAGATCTGTGCGGCGACATCATTCGCGATGAAACAGAAGCGACAATCGGTGCTGCAGACGAGCAGGGCGAAGCACCAGCCCTGCCCACACCGCAGGAAATCCGCGCCTCGCTGGACCAGTACATCATTGGCCAGGACCCGGCCAAGAAGTCGCTGGCCGTGGCGGTGTACAACCACTACAAGCGCCTCTACACGCCCAGCACCAAGGACGACGTAGAGCTGTCCAAGAGCAATATCCTGCTGATTGGTCCTACCGGCTCCGGCAAGACGCTATTGGCGCAGACGCTGGCAAAGCTGCTGGACGTGCCGTTTGTCATTGCCGATGCCACCACGCTGACCGAAGCCGGTTATGTGGGCGAGGACGTTGAGCACATCATCCAGAAGCTCTTGCAAAAGTGCGACTACGATGTGACCAAAGCCCAGCGCGGCATTGTGTACCTGGACGAAATCGACAAGATTTCCCGCAAGTCGGAAAACCCGTCGATTACCCGCGATGTTTCCGGTGAGGGCGTGCAGCAGGCACTGCTCAAGCTGATCGAAGGTACGGTAGCGTCGGTACCGCCGCAAGGTGGCCGCAAGCACCCGAACCAGGAATTCATCCAGGTAGATACCACCAATATCCTGTTCATTTGTGGTGGCGCGTTCGATGGTCTGGAAAAGATCATTCGTCGCCGCTCCGAAAAAGGCGGGATCGGCTTTGGTGCCGAGGTGATGTCCAAGGAAGATGGCAAGTCCATCAGCACCCTGTTCCGCGAAGTAGAGCCGGAAGATCTGATCAAGTTTGGCCTAATTCCCGAGCTGATCGGTCGTCTGCCCGTGGTAACTACGCTGGAAGAGCTGGACGAAGAAGCGCTGGTGAGCATCCTGACCCAGCCGCGTAATGCCCTGATCAAGCAATATCAGCGCCTGTTTGCCATGGAACAGGTAACACTGGAGGTGCTGCCTTCTGCGTTGCGTGTGATTGCCAAGCAAGCCCTGATCCGCAAGACCGGTGCGCGTGGTCTGCGTTCCATTCTGGAGCGTTCGCTGCTGGATACCATGTACGAGCTGCCGTCCCTCGAGGGTGTCAGCAAGGTTGTGGTCGACGAGAAAGTGATCGAGCTGGGTGAAAAGCCTAGCTACATCCTGCAGCAGGAAGACGCTGCGCCGGATACAGCCCAGTCCGCCTGAGCTCGTTCAGGCAGTGAAACAAACCGCCCGTGAGGGCGGTTTTTGTTTGCAGCTACTATTAAGTGCTTTAGCATGCTTGATATGGATGAATTTGCCCTAATTTGTCCTGTTAACTGAATTCCACCAAGAGCAAGGTTAGGTGATATGCCACAGCCCGCCGAACTAAAAGATCAAACCACACTGGCCCTATTGCCGCTGCGCGATGTCGTTGTGTTCCCGCACATGGTGATTCCGCTGTTTGTTGGCCGCCCCAAATCCATCAAGGCGCTGGAAAAGGCCATGGACGAAGGCAAACAGATCCTGCTGGTTGCCCAGCGTGCTGCCGACAAGGACGAACCCCTGTCGGAAGACCTGCACGAAATCGGCACCATTGCCAGCATCCTGCAAATGCTGAAGCTGCCCGACGGCACCGTGAAGGTGCTGGTAGAAGGCCGTCAGCGCGCCAGGTTGGCCGCAGTGCAGGACCACGAAGAATACTTTACCGCCACCATCGACCCACTGCCGTTTGACAGCGAGGATACGCCCGAGGTGGAGGCGCTGCGTCGTGCGCTGCTGGCGCAGTTCGAGCAGTTCGTCAAACTGAACAAAAAAATCCCGAGCGAAGTCCTGTCGTCGCTGTCTGGCGTAGACAAGGCCGGGCGTCTGGCTGATTCGGTGGTGGTGCACCTGCCGCTGCGTCTGGAAAACAAGCAGGAAGTGCTGGAGATGTTCGACATCAAGGCACGTATCGAGCACCTGCTGGCCATGATGGAAAGCGAGATCGATATCCTGCAGGTAGAAAAGCGCATCCGTGGCCGCGTGAAGCGCCAGATGGAAAAGAGCCAGCGCGAGTACTACCTGAACGAACAGGTAAAAGCCATCCAGAAAGAGCTGGGCGAGGGCGAAGAAGGCAACGACCTGGACGAGCTGGAGCGCAAGATCAAAGCGGCCGGCATGTCCAAGGAAGGCCGCGAGAAAGTCACGGCCGAGCTGAAAAAACTGCGCATGATGTCGCCCATGTCGGCCGAGGCCACCGTGGTGCGCAATTACATCGAAACCCTGATCGATCTGCCATGGAAGAAAAAGACCAAGATCAGCAAGGATATCGATGCGGCTGAGGATGTGCTGGACGAAGACCACTTTGGCCTGGAAAAGGTCAAAGAGCGCATTCTGGAGTACCTGGCAGTGCAGCAGCGTGTCGACCGCCTGAAAGCGCCTATCTTGTGCCTTGTTGGGCCACCAGGTGTGGGTAAAACCTCACTGGGGCAGTCTATTGCCCGTGCTACCGGCCGCAAGTTCGTGCGCATGGCGCTGGGCGGTGTGCGTGACGAATCCGAAATCCGCGGTCATCGCCGTACCTATATCGGCTCCATGCCGGGCAAGGTGCTGCAGAACATGACCAAAGTGGGCGTGAAAAACCCGCTGTTCCTGCTGGACGAAGTGGACAAGCTGGGTGCCGACTTCCGTGGCGACCCGTCTGCCGCGCTGCTGGAGGTGCTGGATCCGGAGCAGAACCATGCTTTTGCCGACCATTACGCCGAGGTGGATTTCGACCTGTCCGACGTGATGTTCGTGGCCACGGCCAACTCGCTGAATATCCCGGCGGCGCTGCTGGACCGGATGGAAATCATCCGCCTGGCCGGTTACACCGAAGACGAGAAGGTCAATATCGCCACCAAATACCTGCTACCCAAGCAGATGAAGAACAATGGTGTGGTGGAGGGCGAGCTGGTGGTGCAGGAAAGCGCACTGCGCGACATCGTGCGCTACTACACCCGCGAAGCAGGCGTACGTAGCCTGGACCGCGAAGTGGCCAAGATCTGCCGCAAGGTGGTGACCGAACACAGCAAGAAGGCCAGCGCGGACAAGGCGGTAAAAACCACGGTAAGCGGCAAGAACCTGGAGAAGTATCTGGGCGTGCGTCGCTTCGACTTTGGCCTCGCTGAAGAAGAAAACCGCATCGGCCAGGTCACTGGTCTGGCGTGGACCGAAGTGGGCGGCGAGCTGCTCACTATCGAAGCTGTCGCGCTGCCTGGCAAGGGCAACATCATTCGTACCGGCCAGCTGGGCGAGGTGATGCAGGAGTCGATCACCGCTGCCATGAGTGTGGTACGTAGCCGTGCCCGCCTGCTGGGCATCAAGCCGGACTTCTACGAAAAGCACGACATGCACATCCACGTGCCGGAAGGTGCCACGCCAAAAGATGGCCCGTCTGCCGGTATCGCCATGACCACGGCGCTGGTTTCCGTGCTCACTGGCATCCCTGTGCGTGCTGATGTAGCCATGACCGGCGAAATCACCTTGCGTGGTGAAGTGCTGCCCATCGGCGGTCTGAAAGAGAAGCTGTTGGCCGCACAGCGCGGTGGCATCAAACGTGCGCTGATCCCCAAAGGCAACGTGAAGGATCTGGCCGAGATTCCCGCTAACATCAAGAACAAGCTGGAAATTTTGCCGGTGAAGTGGATTGATGAGGTTTTGTCATACGCGCTGGAACGCGAGCCGCAAGCGCTGGCAGAAGAGGCGGTGGCTGTAACGCCCGCCGCTGCTGAACTTGCGACAAAGTCCGCGCCAATGACACATTAATGACTCATTGTTTTGATTTGCGGGTAAAACCGCGCTAGCATCAGCTTTCAGGAGGGGGTGAAAACATGAGCACCCCCGCTGAAAGCCGCTTGACACAAGGATTTTGCCCTTGCTATAAAGCTAGCGGTTTTATTCAGTACTCCGTACACCGAGAACGACGAAAGGGGACTTAACGTGAACAAGTCTGAACTGATTGACGCTATCGCCGCCAAGGCAGACATTTCCAAAGCAGCTGCCGGCAAGGCACTGGATGGCATGATCGATGCTGTAACCGATGCGCTGAAGGCTGGCGACACTGTCACTGTTGTAGGCTTTGGTACTTTCTACGTAGGCGAGCGCGCCGAGCGTAGTGGTCGTAACCCGAAGACTGGCGAGACCATTACCATCGCTGCTGCCAAGTCTCCGAAATTCCGTGCTGGTAAAGCACTGAAAGACGCACTGTAATCAGCACTTGCCCGGTGCTTGCACCGGGTGTCTGCATGCCAGTCACTCTGTATGGGTTTGCGAAAGCAGGCTCCACCAGACAATCAGCAAGGTGAACGGCCAACGTTCACCTTGTTTCTTTGGTAGACCCCGAACCTCATGTTTGATTTCGTTCAGAACAACAATCTTGCCATCAAGATCATTCTTGGTGCCGTGGCGCTCACCTTCGTGGGTTTCGGCGTCGGTAGCTACAGTGCCGCTGTGGAAGACCCGTATCTGGCCAAAGTGGGCGATGCCAAAATCTACCAGAAAGACGTGGAACGCCAGCTGGAAGGGCAGCCTGCCAATGCGGCATCCCGCCAGGCGGTGCTGGAAAACCTGATCCGCCAGGAAATGCTGCTGGCCGAAGCCCGTGGCCACCATCTGGCCGTCGCCCCGGAACAGCTGCGTAAGGTGATTGCCGGCATTCCTGCTTTTCAGGAAAACGGCAGCTTCAGTGCAGCACGCTATACCGAGTTCCTGCAGGGCCGTTACATGACGGCTGATGCGTTTGAAGACCAGGTAAGCCGTGACATCCTGCTGCAAACGCAGGTGGCCCCGTACCTGAACGGCAGCTTTGTTTCCCGTACTCTGGCGGAACGCATGAGCGCCCTGGTGTCCGAAGTACGTGATGTGCGCGCCTATACCCTCAAGCCAGAACAGTTTGCTGCCAGCGTCAAGCTGGACGATGCCGTGATCAAGGCCTATTACGAGGCCAATCTGAAGCGCTTCAAGACAACGGATCAGGTACGTCTGGAATACATCGCCTTGTCGCAGGATGCCATGGCGCAGGCGCTGACCATCAGCGATGCGGATGCCAAGGCCTACTACGACAAGAATGCTGGCGAGTTCTCGTCCGAAGAACGTCAGGTAGCGCACATCCTGCTGACCGTTGACAAGAATGCCCCCGCCGCTGACAAAGCCAAGGTCAAGGCGCAAGCCGAAGCCATCCTGAAAGAAGTGCGTGCCAACCCGGCCAAGTTTGCCGAGCTGGCCAAGACCCGTTCGCAAGACCCTGGCTCCGCGGCCAACGGGGGTGACCTGGGCTTCTTTGGCCGTGGCGTGATGACCAAGCCGTTCGAGAGCGTGGCTTTTGCCATGAAACAGGGCCAGATCAGCGAAGTGGTAGAAACAGAATTCGGTTATCACATCCTGCAACTGAATGCGATCAAGGCCAGCGATTTCGAATCGCAAAAAGCCGCCGTGGTAGACAAGCTGCGCAAGCAGAAAGCCGCCGCGGCTTACCGTGCGGCCGCTGAGAAAATGGGCGAGCTGGCCTACCAGCAGGGCGATTCGCTCAAAGCGGTAGAAACCGCGCTGAACCTGAAAGCCCAGCAGAGCGAGCTGTTGCCGCGTACCGGCAAGCCGGGCGATGCCGTACTGGGCAATGCCAAACTGTTGGAAGCCGCATTCAGCGACGACGTACTGAACAAAAAGCACAATAGCGAGCCGGTAGACGTGGGTAACAACACGCTGGTGGTAGTGCGTGTCGCCGAACACCAGCCTGCGCGTCAGCGCACGCTGGCCGAGGTGCAGGACACCATCCGTGCCGAGCTGGTGAGCAAAGAGGGCGCCAAGCTGGCAGCGCAGCGCGGTGCAGCCATGCTGGCCGAGCTGAAAGCGGGCAAAGCTGCCGGTGTTGCCTGGGGCGAGGTGAAGAACCTGTCGCGCCGTAACCCGGCCGGTACGCCCGTAGCCGAGCTGCGTGCCGTGTTTGCGGCCAACCCCAAGCAGCTACCGGCTTTTGCCGGGGTCAAGCGTGACAATGGCGAGTACGTGCTGTACAGCGTAGACAAAGTACAGCCAGCCCAGGCACTGGCCCCGCAGGAGTCGGCTCAGCTGGGTATGCTGTTGGGCGAGATGTCGTCGCAAAGCGTGATGGCCGCGTATCTGGAGCAGCTGCGCCAGAAACACAAGGTGATGATCAGCCAGACGCCGGCCGAGCAGTAAGCACTTGCCCGCCTGTGGGTGGGCTGTGCGCTGTGGCAGGCAACAAAAAAGGCCCCGCGAGGGGCCTTTTTCATCACGATGCTGTAAACGATCAGGCAGCAAAGTTTTCGGCAACAAAGTTCCAGTTCACCAGCTTCCAGAAGCCTTCCAGGTAGTTCGGGCGGCTGTTGCGGTAGTCGATGTAGTAGGCGTGCTCCCACACGTCGCAAGTCAGCAGCGGCTTCTTGTCGGTAGTCAGCGGGGTAGCGGCGTTGCTGGTGGACACCAGGTCCAGGCTGCCATCGGCATTTTTTACCAGCCAGGCCCAGCCGGAACCGAAGGTGCCAACGGCACAGGCGGCAAAGGCTTTCTTGAACTCGTCGAAGGAGCCCCATTTGGCGTTGATGGCATCAGCCAGCGCGCCAGTCGGTTCACCGCCAGCATTCGGTGCCAGGCCAAACCAGTAGAAGGTGTGGTTCCACACCTGGGCAGCGTTATTGAAGATGCCGCCGGAGGATTTTTTTACGATCTCTTCCAGGGAGGCATTTTCGAACTCGGTGCCCTTGATCAGGTTGTTCAGGTTGGTGATGTAGGTCTGGTGATGTTTGCCGTAGTGGAATTCCAGGGTTTCCTTGGAAATGATCGGCGCCAGGGCGTCCAGTGCGTACGGCAGTTCGGGCAGTTTGTGTTCCATCGTGCTCTCCAGAGTTAACAAGCAAAACAGCATGCGCTGTTCGACTGCTACAGTTTACTGTAATTGGCCAGCATCGCCAATTGTTGACCAAATCACTACACTATATAAGCTAATTCTTTTTGAGGTTCGCCCCGTGCAGTTTGATGTAATCGTGTTAGGTGCCGGTGCTGCCGGCATGATGTGCGCCGCCACCGCCGGCCAGCGTGGCCGCAAGGTGCTGCTGCTGGACCATGCCAGCAAGCTGGCAGAAAAAATCCGCATCTCCGGCGGCGGGCGCAGCAACTTCACCAATATCCATGCACGGCATGACTGCTATGTGTCAGAAAACCCCAATTTCTGCCGTTCTGCGCTGGCACAGTTCACGCCGCAACACTTCATCGAGCTGATTGCCAGGCACGGCATTGCCTATCACGAGAAAAAGCTGGGCCAGCTGTTTTGCGATGACAGTAGCCAGCAGCTCATCGACATGCTGGACGCAGAATGCCAGGCTGCCGGGGTGGACCGCCGCATGGGGGTTACCATTGAAAAGGTTGGCCGCGACGGTCTTTTCCAGCTGGCGACCAGTGCCGGTAGCTTTAGCAGCGAATCACTGGTGGTCGCCACCGGTGGGCTATCCATCCCGCAAATCGGCGCCACGGCCTTTGGTTACCAGCTGGCCGAGCAGTTTGGCTTGCCCGTGACCAAGCTGGACCCGGCGCTGGTGCCGCTGACTTTTCACGTAGACGATGCAGCGCGTTTTGCGCCGCTGGCGGGTGTGTCGCTGGATGCCGAGGTGCGCATCGGCAAAGTGCGTTTTCGTGAAAACGTGTTGTTTACCCACAAAGGCCTGTCCGGCCCGGCCATCTTGCAGATCTCCAGCTACTGGCAGCCGGGGCAGGAAATCATCATCGACCTGCTGCCCGACAACGACGCCGAAGCCTGGCTGGAAGCACGTGCCGGTAGCGACCAGCTGCTGGCCAATGCCATGGGCGAGCTGGGCTGGCCCAAGCGTTTTGCCGAGGCCTGGCTGGAAGGCCAGGGCGCCAACGTGCGCGGCCGCGACCTGTCACCCAAAAAGCGCCGCCAGCTGGCCGAGGCGCTGCACCACTGGCGCGTACTGCCCAATGGTACCCAGGGCTATAAAAAGGCCGAGGTGACCCGCGGTGGCGTCTCCACCAAGGCACTGTCGTCCAAGACCATGATGGCTAACGATGTGCCGGGGCTGTTCTTTATCGGCGAAGTGGTGGATATCACCGGCTGGCTGGGTGGCTATAACTTTCAGTGGGCGTGGTCTTCCGGCTTTGTAGCGGGTAAAAACTGCTAGAATCACAGCCAGATCAGGCAGGGGCTTTGGCCACCTGCACCCAGGGTTGGCCGCGGCCAACCTTTGTTGTCTTGTCGGGTAAGCCAGGATTTATGAGCGATTTTGATATCAACGACGCCTCTGTGGCGGCCATTCGTACACCACCACACTCTATCGAAGCCGAACAATCGGTACTGGGCGGCCTGCTGCTGGATAACAGCGCCTGGGAAAAAGTAGCCGACTTGCTGACGGATAGCGATTTTTACCGTCACGACCACCGCATTATCTTCCGCCACATTGCCCGCCTGGTAGATATTGCCCGCCCGGCCGACGTGGTCACCGTGTCGGAAAGCCTGGACAAAAATGCCGAGCTCGCCAGCATCGGCGGCCTGGCCTACCTGGCCTCGCTGGCGCAAAACACGCCGTCTGCGGCCAACATCCGCCGTTATGCCGAAATCGTGCGCGAGCGCTCGGTGATGCGTGCGCTGGCGCAAGTGGGTACCGAGATTGCCGAATCCGCCTACAACCCGCAGGGCCGCGATGCCGCCCAGCTGCTGGACGAAGCGGAGGGCAAGGTGTTCCAGATTGCCGAATCCACCGCCAAGTCCAAGCAGGGCTTCCTGGAGATGCCGGCGCTGCTGAAAGAAGTCGTCGAGCGCATCGACATGCTGTACAGCCGCGACAACCCGGACGAAGTCACCGGCGTGCCCACCGGCTTCCACGATCTGGATGCCCGCACCTCTGGCCTGCAGCCGGGCGACCTCATCATTGTGGCTGGCCGCCCATCCATGGGTAAAACCGCTTTCTCCATGAACATTGCCGAAAACGTGGCCATCGAAACCGGCCTGCCGGTGGCCGTGTTTTCCATGGAAATGGGCGGTGCACAGCTGGTGATGCGGATGCTCGGCTCGGTAGGGCGGCTGGATCAGCACATTCTGCGTACCGGCAAGCTGGGTGACGAAGACTGGCAAAAGCTGACCTACGCCATCGGCAAACTATCCGACGCACCGATGTACATCGACGAAACCCCGGCGCTGACTGCGCTGGAGCTGCGCGCCCGCGCCCGCCGTCTGGCGCGGCAGCACGGCGGCAAGCTGGGCCTGATCGTGATCGATTACCTGCAGCTGATGAGCGGCTCCGGCCGTAACGATAACCGTACCGCCGAGCTGGGCGAGATCTCGCGTGGCCTGAAAGGCCTGGCCAAAGAGCTGCAAGTACCGGTGATTGCGTTGTCGCAGCTGTCGCGTGCGGTGGAACAGCGTACCGACAAGCGCCCGATGATGTCCGACTTGCGTGAATCCGGTGCCATCGAGCAGGACGCCGACCTGATTATCTTCATGTACCGCGAGGCGTATTACAAACCGGATGAAATCGACCTGAAAAACCAGGCCGAAGCCATTATCGGTAAACACCGTAACGGCCCTACCGGCCGTGTGCGGCTGGCGTTTATCGGCCAGTACGCCAAATTCGATAACGCTGCCACGATCGGTATTTCCGGCTGGGCAGACTCCGACGAATAACACCCCGGGCTAGCCCGCCAGGCTGGCCGCCTACCTGCAAGAGACAAACATGAGCTACTTCGACAAACACGTATTCATCTGCTGCAATCAGCGCGCCGAAGGCGAAATGTGCTGTAACAACCACGGCGCCAGCGAGCTGCTGGGCTATATGAAAGACCAGATCAAGGCACGCGGTCTGGCGGGCAGTGGCCAGATTCGTGTCAACAAGGCCGGCTGCCTGGGCCGCTGCGACGAAGGCCCGGTGATGGTGGTGTACCCGCAAGAGACCTGGTACACCTTCATCGACAAAGAAGACATCGATGAAATCGTGGAAGAACACATGGTAAACGGCCGTATCGTGGAAAGGCTGAAAGTCTGATGCTGAAACAGCCGCACAAACTCGATATCGCCGGCCCGGTAGGCAAGCTGGAAACCATCTTTATCCCGGCGGTAGGCGACGCCACGGGTATTGCGGTGATTTGCCACCCCAACCCTACCCAGGGCGGCACTAACACCAACAAAGTCATCCAGACTGCCGCCAAGTCGCTATCCCAGCTGGGCTATGCCTGCTACCTGCCTAACCTGCGTGGCGTGGGCCATAGCGAAGGCACTCACGATTACGGCATGGGCGAGGTGGACGACGTGCTGGCGGTGGTAGCGCATGCCCGTGCCGAGCAGGGCGAGCTGCCGCTGGCGCTGGCAGGCTTTTCTTTTGGCGGTTTTGTGGCCGCGCGCACGCGTGCTGTCATCGAGACGGACAAGCTGTTGCTGATGGGCGTGGCGGTAGGTAAATACGAGATTGCTACACCCGATGTGCCTGCCGATACGCTGGTGATCCATGGCGAGGAAGACGAAGTCATCCCGCTCAGTGCGGTGATGGACTGGGCACGCCCGCAACAGCTACCTGTGCTGGTGCTGCCTGCTGCGGGTCACTTTTTCCATGGCAGGCTGATCCAGCTGGGCGCCTTGATCAAGCGCTGCTGGTAAGGTTGGCCGCAGGCTGGCAAAAACACCGTACGCGGTAAGCGTGCGGTGTTTTTTTTGGTGCTCAGGCAGGCTGCTGCTCACTGGCCAGGCGTAGCTGACAGTTTTGTAGTGCCGCACGGGTGAGGGTTAGCAGGATGCGCTGCTGGCGGCGCTGCTGCGCACTGCGCCATTGCCACACTGGCCCTGACAGCGACAGGCCATAAGCCTGGCTCCAGTGGCGGTACACGTGGTCGTACTCTTGCTGCAAGGCTACGGTGTCGTAGCCTAAAGCCGCTTGGTCGGCAATCAGTCGCAGCAGCAGCCGGCGATAGTGTTCGGGCTGGTTGCGGTCTTCTTTCAGCAAATGGGTACTCCAGCGGTTTTGCAGCTGTAGCAGGGCTGCCAACAGCAGACGGTGGCTGTGCCAGGCGGTTTTCAGTGCTTTCAGGGTAGGGTCGTGGGTGGGCGCGGTAGAGCACATGGCAATCTCCTTTTGTGCAGTGCACAATGCCATTTATAAGCTTTGTCTTTTATCGATGGCAAGCGTCATGGCTGTGGTTTCTGTGGCTGCCGAGCGGGAAAAAGTGTTTTGCAACAGTACTTTGTTATTGAATGTGGTGGGGTTGGCACTAGAATGAATTATCAGTAGCCGAGGTGCGTCACCATGCCACTCAGCATCAATAGCAATCTTTCTGCCCTCAACAACCAGGCCCAGCTGCGGCAAACCGAGCAAGCCAAAAAGCAAGTGCTGGCCCAGCTGGCCTCGGGCAAAGGCATCAATAGCGCCGCCGATAACGCGGCAGGCCTGGCCGTGGCCGAAGGGCTGCGCAGCCAGCAGCTAGGGGATACCCAAAGCATACGCAATGCCTACGATGGTATCTCGCTCACACAAACGGCCGATGGCGCGCTGGCGCAAATTACCCAGAACAGCCAACGCATAGAAGAGCTGGCAGTGCAGGCTGGCAACGGCACACTTAGCGCCGATAACCGTGCGGCTTTGCAAAAAGAAGTCGATCAGCTGACCCAGGCGAACTCCCAGATAATCGAGAGCACCACGTATAACGGGCAGCCGCTGTTTAACGGCGGCAACACGGCCACCTTCCAGGTAGGCGGGCAGGGCACGCCGGAAGCGCAGCTGAGCGTTACCGCAGCCGACCTGACCAGCGGTGCCAGTAAGCTCAATGGCTACAGCAGTAATGCCAATGCAACAGGCACGATTGATTTGTCCAACCCTGGTGCGGCGCTGTCGCAGATACAGTCTGATCTCAAACAGCTGGGCAACTACCGCGCAGACCTGGGGGCAGCGGCCAACCGTTTTGGCACGGCCATCGAAAACCTCACCACCTCGTCCATCAATACCGAAGCGGCGCGCAGCCGCATACAGGATGCCGATTACGCGGCAGCCAGTAGCGAACTGGCGCGGCAGCAGATTCTGAGTAATAGCAGCCAGGCCGTGCAGGCACAGGCCAACCTGACGCCGCAGTACGCCATCAGCCTGCTGCGCTAAGCGGATAGCGGCAAAAAGCCCCTTGCCTGGTGCAAGGGGCTTTTTTTATGGGGCTTACAGGGTTTGCGTGCTGCTCTGTACGCAGTTGCGGCCATGCTGTTTGGCCTGGTATAGCGCCATGTCGGCTTCCATCACCAGCTGGCGCAGCGAACCCTGTCCCGCGATACCGCTAGCCATGCCGATGCTGGTCGTTTGCAAGACCTGCTGGCCGTCGCTGGTCTGGATGGCATGCGCGGCCAGTGCGCTGCGGATGTTTTCGGCAATGACGGGCGCCAGGTTGGCTGCATTGCCCGTCAGCATCATGACAAATTCTTCGCCACCGCTGCGGGCATACAGCGCATCAAACGGGGCAAGCTGGGTGTGCAGCAAACGGGCCAAGTGGACCAGCACGTCGTCGCCGGCCTGGTGGCCGTAGCGGTCGTTTACCTGCTTGAAGTAATCCAGATCCAGCACCAGCAAGGCCACGGGTTCCCCCGGCTGTGCTGCCAGCCTTTGCTGCGCCTGCTCCTGGAACGCCCGGCGGTTGTACAGGCCGGTGAGCGGGTCGCGCATGGCCAGCTGGTACAGGCGGATTTCCAGGCTTTCGAAGCAAACAAAAATCAAGGCCAGGATTTTGGCAAACTCCAGCAGGATCAGCACAAAGTTGGCCACTGCAAAGTACGGCGAGCCAGCCAGCTCGCCATGGCCAAAGTACATCGCCAGCATGATGCGGCCTGCCTGGCCCAGTATCAGCATGCATACCAGGGTGGCAATCAGCCGGTAGCCCAAACGCCGCCGGTGCGGGCTGCTGGCGAACACTTTCAGGGTGAGCAGGTTGAACAGCATGTAGCAGGCGCTGTATAGCACGGCACGCTGTGCAAAGTAGTCCGGGCCATTGGATATGCCTACCAACAGCACACTGGCCAGTAGCACCAGGGCCAGCTGCGCGCGCCAGCGCACCGGGCGCTGCTCCAGCGCCAGTGCACCGCTCCAGGTAAGCGATAGCGCGATAAACAGCACGATATTGGCAACGTCTACCGACAACCAGGCGGGAATCACCGGCCGCAGTGCAATCAGCAGCATGCTGATACTGGCCAGTATGCCGCCGATGCCCCAGTGGCGTAGTGCCCGTTCCTGCGGGTAGCGCAGGCCCATCAGCAATACGGCCAGGGTCAGGAGCGAGAAGGTGGTGAGTTGCACCACGTACAGCGTGCCTAGATGCAGTTGCATTGCCTGCTTTGCTTGAAACTGGGGGTGCTAATGATAAGCAATGCTTACGGCGGCGTCGACTATGCGGCTTGGCGGCGCTGACAAGCTGGCGCAGCTCAGCTGTACCAAGGTGCGTCGACACAGTCTGTACCCGTAGTAAGGCAAGGCGGCACTGCGCAGGGTAGGGGGCTGTTAGCGACGCTTAGCCCGCGCGGCATAGACCCCGAAGATAGCTGCCGGCGGTGCGTAGGTCTTGCTCGATAGCGGCGCGCACGCCATCTGCATCGTTGGCCAATAGCGCTTGCAGCAGGGCACTGTGGGCGTCGTTCATGGTTTTCCACACTGCCAGGTCCTGATGCAGCTGGTTGGAAATGGGGCCCACGTACAGCCACACGGTTTCGATGAGCGACAGCAACACCGGCGAGCCGCTGGCCTGGTACAGCAGCAGGTGGAACTGCTCATTGGCATCAAGGTAGGCTTTTACGTTGTCTGCTGCGATGGCGGCGTCCATGGCGTGGCAAAGCGCGGCCAGCTGGCTGCGCTGTGGCTCGCTTAGCTGGCGGGCGCCCAGCCAGGCAGCCTGGCCTTCCAGCAGGATACGGTTGAGCAGGATGTCGTCAAACTGGCTCACCGTCAGCTGCGGCACGGCCACGCCGCAGTTGGGGATGTTCACCAGGGCTTTTTCTGCGGCCAACCTTTGCAGGGCGGCGCGCACCGGCATCTGGCTCACGCCCATTTCGTCGGCCAGATGCTTGATTTTCAGGCGTTCGCCCGGCAGCCAGCGGCCCAGCATCAGCCAGTGGCGCAGCGTGTCGTAGGTTTCGTCTTGCAGGGTAGAGGCGTTGGCAGTCTTCATGGCGTCTTACAGCGGTTGCCTGCGGATGGCACGGTTGCAGTACGGCGTGCGCTGCGCGGGCTTAACAGGTTCTAGGGGCGATTGGCGCCCGCCAGCATAGCAGAAAGGCGACAGCCTGCGCCGTCAATATTTGATCAAATATTGACGGTAATATTTGATCAAATTTATATTGCCAGCCATCAAGCCTGCATTTGCTGCGGTTTTCTGTTTTGCAAGGGATGGATCGCTGGGCAAGGACGGGAACCAACGCTGTGACCAGAGGAGAACGACCATGAACGAGACACTGGCCGCGTTTATACGCCAGCATCATATACACGAAATCGAGTGCGTGATACCGGACATGACCGGCGTGGCGCGCGGCAAGATCGTGCCCAAGAACCTGTTTCTGGCCGAAGACAGCATGAAGATGTCCAAGGCGGTGCTCACCATTACCGTCAACGGCGAATTTGCCGAGTTCGAACGCTTTGCCGGCGCCAACGACCCGGACATGGTGTGCCGGCCCGACCCGGCCACCATCCGCCTGGTGCCATGGGCCATCGAGCCGGTAGCGGTGGTGATTCACGACTGCGAGGATTTTGACGGCAAGCCGGTGGGCATTTCGCCGCGCGCCGTATTGCGCAAGGTGCTGAAGCTGTACGAAGACAAGGGCTGGCGCCCGGTGGTGGCGCCAGAGATGGAGTTTTACCTGATCCGCCAGAACAACAACCCGCACGAGCCGCTGCGCCCGCCCTCGGGCCGTGCCGGGCGATCCGAGGTGGGCCGCCAGTCGTTTTCCATCGATGCGGTCAACGACTTTGACCCCTTCTTCCAGGAGTTGTCCACCTTTTGCCAGGCCGCCCAGCTAAACGTGGAAACGCTGATCCACGAAGTGGGCGCCGCGCAAATGGAGATCAACTTCAGCCACGGCGACGCCATGTCGTTGGCCGATCAGGTGTTCCTGTTCAAGCGTGCGGTGCGCGAAACCGCCTATCGCCACAATATCTTTGCCACCTTCATGGCCAAGCCGATGGAAGGCGAGCCGGGCAGCGCCATGCATATCCACCAGAGCATCGTCAGCAGCGACACCGGCGACAATATCTTCTCGCTGCCGGATGGCAGCCCCAGCCCGCTGTTCTTCCACCACATTGGCGGCATGCAGCGCTACCTGCCGCAGGCCATGCCGATGTTCGCGCCCTACGTCAACAGCTACCGCCGCCTGAGCCGCCACACCGCCGCGCCGATCAACGTGCGCTGGGGCTACGACAACCGCACCTGCGGTATTCGCATTCCGCCATCCGGCCCCGCTGCGCGCCGGCTGGAAAACCGCGTGCCCGGCGTGGATGTGAACCCCTACCTGGCCATGGCTGCCACGCTGGCCTGCGGTTACCTGGGCATGGTGCAGGCCATTGAGCCCTCTGCGCCCATGGATGACAGCGCCTACGACATGGACTACGAGCTGCCACGCAGCCTGGAAGACGCGGTAGAGCTGATGCAGGCCTGCCCTGAGCTGGCCGATATTCTGGGCAATGATTTTGTGCAGGCGTTCTGCGCGGTAAAAGAGAAGGAGTTTGAAACCTTCAACCGTGCCATTACTGCCTGGGAGCGCGAGCACCTGCAGCTGCACGTCTGAACGCATTGCATATCGATAAAATAATCATGCGGCGCAGCCCCAAGGTTGGCCGCATCATGCGCAATACAAAGGAGCACAACACCATGACACCACCCCGCCACGGCATAGACTGGGACAAAGCCCAAGCCCTGATGGCCGCCGAACGCGATGCCTTTATCAGCCGCATGCCGCGCTCGCGCGCGCTGTCTGCCGATGCGGCCAACCATCTGCTGTTTGGTGTGCCACTGCACTGGATGAACGACTGGTCCACGCCGTTTTCGCTGTATGTCGATGAGGCACGCGGCGCCCGTTTTCGCGACGTGGACGGCCACGACTATGTCGATTTTTGCCTGGGTGACACCGGTGCCATGTTCGGCCATAGCCCGCAGCCGGTGGCCGACGCCATCGCCCGCCAGTCACAGCGGGGCTATACCGCCATGCTGCCCAGCGCCGACGGCGTGTGGCTGGCAGAGGAGCTGGCGCGCCGCTTTGGCCTGCCGTACTGGCAGTTTGCGCTGTCGGCGTCGGACGCGAACCGCTTTGCCATTCGCTGGGCGCGCGCCATCACCAAGCGCAGCCAGGTGCTGATTTTCAACGGCTGCTACCACGGTACGGTGGACGACGTGTTTGTCGACCTGGTAGACGGCCAGCCGCAAACCCGCGACAGCCTGCTGGGCCAGGTGTACGACATCACGCAGCACACGCGCAGCATCGAGTTCAACGATCTGGCCGCGCTGGAAGCCGCGCTGCAGGACGGGCAGGTGGCCTGCCTGCTGGCCGAGCCGGCCATGACCAATATCGGCATGGTGCTGCCCGCGCCCGGTTTCTGGCAGCAAGCGCAGGCACTGTGTCGCCAGTACGGCACGCTATTGCTGATAGACGAAACCCACACCATCAGCAGCGGACCTGGCGGCTACACCGGCGCCTACGGCCTGCAGCCGGACCTGTTCGTGGTCGGCAAGCCGGTGGCTGGCGGCGTGCCGTGCGCGGTATACGGCTTTACCGAAGATGTTGCCCGCCGCGCCGAAGCGGCCAAGCGTCAGGCACCGCCGGGGCATAGCGGCATCGGCACCACACTTACCGCCAACCTATTAGCCATGGCCGCCATGCGCGCCAACCTGGCCCAGGTGATGACCGACGCCGCCTACCAGCATATGTTCGGCCTGGCCGAAAGGTTGGCCGCAGGGCTGCGCGACGTGATCGCCCGCCACCAGCTGCCGTGGTGCGTGACCCAGGTGGGCGCGCGTACCGAGTTCCAGTTCACTGCCACACCGCCGCGCAACGGCAGCGAGGCCGACGCCATTCTGGATGGCGAGCTGGAGCACATCGTGCACCTGTTCTTGCTCAATCGCGGGCTATTGATCACACCGTTCCACAACATGATTCTGGTGTGCCCGGATACGCGGGTGACCGACGTGGACCGCTTGGTGCAGGCGGTAGATCAGTTTGCCACAGCAGTGTCCATTCGCTAGCTAGCTGGCCACAGGCCGGCACGCAGCCCGCTGCCTGCCTGTGGCTATGCTATTGCACTGTGGTGTTTTGCCTTGCGTTTGCTACACTGTTGTACCCCCCACGCCGGCTGCACGACATGAAC
This sequence comes from Vogesella perlucida, assembly GCF_979366545.1. Taxonomy (NCBI): domain Bacteria; kingdom Pseudomonadati; phylum Pseudomonadota; class Betaproteobacteria; order Neisseriales; family Chromobacteriaceae; genus Vogesella; species Vogesella perlucida. The sequence continues at coordinate 52,484 of NZ_CEETRO010000013.1, forward strand.
GCACAGCACACCACCGACGAACAAACCCCCGCTACCCGCTACGATCTGATCGTGCGCCTGCCTGAAGCCCCCGATATGGAACAGCTGAAGCAGCAAGCCAGTACCCGCTTGCAGCTGGGGCAGGAAAAAGCCACACGCCTGATGCAGCACCTGGAGCAGCGCGGCGCCACCCGTATCAAGGCCGATATCCCGCAGGAAGAGGCCGAGCGTACCGCGCAAAACTTCCGCGATGCCGGCTTTCAGGTGGAAATGAAACCGGCACTGGCCCTGCTAGACAAAAACGCCATCCTGGCCGACAGCGAATGCCCTGGCTGCCAGCGCATGATGCGGCCCACCTCACAGCGCCAATGCCCGTATTGCCATATTTATCTGGATAAGGTGGACCCGGAAAAGCTGCGCCTCAAGCAGATACGCGAGGAAGAGCTGCGCAAACTGAACGCCCGCCTGCAGCGCGAGAGCGAGCTGGGCGGCCGCCAAAATCATGAAGACAGCGAGCGTGCGCTGCGTAACCGCATCCGCGCCGAGCTGGAAAAAGAACTGGGCCTGCACCAGCCATGGCTGGCATTTTTTCGTGGTAGCCGTGGTGTGCTACGGGCTGGCACTATCGTCGTCTTGCTGGGCGCGGCGTTCTTTGGCGGCTACCGTCTGGCTTCGCCGTCCGGGCAGGCACTGGCCCCTGAACAGCGGGCTGCGCTGGCGCAGGGCATGTTGAACCAGATCATGGGTGGCGGGCTGGCAGGCCAGCCGGCCGACCTGGAAGCTTTTGCCCAGTCGCCGGAGGGCGCGGCGCTGGCGCAGGGCAGCAGTGATTCATTGCTCACCACGCCGGTGGCTGGCGTAGCGGGCGGTAGTGGCGAGTGGCAAGGGGTGGCCGCCAGCGTGCAAAAGGTGTCAGCACAACACGCTGCCGTATTGGGCGAAAAGCAAAACCTGGCGCTCGCGCTGGTGGTGGCGCTGGCTGAAAGTGGCCAGGCACAGCGCGCCAACGAGCTCTTGGCCCGCTTGCAAGCCACGCCTGGCTACCAGGCAGGCAGTGCCCGTGGCGCCGAGCTGCTGGCCGGTGCCTGGACACTGTTGCAACGCCCTGGCGGCATCAGCACGCAAGCGCTGGACGAGCTCGCCACCGAGGCCAGCCAGCTTAAACCACAAGATGCCGCCCTGTTCTATGCGCGCGTTGCCAGCATGCTGGCAGCCAAGCCGCAGCTCTCGCCCGGCGTATGGCAAGCCTGGCAGGATAAGGCCAGCGCCCAGCTGCCACAGCTGTCCGGGGCCGTCATGCGCGACTACACCACCAGCCAGCTGCAGCGCTGGCGCGCGCAGGCACTGCTCAATGCCTTGCAAGCCAATGCCGCCAAGGGGCGTTGGGCCGAGGTCAAACCGCTGCTAAGCCAGCTGCAGGCCAGCCACGCCGCCACACCCGGGCCGGTGTTTGGTCTGCTGCTAAGCCAGGGCGAGTTGGCCGCGGGCAATGCCCCGGCCGCTGCCAAGCAGCTGCAGCAAGCGTATGCACAGGCTGTGCAGGCCGCGGCCAAGGGCGATACCGCACTGGGTGCGCTGGCGGACCACCAGGGTGCACTGGCGATAGCGCCCCTGCTGGCACAACTGGATGCCACCGTGGCTGCACAGCAAGCCAGTATGCAGGCGCCGCTATACAGTGCCATGGCCAGCATGGCAGCGGCGGCGGGCATGGCAGACGCCAGCACGCTGTACCAGCAGCGCGTGGCTGCCGCACTCACCGGTAGCGAAGGTCGCGACGAGCAGATTCTGGCGCTGAGTGTGGCGTGTAGTACGCGGCTGGCACAGTATTACCTGCGCGCCCGCCAGCCGGCACTGGCAGAGCAGCAGCTACGCAAGGCCGCCGCTGTGGTGGTGCCACTGCTACCTGCTGCGCCAGCGGCTGGCTGAGGCGCTTGACGGGGCCATCCCCAACAAAGCCCAAGGGCCTGTCGCCATGCGACAGGCCCTTGGGCTTTTGCCTTGTGCGGCGGGCTCAGGCGTTGTTGCCCAGCATCTCGCTGGCGTGCTGACGGGTGGTGGCAGTAATGTCTTCGCCGCCCAGCATGCGGGCGATTTCCAGTACACGGCCTTCGCCATCCAGCGGGCTAATGCGGCTGACTGTACGCCCGTCAGTGCTGCTTTTGCTGACGCGCCAGTGTTGGTCACCACACGAGGCAACCTGTGGCAGGTGGGTGACGCACAGCACCTGGTAGCGCTGACCCAGCTGTTTAAGCAGCTTGCCCACCACCTCGGCCACGCGGCCGCCGATCCCTACGTCCACCTCGTCAAAAATCAGCGTCGGTACGCTGGCCACCTGGCTGATGACCACCTGCATGGCCAGGCTGATGCGCGACAGCTCGCCACCAGAAGCTACCTTGGCCAGCGGGCGCAGCGTGCTGCCCTGGTTGGCCGCCACCAGGTATTCGATGGTTTCCAGGCCGTGGGCGGTGGGCTCGCTGGCGGCCGATAGCTCGATGGCAAAGCGGGCGCCTTCCATGGCCAGGCGCTGCATTTCGGTGCTGATGCGCGCCGATAGCTCGCTGGCTGCCTGGCGGCGTTTGCCAGACAGGCTTTCGGCCTGCGCACGGTAGCGCGCCAGCGCGGCGGCTTCGGCGGTGGCCAGGGCTTCCTGGTCAGTGGCGGCTTCCAGTGCGGCCAACTGTGTTTCCCAGTCGGCCAGTTTTTTGACCAGGTCTTCCGGCTGGCAGCGGTACTTGCGTGCCATGCTCATCAGCGCGTCGATGCGCGCTTCGACCTGTACCAGCTGCTGCGGGTCGTCGTCAAAGCTGCTGCCGTAGTCGCGCAGGCTGTACACCACTTCGCGCAGCTCGGCGTCTACCGAGTCCAGCAGCGCCAGCGATTCAGCCAGGCGCGGGTCGAAGCCGGATAGCTTGCCCAGGCGGTTCTGTACCTGCGACAACAGCGACAGGCAGTTGCCATCCATATCGGACAACACATCCACCGCCGACTGCGCGGACTGCGCCAGCTCGGCAGCATTGGCCAGGCGCGAGTGCTGCTGGTTCAGCTGCGGCCATTCATCGGCTTGCAGCGCCAGCTCGGCCAGCTCGCCGATTTGCCAGGTCAGGCGTTCGCGTTCCACTTCGGACTCGCGCAGGCGCTTTTCGGCGTCTTCGCGCGCTTTGCGGGCGTGCTGCCAGTCTTGCCAGGCGGCGCGCACGTCCCGCGATAGCTGGCTGGCGCCGGCGTAGGCGTCCAGCAGGCCGCGTTGCATCTCGGGCCGCACCAGCGACTGGTGCGCGTGCTGGCCGTGGATGTCTACCAGGTATTCGCCGATAGCCTTGAGTTGGGCCTGGGTAGCTTGCTGGCCGTTGATGAAACTGCGCGAACGGCCATTGCGGTCGACCAGGCGGCGGATCAGCAGCTCGCTATCGTCGCCGGACAGGGCGTTGTCGGCCAGCCAGGCTTGCAGGTCGGGCTGGCGGGCGATATCGAAGCTGGCGCTGATTTCGGCACGGTCGGCGCCGTCGCGTATCTGGCCTGCCTCTGCGCGGTCGCCCAGCAGCAGGCCCAGCGCGTCCAGCATGATGGATTTGCCGGCGCCGGTTTCACCGGTGAGTACGGTAAAGCCGGGCTCGAACTCCAGCTGCAGCTGGTCCACGATGACAAAGTCTTTGACGTTGAGCGTAAGCAGCATGGTGTTATCTCACAGCAGGCGCTCGCCCCAGTGGAGCTTGTGCCGCAGCATGTCGTAGTAGTTGTAGCCGATGGGGTGCAGCAGCTTCAGCGTGTTGCGGTAGCTGCGCACGATGACGCGGTCCATTTCCATCAGGTCGCAGTGCGACTGGCCGTCGAAATGCACGCGGGCGTCCAGGCCGCGCGTGAGCATGAAGGCCACCTCGCAGCTATTGCTGATGGCAATAGGGCGGTTGCTGAGGGACTGCGGGCAGATGGGCACCAGCGCCACCGCTTGCAGGGTGGGGTGCAGGATGGGCCCGCCGGAGGCCAGCGAGTACGCTGTGGAGCCGGTAGGGGTGCTGATGATCAGGCCATCGGAGCGTTGGCTGTAGACAAACTGGTTGTCCACAAACACCTCGAACTCGATCATGGCGCCCAGGGCGCCGCGGCTGATCACCACATCGTTAAAGGCCAGCGCGCTGGCGATTTCGGCGTCTTCACGAATCACCGAAGCTTGCAGCAGGATGCGCTCTTCGGGCACGAACTGGCCGTCCAGAATGCGGTCGATGGCGTCCAGCATTTCGTGCAGCGAGATATCGGTCATGAAGCCCAGCCGCCCCTGGTTGATGCCAACCAGCGGTACGCGATAGGGCGCCAGCACGCGGGCGACGGACAGCATGGTGCCATCGCCACCCAGCACGATCACCAGGTCGGCCAGCTTGCCCAGGTCGACACGCTCTACTACCGGGTAGTTGCCGCTTTCCAGCCCGGCACAGCTTTCGGCGTCTACGACGATATGAAAGCCACGGCTGGTCAGGTGTGCGGCCAACTTCAGCAACGATTCGATGATTTGTGGCTTGCTATGGCGTGCCACCAGGCCGATTTTATTGAAAAGGCGGGTCATGGTGTGGTGTCTTGCGCGGGTACGGGTTGTACGGCGTCCAGCGCTTTCAGGTAGAAACGTACCAGCTCGGCGAGCGAGTCGATATCCAGTTTTTCGAACAGCTTGGCACGGTGCGCTTCTACCGTGCGCGGCGACAGTGCCAGTTCCTTGGCAATTTCCTTGCTGGAGCGGCCTTCTGCGACATAGCGCAGAATCAGGCGCTCGCGCTCGGTTATGCGCTCCAGCTTCTGGCGTACTTCCTGGGTTTCTGCCTCTTGCTTTTGCTGCTGGATGCTGATGCGGATGGCTTTCTTCAGGCTTTCCAGCAGCTGTACGGCGTTAATGGGCTTGGTCAGGAAATCGACTGCGCCACCGCGAAATGCGCGGCGGCATTCTTCCAGATCGCCATGGCCGGTGATGAAGATGATGGGCATCTGGATGTTTTGCAGGTTCAGCATGTCCTGCAGCGCCAGGCCGGAGGTTTGCGGCATACGGATATCCAGCACCAGGCAGCCGATCTCGTCCGGGCGGAATTTATCCAGAAAGGCTTCGGCATGCTCGAAGGTTTGTACGCGCAAGCCCTGGGTGCCGATGAGCAAAGCGAGCGAGTCCCGTACGGCCGGGTCGTCATCGATGACAAAAATCGTTGGGGTCATGGATGCCATTACACGCTTACTCCTTCGCTTTCATAGGGGGTGGTCATTACCGGTAGTTCAAAATAAAACTCTGCACCGCCAGAGGGCAGGTTGTCCGCGCACAGCACGCCTTCCATGTTTTCAATGATGGTGTGGCTGATGGTCAGCCCCAAGCCCATGCCCTGTGCCTTGGAACTGAAAAACGGCTGGAAGATGCGATTGAGCACGTCTTCCGGCATGCCGGGGCCATTGTCCCGCACACCAACGCGTACGCGGTTGCCACGCTGTTCGGTATACAGGAATAGCCGGTGTTCGCCTGGGGTTTCCATCATGGCTTCCATGGCATTTTTGCACAGGTTCAGGATGACTTGCTCTACCTGGATGGTGTCGGCAAAGACCAGTGGCAGGGCGGTGGCCAGGTCGGTTTTTACCTGTACCTGATGGCCGCGCAGCTCGGGCTCGATCAGGGTCACAATATTCAGCACCGCCTGGTTCAGGTCTACCGCAGAGAACTCTGCCTGCTTGCTGGCCACGAATTCTCTTAGTTTTTTTACGATATGCCCAGCCCGTTGCGCCTGTTTTACCGATGAACGCAAGGCGGTGATGAGCAGGATGCGGTCTGGTTCTTCGTCCTCCAGCATCCCCAGGCAGGCCTCGTTGTAGCTGACAATGGCCGACAGCGGCTGGTTGATCTCGTGGGCAATGCCCGAGGTCATCTCGCCCAGGGTGTTGATACGCGCCACACGGGCCAGCTCGGCTTGGTGCTGCTTTAGCCGTTCTTCACTGCGCTCCAGCGCCTCGGCCATGCGCTGGCGTAGCGGTGCCATGTCGCGAAAGGTAATCACCAGCCCGCGCATGACGCCATCCGGGCCAGGCAGGGGGGAGACGGTGCCTTCTACGTAGAACACTTTGCCGCCCTGGTCGATGTAGGCGTTTTCTGGCAGGTCGACCTTCTGGCCACTGGCCAGGCAGCTTTGCAGCGGGTCCAGCATGGCTTCCCGGGCCAGGTCGAAGCGCAGGCGCCATAGCTCGCTGACCGGCCGGCCAATGGCCAGCGCTGCAGCTGTATTCAGTAGCAGGGCGGCCTTGGGGTTGAGGTATTCCACTTGCAGGTCGCGGCTCATCACCAGTACGGCGTCGTCAATGTTTTCCAGTGTCACCATGGCCTGCTGCCGTTCGCGGTGCAGCGTGTCGTGGTAGTGCTCGCGCTGCATCCGCTCGTTGTGTTGCGAGGCGGCAATCAGCATCAGCAGAGCGTTGATGAGTGCCGAGGCCCCCATGGCGAGTGCGTACAGATACCAAGGGATATGCCCGGGTGAGGTTGGCCGTGTGATGGATAGCTTGTACGGGAAGTAGTCGCGGTCTATGGCCACCTCGGTATAGCGGGCCGGGAACAGCCAGTCACTGAGCCAGCTACCATTTTGTGCGTTTTGTGGCGGGCGGATGTTGATGACCGGGCTGGCCTGCATGGGCAGGGTGGGCAGCAGGCGGATATTGAGCTGCTGGGTGTTGCCGCTTTGCATGGCGAGCAGTGTTTCGGCCTTGATGCCTACCGTAATCACCCCGATGGCGGCGCTGATGCGCTCGTCGGGCGAGGGTGGCGCTACGCCTTCGGCGTAAATGGCTTTGACAAAGCCAAAGCCATGTCCGCCTTCGCGCATCTGGTAGGGCTGGGTGATTTCAATGTCGCTGCTACGGATGGCGCGCTGTACGGCCGGGCCCAGGATGGCATCCTGCAGGATGTCCAGACCCTGCATGAAGCTGTACTGGTTGGCCGCAGGCGGCTCGGCGTCGACCAGCGGTATATAGAATGGCCGGGCAGGGGAGGGACGCCATAGCTGGTTGTTCAGCCAGCCTTGGTCACCATTGCCCTGGTAGTCTTTGATGAAAAACGGCTGGTAACGCTGAAAGCTGATCGAGGCTTCGTAGTTTTCACGCTCGGCCAGGCTGACTTTGGGCTGAAAGCCCATCAGATAGATATACGGGTAGCGGTTGCCTATGCCTTGGGCGTACTGGCGAAAGCGCAGCTTGTCCATGCCGTAGTTGGCCGCAGACAGCTCGGTGAAGCCGTACACGGCGGTTTCGCAGATCAGCAGGCGTTCTTCCAGCGTTTTCTTGATATGCAGGCTGGCGGCATCAAACTGCTGCTGCCGGCTTTCTTCGGTCAGCAGGATGGACACCACCAGAATGGCCATGGACAACAAGGCCCACAGCAGCAAAAAGGTGCCCTTTGCACGCCAGGGCAGTTCTTTGACAAGGTGTGGCCATTGCCGGATGCGGAAAAAACCAGTGTTGGCCGGGGCGTGCTCGCTTGGGGTCATGGGGGCCGCTACGGTATCGGGGGGCTAATTGTAACGCAGGATCGCCATCAATCTGCAATTGGCATGCGCCTGGCCGGGGTGGCCGGCCAGGCCTGCCTTGCATCTCGGGCGCTTTTAGCTGTTTTTCAGCAATGCCGGTGCGCTGCGGTACAGCTTGTGCAGTTTGGGGGCGATCACCACCTGGCAGTAGCCTGCGCTCTGGTTGCGCGCGTAGTAATCGTGGTGATAGACCTCGGCCGGGTAAAAGTGGCTGGCAGGTTTCACTTCGGTCACGATGGCTGCAGGGTAGTCACCGCTGGCGTCCAGCTGCTGGATGAAGGCCAATGCTTGCTGTTGCTGGCTGTCATCGTGGGTATAAATGGCGGAGCGGTACTGCGTGCCGACATCATGGCCCTGCCGGTTGAGCGTGGTGGGGTCGTGCGTCATGAAGAACACCTGCAGCAAGGTGGCATAGCTGATGGTGTCCGGCTGGTAGTGCAGCTCGATGGCTTCGGCGTGGCCGCTGTCGCCGCGACACACGCTTTCGTAGTCCGGGTCGGCCAGGTGGCCGTCTATATAGCCGGGGATCACGGCGGTCACACCTTGCAGCTGGCGGAATACGGCTTCGGTGCACCAGAAGCACCCACCGGCAAACGTGGCTTTGGCGGTATTCATCAGCAAGTTCCTTTCAGGCTATGGCGTGCCAGCAGTGCACGCACGGTTTGGCAATGTATGGCAACTGTATCACCGATGGGCACGGCATAGCCGCCAGCCATCATCACGGCCAGTGGCCATTGTTTTTGTTCGCACAGGTCAAAAACGCAGGCATCGCGCTGCTGCAGGCCGGCCAGGCTCAGGTTTAGCCGGCCCAGGCGGTCGCCGCTATAGGGGTCGGCACCGGCCAGGTAAAACACGATATCCGGCTGGAAACAGGCGGCGAGCGTGGCCAGTGCTTGGTTCAGTGCAGCCAGGTAGTCGGCATCGCCGGTACCATCCGGCAGGTTGACATCCAGCGTAGAGGCCACACGGCGGAAGGGAAAGTTCTTTTCCCCGTGCAGGGACAAGGTAAATACACGGGCATCACCGCTAAATAGCTCGGCAGTGCCGTTGCCCTGGTGCACGTCCAGATCGATAACGGCAGCGCGGCGGATCAGGCCCTCTTGCTGCAGCACGCGGATGCTTACGGCGACATCGTTGAACACACAAAAACCGCCCCCTTTGGCGTGGCCGGCATGGTGCGTACCTCCGGCCAGATTGACGCCGGCGCCATATAACAGGGCGCTGCGGGCGGCAGCCAGGGTGGCGCCTACCGAGCGGCGGCTGCGCTCCACCAGACCAGCGCTCCAGGGCAGGCCGATTTCACGCATGATGGCCGGTGCCACGCTGCCATCGAGCATGCGGCCAACGTAGTCGGCATCGTGCGCCAGCATCAGCTCGGCCGCTGTGGCGGCGGGCGCCTCAGCCAGCCGGTCTGGCGCCATCTGGGCCACCGCTTGCCCCAGCAGGGCGTATTTTTCTGCCGGAAAGCGGTGGCCAGCCGGTAACGGCATGGGGAACTGGTCGGTACGGTAGATCAGCACGGCGTGTCCAGCAGGCGAAAGCGTGGTTGCGTCACGCCATCAATGGTGACCTGTTCGCAAAACATGGCCAGCGGGCGCACCCATAGCCCCATGTCACCGTATAGCGGGCGATACACCGCCATCAGCTCGTGGCTTTCACTGTGGCGGGCAAAGTCGATCAGCTGGTAATGGTTGCCTTTGTAGTGCTGGTAACGCCCCAGAGGGGGCAAGGTGATGTCGTTGGTCATGGCGGGCTCCTGCAAAGTTGGCCGCATTGTGCCGTGTTGCTGCCGGCTTCACAAATCAGCCGGGCGCTGCCAGCTCATGGTCAGAAAAGTCTGGTCCGGTACAAAACCCAGGCCCAGATAGAGTGCCTGCGCGCTGTGGTTACTGTGCGCGGTTTCCAGCCACAGGCTGCCACCGGGCGGAATGCTGCGCAGGATGGCCTGTAGCAATGCAGCGGCAATGCCGTGACGGCGCCAGCCGGGGTCTACATATAGGTCATGCAGCAAATCGTTACGTGCCAGGCTGAGGGTGGAATAGCCGCGGTAGCTCAGTGCCACTGCTACCGGCTGCTCAGCGTGACTCGCCAGCCACAGCGTAGCCTCGCCGGCGCTCAGGCGCGCCTGCAGGTAAACCGCCAGCGCCGTGGTATCGGTGGGCAAGTCATAAAACGCCCGGTATGCCGCTAGCAGCGGCAGGGCAAGGGGAATGTCGCTGACACCGCCCTGGCGCAGGTGGATGCCTGCCGGCGTGGTGTCGGGTGGCGTGCTTGTATACAATGCGCTGCTCCTTAAGTACTGGCGGTAAACATGAAAATTGTACTAGCCCCGATGGAGGGCCTGGTAGACGACGTTATGCGTGATGTCCTGACGCGCATTGGCGGTATTGACCTTTGTGTGACCGAGTTTGTGCGCGTGACCAACTCGCTGCTGCCGGTGCGTACCTTCGAACGCCTGGCCCCCGAGCTGCAAACCGCTTCGGCCACGCGCTGCGGCGTGCCGGTGCGGGTGCAGCTGCTGGGCTCCGAGCCGGAGTGGCTAGCGCAGAATGCCGTGCGTGCGGCAGAAATGGGTGCCGTGGGGGTAGACCTGAACTTTGGCTGCCCGGCCCCTACCGTCAACAGGCACCGTGGCGGTGCCGTATTGCTGAAAGAGCCCGACGTTCTTTATAGCATCGTGCACGCAGTGCGCAGCGCCGTGCCCGCCAGCACGCCAGTTACCGCCAAAATGCGGCTGGGCTACGAAGACACCAGCCTGACACTGGAGTGCGCCCATGCCATCCAGCAAGGCGGCGCGCAGGAGCTGTGCGTACATGCACGTACCAAGGTAGAAGGTTACCGCCCGCCCGCGCACTGGGAATGGCTGGCGCGCATCCGCGAGGCGATGACCATACCGGTAGTGGCCAATGGCGAGGTGTGGACACTGGAAGACTATCAGGCGATTCGCGACATCAGCGGCTGCGATACGGTGATGATAGGGCGCGGTCTGGTCTCCAGCCCCGACCTGGGCTGGCGCATCCGCCATCTGCAGCAAACCGGCGAGATGCTGCCCCCGGCGGCGTGGTCACAGGTGCTGGTCTGGCTACGCGATTTGACTGAACAATGTCAGTTGCGTGCTGATGGCGGCCGCTATGCTGTCAGCCGTAGCAAGCAGTGGGCAAAAATGCTGCAGCGCACCTACGGCGAGGCGGAAAATTTCTTTAATGAAATCAAGAGAATAGAAAGCGAGGGGCAGTTGATGGCGGTGTTTGATCACCATATGGGGCGTGCCTAGGTATTTTTACGCATAGTCACACAACCCCATGAGCCTATATCATTCAATCATCTTCTGAAATTACTGCTTCCTCGCAGCCTGTTCAGAGGCGGGCCTCGGCCCGAACTTACAAAACCTCCTGACTTGTGACGATTCAGGAGGTTATTTTTTTGCCCGCCCATACGTCATAAGCCCATTCCGTATGGGTATCCACCCCAAGCTACTGTCTGTCACACGGCAGCATGTATCTGGCAGTATCCAGTCGGGGTAAAATTGCCCTATTGCAAACCTGCATTATTTCTTCGGCATTATCCATGCGTATTATTCATACCTCCGACTGGCATTTGGGCCAGCACTTCATGGGGAAAAGCCGGCAGGCAGAGCATCAGGCTTTTCTGGATTGGCTACTGCAGCAAGTCGCAGTGCAGCAAGCCGATGCCGTGCTGGTGGCAGGCGATATTTTCGATACCGGCGCCCCGCCCAGCTACGCCCGCGAGCTGTACAACCGCCTGGTGGTGGCCCTGCACGAGCGGGGTGTGCAGCTGATCCTGCTGGCGGGTAACCATGACTCGGTGGCCACGCTGGCCGAGAGCCAGCCCCTGCTGGCACGGCTGAATACCCTGGTGGTACCCGCCATCGACCCCGACCCCGCCCGCATGGTGCACCTGCTACGCAATAAACAAGGGCAGCCGGCAGCGCTGCTGTGCGCGCTACCGTTCATCCGCCCGCGCGACGTGCTGCGCAGCGAGGCAGGGCAGAGCGCCGAAGACAAGCAGCGCTCGCTACAGCAGGCCATTGCCAGCTATTACCAGCAGGTCTACGACGCGGCCTGTGTACAGCGCCAGGCATTGGGCCTGCCGCTGCCCATCGTCGCTACCGGCCACCTCACCACGGTGGGGGCCAGCAGCAGCGAAGCGGTGCGCGAAATCTATGTGGGCGCACTGGAGGCTTTTCCTACTGCGGCCTTTCCACCTGCCGACTACATCGCCCTGGGCCACATTCACCGCCCGCAGGCGGTGGGCGGCCTGGCGCATATCCGCTACAGCGGCTCGCCCATCGCCCTGGGTTTTGACGAATGCCGCCAGCAAAAAGAAGTGTTGCTGGTGACGCTGGGCAGCACCGGCGTGCAGGACATTACCCCCTTGCCGGTGCCGGTATTCCAGCCCATGGCCCAGCTGCGTGGCACGCTGGCCAGCCTGGGACCACAGTTGGCCGCAGCCGCCCAGGCCGGCAGTGCCGCCCAGCCGGTATGGCTGGAGGTGTGCGTGCAGGCCGACGACTACCTGGCCGACCTGCAGCAAAGGCTGGCGCAGCTGTGCGATGGCTTGCCGCTGGACATCCTGCGCCTGCGCCGCGAGCGCCCGCAGCAAGCCGCCAGCCTGGCTGGCCACCCGCGCGAAACGCTGGACGAGCTCAGCCCGCAAGAGGTCTTTGCCCGCCGTCTGGCCCTGGAAACACTCGATGAGGGGCTGGCTGCCGAGCTGGCCACCCGCTACCAGCACATCCTGCAGCAACTACAGGCAGGGCAAGCATGAAAATACTGAGCGTACGCCTGAAAAACCTGAACTCGCTGCAAGGCGAGTGGCAGATCGATTTCAACCAGCCCCCGTTGGCCGATTGCAGCCTGTTTGCCATTACCGGTGCTACCGGCGCCGGCAAGTCCACCCTGCTGGATGCTATCTGCCTGGCGCTGTACCACGAAACGCCACGCCTGAAGAGCATCTCGGCCGGGGGCAACGACATCATGAGCCGCCACACGGCAGACTGCCTGGCCGAAGTGGTGTTCGAAGTGAAAGGCCAGTGCTACCGCGCTTTCTGGAGCCAGCGCCGCGCGCGAGACAAAGCCGACGGCGCGCTGCAGGCCCCCAAAGTAGAGCTGGCACACGCCGATGGCCGCATCCTCAGTACGCAGGTTAACGACAAACTACGCCAGACCATTGCCCTCACCGGTCTGGACTTTGCCCGCTTTACCAAATCCATGCTGCTGGCGCAGGGTGGCTTTGCCGCTTTTCTTAATGCCAGCGCCAACGACCGCGCCGAGCTACTGGAAGAGCTGACCGGTACCGACATTTACGGCCAGATATCGCAGCGCGTATTCGAGCACACCCGCGAGCAGCGCCAGCTGCTGGCCCAGCTGCAATCGCGCGCCAGCGGGGCAGACCTGCTGGACGACGCACGCCGGCAAGCCATGCACAGCGAGCTGGCGCAGTGGCACCAGCAGGCGCACGACAGCGCGCAGGCCACCCAGCGGCTATCGGGGCAGATACGGCAGCAACAAGACCTGCTCGCCGCCCGGCAGGATGCCGCACAGGCTGCTCAGCAGCTGCAGCAAGCCACGCAAAGCTGGCAAGCCGCCGTACCATGGCAAGCCAGCTTGGCTGCGCACCAGCATGCCGCTGCCATCTTGCCGCTGCAGCGTGCCCACCAGCACGCTGCCGAACAGCTGGCACAGCAACAACAGCACAGCCTGGCCCTGCTGCAAGCGCTGGAGCAAGCCCAGCAAAACCTGGCAGCGGGTAAGCAACAGGCGCTGGCGCTGGCGCTGCAGCAGCAGATGCAAGCCGATGCGGCCTTGACGCAGGCCAAAGTCCAGCACCAGCAGCTGGCACATAGCCTGGCCGAGCGCAGCCAGCACGCCGAGCTAGGCCAGTGGTTGCCCCTGTGGCAAAGCCAGCTTGGCCAGCTGGCACAGCAGCGTGAGGCACTACGCGCCGAGCAAACTGCGCAAGCGCATAGCCAGCAACGCCTGCAGCAGCAAGAAGCGAGCGCCGCTACCGTGGCCGCGCGGCTGGCCGCCACGCAGGCAGAGGCACAGCAAGCCGAGTTGGCCGCGCAGCAGGCGCAAGCCCGGTTAGAGGATCTGCTGCAAGGCCAAGACCTGGCCGGGCTACGCCAGCAGTGGCAGCAGGCGCAGCAGCACAGCACGCAGCTGGCCCAGCTGGCCAGCCAGGCCGCCCAGTTGCGAACCCAGGCCGCCAGCCTGCAACACACACAGCAACAGCAACAGGTGCTGCAAGCACAGATAGACGCCGTGCAACAGCAGCTCGACACGCAGCGTCAGCAGTACAAAACCACGCGCAGCATGCTGGCCGACCAGCAACGCATTCTGGCGCTGGAGCAGCGCATCCAGAGCCTGGAAGCACACCGCCAGCAGCTACAGCCGGGCGAGGCCTGCCCGCTGTGTGGCGCGCACGAGCACCCGGCCATTGCGCATTATCAGCAGCTGGACAGCGCGCCTACCCAGCAAGCTATCGCCCGGCTGCAAGCCGAGCTGGAGGCGCTCGAAGAAAGTGGCCTTGCGGCCAACCAGCAGCTGGCCCGGCTGCAAGCCAGCCAGCAGGCAGCCCTGCAGCAACAGCACACCCTGGCAGCCAGCCATGATGCCTTGCTGGGTAGCTGGCGCCTACTGGCACACAGCCATGGCCTGCCAGACGACAGTTGGCAGCACGCCGATGCCTGGCCGGCGCAGCAGGAAGCGGCCGACACCGCCCTGGCGGCCAGGGCGCGCCAGCTGGAGGCTGCCGACGCTGCGAGCCAGGCTAGCCAAGCGGCGCAAAGCAGCGTGGCGTATGCCCGCCAGCGGCAACAGCAAGCAGAGAACGAGCACGCACTGCTATGGCAAGCCATACAAGACGGCCAGCAACAATGGCAGCAGCAAGCGGTGCGGGTAGCGCAGCTGCAAAGCGGGCTTGCCCAGCTGGAGGCCACCCTGGCCAGCAGCCTGACCGATGCGGGCTATGCCATACCTGACGAGCCGGACAGCTGGCTGGCACACCGCCAGCAAGAATGGGTGCAGTGGCAGGCCGACCAGGCCACATTGCACACGCTGGCGCATACGCTGCAGCAGCACACGCTGCACAGCCAGCAGGCACTCAGCACGGTGGCACACTGGCAGGCGCAGTGGCCTGCAGGTGCGGTGCCGGCTCATGCGGCCAACCCTGCCGCCGAGCTGGCAGCGCTGACCGACAGCCTGCCTCAGCTGGCGCAAACGGCCAGCCAGCTACAGGGGCAACAGGCCCAACAACAACAACAGCTGCAGCAGGCCACCGGGACGGCGCAGCAAGCCAGCGCGCAGTGGTGGCAGGCCTTGGCCGATAGCGGCTTTGCTGACGAAGCCGCCTGGCAGCACGTGCTGCTGGATGAGGCCACCGTGCAGCATTACGAAACCCGGCTGGCCTTGCTGGCTAGCCAGCTGGCGCAGCGCCAGGCCGTGGCCGATAGCGCACAGCACAGGTTGGCCGCAGCCGAAGCCCAGGCCGCCAGTCTGCCAGGCCTGGCCGAGCTGGAGCAGGCTTACGCCACGCACGACGCTAGCCGCCAGCAAGCCCTGACACGACAAGGTGCCTTGCAAAGCCTGCTGGACGACGATAGCCGCCGCGCTGCCGAGCACCGGCAGCTGCTGGCCGACATGGCACGCCAGCAGGCCGAGCTGGATATCTGGCTGCGGCTCGATAGCCTGATCGGCTCGGCCAAAGGCGACAAGTACCGCAAGTTTGCCCAAGGGCTGACGCTGGACCACCTGATGCACCTGGCCAACCGCCAGCTGGGCCGCCTGCATGGGCGCTATCTGCTGCAGCGACAGCAGGGGGGTGAGCTGGAGCTGGATATCGTGGATACCTGGCAGGGTGACACCCGACGCGACACCCGCACACTGTCTGGAGGCGAAAGCTTTCTGGTCAGCCTGGCGCTGGCGCTGGCGTTATCAGACCTGGTCAGCCATAAAACATCGATAGACTCGCTGTTTCTGGATGAAGGCTTTGGTACGCTAGACCCGGAAACACTGGATGTGGCGCTGGACGCACTGGACAGCCTGCACGCCAGTGGCAAAATGATCGGCGTGATTTCCCACGTCGAAGGCCTGAAGGAACGCATTCCGGTACAAATACGCGTTCACAAGGGCAGCGGCGGTTTATCTACACTTTCTCTCGCTAGCCGTGGCGCCTGAGGCGCTGCAAAAGGACACGCATGAAGACTCAACGCCAAGCGCTCTACCGGCTGTGCCTACCCGCCCTGGCCGCCAGCCTGCTGGCCGGCTGCGCCAGCTTGCCACCCGAAGCGCCGGGGCCGCTACGCACCGAGCAGCTCTATGCGCTGACGCAGGACATGGTGCTGATCCGCATCAATGCCAGCCAGCCCTCGCGTGAGCTGTCGCGTCAGCCATTGTCGGGCCTGGCTGCGGGTGACACGCTAGTCGGCATCGATTACCGCGTAGCGCGCGGCGTGCTGTACGGCCTGTCACGTGCTGGCCGCGTTTACACCATCGCGCCCGAGAGTGGCCAGCTTACCCAGGTAGGGCCCCCGCAGGTGCTGCCGCAGCTGGCCGGCGAGCGTTTTGGGTTTGATTTCAACCCGGCAGTCGACCGCATGCGCATCGTGAGCGACAGTGGCGCCAACCTGCGCATGCACCCGGATACCGGCGCCCAGATCGATGGCAATGCGGCGCAAGAAGGTGTGCAGGCCGATAAGGCTTTGCATTACGCCGAGGGTGATAGCCTGGCGGGCCAACAGCCTGTGATTCTGGCGGCGGCGTACACGTATAACGCCCGTAATGACAAGATCACCACGCTATACACTATCGACGCGCTGCGCGGCACACTGGCCATGCAAGGCTCAAAAGAGGGTGAGCAGCCTTTCGTGTCGCCGGATGGCGGCCAGCTGCGCACAGTAGGTAGCCTGGGCTTGTCGGCGGATGTGCTGGGTATACAGCCTGGTGGGGTGGGCTACGGTGCCCTGCAAGCGGCGTCGCTGGATATTTCCGACGTCAAAAACACGGCGTTCCTGGCGGCGCGACAAAAACTGGGTGCCAGCCAGCTGTACGAAGTGAATCTGCAAACCGGCAAAGCCACCCGCCTGGGGCGTATTGCCCAGGGTCAGCCGCTGGCCGGGCTGGCGATCATCCCCTAAGCCATTGGCGATCGCGCGCTGGCTTGTCAGGTCGTCATTGCGCGCCAAGCCCGCGCCCAGCAAAAAGCCGCCAGAACTGGCGGCTTTTTTCATGGGGCTTGCGGTATGTCAGGCGCCAAACCAGCCTTGGGTTTCGGCGTAGGCCAGGCGTTCGGCCAGGTAGGCCCACAGCGCCGGGCAGCCTGTTTCGATAGGTTCGCGGATGCGGCCAACCACACGCTGGTAGCTGATACCGTTTTCACGCCAGCTCTGGCCGTTATTGGCCAGGTTCAGCAGTACCGGCATGGCGCGGTCAGCGGCATTGGCAAAGCGTGACTCGGCGCTGTCGGCGGCTTCGAACTCTTGCCATAGCGCCAGAAACGGCTCGCCCTGCGCCGCGGGCAGCAGGCCAAATATACGCTTTACGGCGGCCAGCTCGGCGGCCTTGCGCTCTTCCCAGCCCTCGGTGGCGTAGACGATGGTGTCGCCGGTGTCGATCTCGCCAATATCGTGCACCAGCAGCATGGCGATCACACGGTTCATGTCGACGGGCTCCGGCGCGTAGGGGGCAAGCGACGCGGCCAGCATGGCAATTTGCCAGCTGTGTTCGGCCGAGTTTTCCTGGCGGTCCAGCCCCAGGGGGCGGGTTTTGCGGGTGACACCCTTGAGCTTGTCCAGCTCCAGGATGAAGTCAACGATCTGCTGCATGATGGTGCCTTCGGATAAGAGGCGCCCAGTTTAGCCTAAGCGGTGCTGAAAAAACCTGTCCTGTGTTGTGCCGCCTTGCCGTACTACTTGCACTGCCTGCGTCGGCGCGCCTTGGCGCAGGTGCTTTGCGAGGTTTTGTTAGCGGCACTAAGCCGGCCCCGCCGGCAGTCATGCGCCCGGTTCGTTATCCAGATGCCCCAGTTTTACCGTACGGGCCAGCAAGTCGTTCGCCTGCTGCATGGCGGGCGACTCGGCCAGGCTGACTTGCTGCTGCAGCAAGCGCAAGACCAAGCGCAGGCAGCCATAGACCTGCTGCGCCTCGGACTGGCTAACGGCATCCAGCCGGTTTTGCCGTGTGGGTACGTGGCGACGTTCATGCAAGCCACGGTGGCCGCTTGCCTTGTTTGCCGAGCCGGGTGCGCTTTCTGCCACATAGAGTCGCACCGGTAGTGGCCACTCGTCCGCCGGTGGCATTACGCGGCCGGTCAGCTCACCTATCACCTGCTCGAACTCCTGACACAGGGCTTGTGCCTCTGCCAGCTGCGGGTGGTGCAGCTGGCCCAGCATTGCCTTGTCGCGCAGCAGACTACTGCGCCGCAGGATAAAGCGCAGCTTGCCTTTGGCCAGCGCCTGTACGGCGGCGTACTCGCCACTACGTGCCGTATCACGCAGGGTATCCAGCCAGCGTGCCCAGCTGAGGAATTCGCCAGACAGCGTCGAGGTGTCTGCTGCGGCCGGTGGTGCCATGGCGGCAAGCTTGCCCGGGTTGGTGGGCCCCCATGGGCTTAAATCTTGCTGTAAAGCGGTAAATGGCTTGCGTCGTATCCGATTCATTGCGCGCTCCAGATAGGCTTAATAGGCCTGGGTAGCCTGATTATCATGCCTAACCGGATAAATCTTTAGCGCAGCGCGACATATTGATGGAGGTGCCTGCACTTTATCTACTTATTCGATAATTGCTTTTTACTTTGTTTGGCATTTTCTCACTGCTTCGGCGAGTAGATAAGGCTGTTGCGGTATTAAGCACTATGTGCTGGCTGAATATATAGATAAGCAAATTGCTTTTTATAGGTATCGTTTCTTTTTGTCATGCTGCAGAGGGCATTCGGTTAGTCATCGTTAATAGCTTATTGCGGCGGGAGAACTGCCTGCACGGGAAACGGAGTACCACATCATGATGCGTATCGTACTGGGTATGGGCCTGTACTGCTGTGCCATGTCGGCATTGGCCATGTCGGTTGTTTTCATTAATCCGGGCAAGCGCGACGAGCTGTACTGGCTCAGTGCCGGGAAAGCCATGCAGGCAGCAGCAGATGATCTGGGGGTGACGCTAGAGGTTCGCTATACCGAACGTAACCATGCCCAGGCACTCGCGCAGGTACGGGAGATGATTGCCCGGCCCATATCAAATCGACCTGAGTATGTGATTTTTTCCAACGAGCTGGGCACCGGCCCCGAATTGCTCAAACTGCTGGATGATGCAGGTATCAAGACCTTCATGGCCTTTAATGGGCGAATGCCGGGTGTTGATGAGATTGGCCAGCCAAGGCAGCAATACAAAGGCTGGTTGGGTTCTTTGGAGCCGGACGCAGATCAGGCGGGCTATCTCACTGCTAAGGCTTTGATAAATAAGGCACGGAAAGCCGGCGTGCCGCGCGTGCATGGCAAACTGCAAATGGTCGCTATTGGTGGTGACCCGGCGACCCCCTCTTCGGTGCGGCGCAGTGATGGCATGCGCCGCGCTATTAAAGAAGCAGGCGATGTGATGCTGGCAAAAGAGGTATATGCCGGCTGGTCACAAGAGCGTGCCTTGGCGCAGGGTAGTTGGCTGTATGTCCGCTATCCGCAGGCCCGCATGGTGTGGGCAGGCAATGACTTGATGGCCATGGGCGCCATGCAAGCGTGGGGGCACCGCGGCAAGCAGGCAGGCAAGGATGTGTTTTTCAGCGGGGTCAATACTTCGGACGAGGCCCTGCAGGCTGTACGCGATGGCCGCTTGAGTGCGCTGGCTGGCGGCCACTTTATCACCGGGGCCATGGCACTGGTCATGCTGTACGACTACGACAAAGGGCGGGATTTTGCCAGCGAGGGGCTGGAGCAGCGGTGGCCGCTCTTCATGCTGTTCGATGCGCAAAGCGCGCAGCAGTTTATGCGCTTGTATGGCAAGCAGGATTTTTCCGGCATCGATTTTCGGCGCTATAGCAGAACACTCAATCCGGTACTAAAACGCTATGGTTTCAGCTTTAAACCGTTGCTGAAATAAATGGCTGCCACAGTAGTAGCACCGGTCGGCTGGTATTCAAGCCAGCTGTGCTGCCAGATCGTATTCATCGATAAAATCCAGCAGGGCAGTCAGCGCCGCAGGGCGGTGGTTGCGGCTGGGGTAAACCGCGTAATAGTGGTTTTCCGGCACGGGGTGTGCGGGCAGCAGGTGTTGCAGGCTGCCGCTAGCCAGATCGTGGCGCACCATAAAGCGTGGTAGTAGCGCAATGCCTGCGCCAGCTAGTGCCAGCTGGCGCAGGGTGTTCAGGTTATTGGCGCGTAGCCCGGCATGGCTGGCGTCTATCAGCATCACGCCACCGTCCTGTTGCAGCGGCCATTGTGGCAGCACGGTATGCAGCAACAGCTGGTGTCGTGCCAGCTCTGCCGGCTGTTGCGGCCAACCTTGAGCGGCCAGATAGCCCGGCGCAGCCACCAGCACCCGGCCTACGGCGCCCACCTTGCGCGACACAAAGCTGGAATCTGCCAGCTGCCCGGTGCGTAGCGCCAGGTCGATGCGCTCGGCGACCAAATCCAGCTGTGCATCGGTAATGAGGCAGGCCACCTGTACAGCGGGGTAGCGCTCGGCAAAGGCGGCCAGCAAGGCGGGCAGCAGCAGGGTGCCGGATGCCTCCGGCGCGGTAATGCGTAGCTGCCCGCTGGGCGCATCGCGCAAACGCGAGATAGCTGCCTCGGCGGCCTCGGCCGCTTCCAGCATGGCTTGGCAGTGCACCAGGTAGGCCTGGCCGGCGGCGGTAAGGCTGAGCCGCCGCGTGGTGCGCTGTAGCAGGCGCATGCCCAGCTGGCTTTCCAGTTCGGCAATGCGCTGGCTCAGCGTGGATTTGGGCAGGCCGCATACGCGTGCGGCGGCGGTAAAGCTGCCTTCGTTCGCCAAAACGGCAAAAAGGGCCATGGCATCCAGTTTCATGTCTTGCCTTATTGTCTGGCTATACGGATAGTGTTTCCCAATTGTAGTGGCTAATCGTATCAATATAAACGCGGCACACTGTCAGCCTGATTAGCCAGAAAGGACAGACCATGAAAGCCATCGCCGCCTTTGCCAACCTGCCCGCCACGCACGAGCTGGCGCTGCAAGACATTACCCTGCCAGCCCCCCAAGCCCACGGGCACGACCTGCTGGTGCGGGTAGAAGCCATTTCGGTGAACCCGGTGGATACCAAAATCCGTAGAAGCTTGCCTGCCCAGGCGCAGCAACAGCCAAAGGTACTGGGCTGGGATGCCGCCGGCGTGGTAGAGGCGGTGGGCGAGCAGGTTACCCTGTTCCGCCCCGGAGACCGCGTGTGGTACGCCGGCGCGATCCACCGTGATGGCAGTAATAGCGAGCTGCAGCTGGTGGACGAGCGCATTGTTGGCCGCATGCCGGCTACGCTGGGCTTTGCCGAAGCTGCCGCGCTGCCGCTCACTGCCATTACCGCCTGGGAGCTGCTGTTCGACCGCCTGGGCTTGCAAGAGGGCGCCCATCACGGCGAGCGCTTGCTGATTGTGGGGGCGGCCGGTGGTGTGGGTTCCATCCTGATTCAGCTGGCGCGTGTACTCACCGGCCTGCAGGTTATTGCCACGGCGTCCCGCCCGGAAAGCCAGGCCTGGGTGCGCGAGCTGGGCGCCCAGCACGTTATCAACCACCATCAGCCGCTTGGCGAAGGCTTGGCCGAGCTGGGTTTGGCCGAGGTGGATTACGTGATCAGCCTGAACCAGACCGACCGACATTTCGATGACATCGTGAAAGTATTGAAACCGCAAGGCAAGCTAGCGCTGATTGACGACCCCGAGCCGATTGATATTCGCCAGCTCAAGCGCAAGAGCATTTCGCTGCATTGGGAGCTGATGTTCACCCGCTCGCTGTTTGCCACGCCGGACATGGTGGCCCAGCACCATCTGCTGTGCCGTGTGGCCGAACTGGTAGACGCCGGCCGTATCCGCAGCACCTTGTCCACTAGCCTGGGGCAGATTAATGCGGCCAACCTGCGCCGCGCCCACGCGTTACTGGAAAGCAATAGTGCCACTGGCAAGGTGGTACTGGCCGGCTTTGGCGACTAGCACCAGACGGGGTGCCTGGTGGCCCGGCGTGATCTGCCACACGAGCGGGCAGGTTGATGTCGGGCTGCCACCGGCAAAGCCGGGCTGTTATAATGCGCGGTTTGCTAAATAGTCAGGGTGTCATCGTGCGCTATCGTCTAGCTGTATTGCCGCAATACTTTCTGCCAAAACAGGCGCTTACCTTGCTGGCGGGCCGTATTGCCAATACCGAAGCGGGCGAAGCCACCACCCGTCTTATCCGCTGGTTTATTGGCCGCTATAACGTCAACATGGCCGAGGCGGCCAACCCGGACCCGGCCAGCTATAGCAGTTTCAACAGCTTTTTCACCCGTGCGCTCAAACCGGGCGCCCGCCCGCTGGCAAAAGCGGCTTTCATCTGCCCGGTAGATGGCGCCATCAGCCAGTTTGGCCCTATACGCCAAGACCAGATCTTCCAGGCGAAAGGCCACGACTACAGCACCACCGCCCTGGTGGGTGGGGATAGCGCACTGGCCGCCAAGTTCGATAACGGCCACTTTGCCACCATCTACCTCAGCCCGCGCGACTACCACCGCATTCATATGCCGGCAGATGGCCGCCTGCTGCGCATGATTCATGTGCCCGGCGACCTGTTTTCGGTGAACCCCACCACAGCGCGTGGCGTACCGGGCCTGTTTGCCCGTAACGAACGCGTGGTGTGCGAGTTTGAAACCGCTAGCGGCCCGTTTGTGCTGGTGTTGGTAGGCGCCACCATTGTCGGCAGCATGGCCACCGTCTGGCACGGTGTCGTGAACCCGCCCCGCAGCGGCGAAGTGCGCGAGTGGCGCTACCACGACCAGCAAATCGTGTTGAAAAAAGGCGAAGAAATGGGCCGGTTTCTGCTGGGTTCTACCGTGGTATTGCTGTACCCCAAAGACACCGTCCGCTTTGACAGCAGCTGGGAGCCCGCCAAGCCCGTACGCCTGGGCGAGGCGATGGCAGAGCACGCCCGCGCCTAAGAACGGTGTTAGCCCCACCCCAAGAGCCGCCCGGCAGGGCGGCTTTTTTATGCCTTACCACACCACGCATACATGCCAAACGGGCCATTGTGGTGGTGCGGCAATGCAACATGGCATGCCATTTGTATTTATAGATATGCTGAGCAGCAAGACATAACTTGCTAAGGTGCGATTTGCTGAATTGTTGAAAATGTCATTCAACAATATTTATCGAATATAGCCGGCACACGCCCAGTGTCGGCCGCACCACGGTGAATGTCGACATGCCCGCACCACGCCTTACCCATTGCCCACGCCCAATAGCGCTTAGCAGCCTGCTCTGGCTTGCTTGCCCCTTAGCCCTGGCCCAGACACTGCCAGATAAGGCGCTGGACCAGCGCGAGCAGCAGCTGCAACAACAGCGCGCCTTGCAACAGCAGGCACCCGCCGCCCCCGATGTACGCCTGGAATCCGCCACCCAGCCCGATATGCCACGCTATCCACATGGCGAGCAGCCCTGTTTTGTCATGGGGGAGCTGCGGCTGGCAGGCGAGGGCGCCGAGGATTTTCAATGGGCACTTGGCGCGGCAGATCGCGATGGGCAGGGCAAGCCAGACGAACTAGTAGGCCATTGCACGGGGACGCAGGGCATCAACCTGGCCGCCAGCCGGGTACAAAACGCCATCATGGCACGGGGCTTCATTACCACCCGCATCTTGGTACAGCCACAAAATCTGGCTACCGGCGTCCTCACCCTCACCGTGGTGCCTGGCCACATTCATGCCATCCGTTACGCCCAGCCAGCAGACCCGCGCCTGCATGCGGCCAACGCTTTACCCATGCAAGAGGGTGATCTGCTGAACCTGCGGGACATCGAGCAAGGCCTGGAAAACCTCAAACGCGTCCCCACCGCCGAGGCGGATATCCGTATCGAGCCGGCTAGAGGCCAGGGTAGCCGCCCCGGCGATAGCGACCTGGTGGTGCAATGGCAGCAGGGCAAGCCCTACCGCCTGACGCTTACCGCCGACGACGGCGGCAGCCAGGCCACGGGCGTTTACCAGGGCAGCGTGACGCTATCGTACGACCACCTGTTCACCCTGAACGACCTGTTCTACATCACACACAACCAGGACATGGGGGGCGGGGCAGATGGCGAACGCGGTAGCGAAAGCAACGCCTGGCACTACAGCATCCCCCTCGGCTACTGGCTGCTCGCCTACAGCGGCAGCCAGAGCCGCTATCACCAGCAGGTGGCGGGGGCTAGCCAGACCTACCAGTACAGCGGCAAAAGTGACAGCAGCGAGCTGAAGCTGTCGCGGCTGGTCTACCGCGACGCCGTGCGCAAAACCACCTTGTCACTCAAAGGCTGGGAGCGCGGCAGCAGCAACCAGATCGACGACACCGAGATCGAGGTGCAGCGCCGCCGCATGGCCGGCTGGGAAGCCGGCGCCAGCTGGCGTGAATTCATCGGCCCCGCCACGCTGGACCTGAACCTGGCCTACCGCCGTGGCACCGGCGCCCGCAACGCCATGCCGGCACCCGAAGAAGCCTTTGGCGAAGGCAGCTCGCGCCCGCGCTTGTATCTGGCCGATGCCCAGCTGGATGCCCCGTTTAGCCTGGGTGGGCAAAAGCTGCGCTACGGCCTGGCGTGGCGGGCGCAATCGAACCGCAACCCGCTGGTGCCGCAAGACCGTTTTGCCATAGGCAGCCGTTACACCGTGCGCGGTTATAACGGTGAAAGCCAGCTCAGCGCAGAGCGTGGCTGGTTTGTGCGCAACGAGCTGGGCTGGCAGCTGGCCGGGCAAGAAGTGTATCTGGGCTACGACTACGGCCGTGTAGCCGGCCCCAGTGCCAGCATGCTGCTGGGGCAGCGCCTGGCCGGTGCCACGCTAGGGGTGCGCGGCAAGGTTATGCGGCTAGGCTACGAGCTGTTTGTCAGCCAGCCCTTCGGCCAGCCCGAGTTCCTGCGCACGCCGCGCACCACGGGTGGTTTCAGCGTCAACCTGCAGTACTAAGGAGCCTGCCTGTGCAACCGCTCCATATTCTGGCGCCCGCATTCATACCGGGCCAGTGGCAGGAAACCACGGCGTTTGGCGCAGCGGTATGGCTATTCATGCATAGCCCGCAGCATATCGATGCGCCGCTGTACACCTTGCAGCGCCTGCTGCTACCGGCCATACGCCAGCAGCAGTTTGTCTTGCTGTTTCAAGGTAGCAAGCCCGTGGCTTACGCTGCCTGGGCCAGGTTCAGCGCCGAGGCAGAGCAGCGCTACCTCACCGCCCACCCCGCCACCATGCCAGAGCAGGACTGGGCCAGCGGGCCCCGCTACTGGCTGCCCGATTTTATCGCCCCCTTTGGCCATGCCAGGCAGTTAAGCCGGGTACTGCGCCAGCTGTTAGCCGGCCACTGTTTGCGCTCGCTGTACCACAAAGACCGCGCAGCCGGCCCGCGCATCATGCAGTTTCGCACTGACCACCTTAGCGCACAGGCGGCGCGTGACTGGTTCCACCAGCACCCGGCTGCGCTTGCCCCCACAGAAAGATCATCATGAACCAGCACTGTTATCGTCTTGTTTTCAACCGCCGCCGCGGCATGCTGATGGCCGTAGCCGAAACCACCCCGGCACAGGGGCAAGCAAGCGCTAGCACCCAGGGCCGGCCCGCCCGCCGTGCCGCCTTCAGCCTGCGCCACTGCACCCTGGCGTTATGGGCGGCATTTTGCCTGCCGCTATGCCACGCCCAGATCGTGGCGGACAAACAAGCACCTGGCCAGCAGCAAGCTACCGTACTGAATGCGGCCAACGGTGTGCCCCTGGTCAATATCCAGAGCCCCAGCCCGGCGGGCGTATCGCGTAATACCTATAGCCAGTTTGACGTGCAGCAGCAGGGCGCCATCCTCAACAACAGCCGTGGCCATGCCCAAACCCAGCTGGGTGGCTGGGTACAAGCCAACCCATGGTTGGCCGCAGGGGCGGCCAGCGTCATTCTGAACGAGGTAAACAGCAGCCAGCCCAGCCAGCTGCGCGGCTATATCGAGGTAGCTGGCCAGCGCGCTGAAGTGATTATTGCCAACCCGGCCGGCCTGCATCTGGATGGCGCAGGTTTTATCAATGCCAGCAAAGTCACGCTCACTACCGGCAGCCCGCTATGGCAGGGAGGCAACCTGGATAGCTACCGGGTAGCCGGTGGCCTGGTCAGCGTAGCGGGTGCCGGTGCAGACCTGGCACAGGCAGACCAGGCCAGCATTCTGGCGCGTGCCGTCCAGATTAATGCAGGCCTGTGGGCAAAAGACCTGAAGCTGGCTACCGGGGTAAACCAGATCAGCCCGGACGCAAGCCAGGTTACTGCACAACAAGGCGCGGCAGCTGGCACAGCGCCGGCCTATACGCTGGATGTGGCAGCGCTAGGCGGCATGTACGCAGGCAAAATCCATCTGATCGGCACCGAAGCCGGCCTGGGGGTGCGCAACGCCGGCGCCATCATCAGCAATGCCGGCGACCTCACCCTGCAAGCCGATGGCCAACTGCTGAATACCGGCTATCAGGCCAGCCAGCAGGGTATGCGGCTGCAAGGACAGTCGCTGGATAACCAAGGCACCAGCTATGCCGCCGGTACCCAAACCATCTCGGTAAGCCAGGTGCTAGCCAACAGCAGCCTGTTGGCCGCAGGGCAAAACCTGTCCATACAGGCGAACCAGGTCACGCAGCCCGCCAGCGGCACCATGGTAGCCGGTGTACAAGCAGACGGTAGTCTAAGCGGCCCGGCGCAATTGTCCGTGCAGGCCACGCAAGCCATCGACATCATCGGTGGCAAGCAGTTTGCCAGTGGCTTGTTGCAGCAGCAGGCGGCCACGCTGAATTTGGCAGGTGCACAGCTACAAGCCAGCAGCATCCAGCTGCAAGCCAGTCGTGGCGATACCAGCCTGCGCAACGCAACCGTATTGGCCAGCGACCAGCTCACCATCCACAGCCAGCAAACCCTGGACACCACCGGCGCCACGGTAGAGGCCGGCCAGCACATGCAGCTCAAGGCCACCACGCTGAGCAACGGCCTGCAAGGCAGCCTGAAAGCCGGGCAGCTGCAGGCGGAGCTAAGTGGTAGCGTAGAGAACCGGGGCCTGATAGATGCCAACATCACCACCATCCGCACCGCCACACTCACCAACACCGGTACCGGCAGAATCTATGGCGATCACCTGCAGCTAGCGGCCACCACACTGCAAAACCGTGAAGAAAACGGCCAGGCAGCCGTCATAGCAGCCCGTCAGCGCCTGGATATCGCTGCCGGCGATCTGGAAAACCGCGAGCACGCCTTATTGTTTAGTGCCGGGGATCTGCACCTGGGCGGCCAGCTTGACCAGCAAGGCCATGCCACCGGGCAGGCCGGCACACTCACCAACGCCAGCGCCACGATAGAAGCACTGGGCAGCATCAGCCTCGACGCCCGAACCATCCACAACCTCAACCAGCACTTTTCCCTGACAACAGAAACACTGCCTATCGAGCAAATCAGCGAATATCAAGGCAGCGGTGCAGCCCGGCGCTACACCCCTGGCAGTGAAGGCGTGTACATCTACAACGATGAATCCGACCACCTGCATACGCCGGAAGGTAATTACGAAACCTGGCTGGCGTACCAGTACAGCCGCACCACCGTGGTGCCCAAAATCGCCACCAGCGACCCCGCCAAGATCCATGCCGCAGGCAATATCAGCCTGAAAGCAGCATTACTCGAAAACCAGCATAGCGAGATCATGGCCGGCGGTGCCCTGGCCATTCAGGCCAGCGTGTTCAATAACCCGCAAGCCTACGGCACGCAGACTGTCACCGATCTGGGCGGCGTCACCAACTACTGGCGCGATCGCAAAAAAGGCCGGGATAGAACCGGCAGCGCCTGGGCCGCCTACCAGCCACCTGCCGTAGAAACCCAGGTACCGCTATCGCCATCACGCGTGCTGGCATACCAGACGCTAGCCCTAGCTAACGGGCCAGCCGCACTGGGCCTCAGCACCCCGGCCAACCCTGGCTGGCCAAGCAGCAGCCTGTACCGCCAGGCGCCCGCCGCCACCAGCAGCTATCTGATAGAAACCGACCCGCGCTTTGCCAGCTATCGGCGGTGGCTCAGCAGCGACTACATGCTAGCCGCCATGGGTAGCGACCCCGCCACCGCCCAAAAACGCCTGGGCGACGGCTTCTACGAACAAAAGCTCATCCGCGACCAGGTCGCCCAGCTCACCGGGCGCCGCTTCCTCACCGGCTACGCCAGCGACGAAGCGCAATACCGCGCCCTGATGGACAGCGGCATCACCTTCGCCCAAACCTATGGCCTGCGCCCCGGTATCGCGCTTAGCGCCGAGCAAATGGCCCGCCTCACCAGCGACATCGTCTGGCTGGTGGCCCAAACCATCACCCTGCCGGACGGCAGCCAGCAAAGCGCCCTGGTACCGCAAGTGTACGTGCGTGCCCGCCCTGGCGACCTCACCGCCGGCGGCAGCCTGCTATCCGCCGACACCCTGCAGCTCAGCGTCGGCGACACCCTCAATAACAGCGGCACGCTAGCCGGCCGCCAGCTGGTCAACATCCAGGCCGGTACGCTGGACAGTATCGGCGGGCGCATCCGTGGCGAAGCCGTTAGCCTCACCGCGCGTAACGACATCAACCTGACCGGAGCCGAAGTCCGCGCCGGCAGCAGCCTGGCTATCAACGCCGGACGCGACCTCAATATTGCCAGCACCACCGCCAGCAGTAGCAACGCCCAAGGCAGCCGCACCGTAGTAGACCGCATCGCCGGCCTGTACGTAGAGGGCGGCGCCGGCCAGCTGCTCGCCAGCGCCGGGCGTAACCTCACCCTTACCGCGGCCAACTTGCAAAACGATGCCACAGGCGGCCTCACCCAGCTGCAAGCCGGGCAAAACCTCACCCTGGCCACCGTCCAGACCGGCAGCAGCAACCAGCTGCAATGGCAAGGCAACAATGCCCGCAGCGATAGCCAAAGCCAGGACGTGGGCAGCAGCATTGCCAGCGCGGGTGACATCACGCTGAAAGCCGGCGGCAACGTACACAGCACCGCGGCCAACCTGGGCAGCCAGGCCGGCGCCATCAGCCTGCAAGCCGCCGGCAATGTACAGCTGGACGCCGGCCAGAGCCGCGTCCAAGTAGACGAAAGCCACCAGTACAGCGGCAGTAACGGCGCGCTGTCCCGTAAAACCACCACCACCCGCGACACGCTGGACCAAACCCAGGCCATAGGTAGCCAGCTCTCCGGCCACAGCATTAGCCTGCAGGCCGGCAGCAATATGGCCATCCAGGCCAGCCAAGTGGTCAGCGACCAGGCCGCCACCCTAAAAGCCGGCGGCAACATCGCCATCACCAGCGCCACCGCCAGCGATAGCTACAGCCGCCAGCGCGACGAGAAAAAATCCGGCCTGATGAGCAGCGGCGGCTTGAGCGTTACCGTGGGCAAGGTGCAGCAAGGCAACGCCAACACCGTCACCACCACCCAAGCGGTGGGCAGCACCGTGGGCAGCGTGCAGGGCGATGTGTCCATACAGGCCGGCAAAGACCTGCAGCTCAAAGGCAGCGACGTCATCGCCGGGCAAGACATCACGCTGGCCGCACAAAACGTGCGCATCGAACACGCCGAGCACACGCAAACCCAGCAGACATCCAGCTACAGCAAGCAAAGTGGCGTCACCGTGGCGCTCAGCGGTGGCGTGGTAGACGCCGCGCAAACCGCCGTCAGCGCCGCCCAGGCCGCAGGTAACAGCAACAACAGCAGGTTGGCCGCACTGCAAAGCGTCAAGGCCGGGCTGGCGGGCTACCAGGCGGTACAAACCGCGCAGCAGGGCGGCGGTAGCGGCGAGGTGGCCGACCCGTCCTTTGTCGGCGTGTCGGTCTCGCTGGGCAGCCAGCGCAGCCAGAGCCAAAGCCAGACCAGCAGCAGCAACGCCAGCAGCAGCGAGCTCAACGCCGGGCGCAATGTGCACATCACCGCCACCGGCGACGGCAGCAAAGGCACCGACGGCGTCCCCCAAAACGGCGACCTGGCGGTGATCGGCAGCAGCATCAAGGCGCAGAACGTCACGCTGGACGCCGCCCGCGACATCACCCTGCAGTCTGCACAAAACCGCAGCGACACCACCGGCAGCAACAGCAGCAGCGGCGGTGCCGTCGGTGTCAGCGTCGGCGTGGGTAGCGGTA